>RDYF01000124.1 GCA_004293285.1 Verrucomicrobiota bacterium | reverse complement strand
AAAGACTCCTTGCGAGGCAAGCGCTACAGAGCTGCACTCGACGAAAACATCTTGGAGGCAATCTTGTTTCCGAAGAACTCAAAGTGAGGGAGCCCTAGCGTGAGACGGAAGGCGCAGGATATTTTCTTGCCGCACGGAATGAGCTGTGCAAATCTTTGACATGGCTCACACGGTCGAACAGCTGATGAAATACCTCGATGAGATCTTGGAGCACTATGGTTTCGAGACCGCTGCGGAGGCAGAGACGTGGTTGAAAGAGCAATCGGAAAATCGCACGCTCGAAGAGTTTCTCGACCAGTGTGCGACGCCATCGTTGCGCTTGCTGTTCGCTTGGCAAAAGGCTGAAAACGAGCTCGACCCAGAAAAAGCGTTAGAACTTTATCAGCAGGCGATCGATTACGCCGAAGGCCACTTGCGGGTGGCCCTGGAAGCCGCGCGGAATGATCCAAGCACTTGGACCGAGAGCAAGGCACAGCCTTATCTTTGCAGTTTGTTTGGTCGTGCGGCGATGCAAGAAATGCTGGGGCAGATGGAGGAAGCGGAGAAGTCTTACCGACAAATTTTCGAAGCCGATCCCTTGGATTCGTTAGGAGCCATCGAAAAATTGTTTGCGATTGCGTTGATCGATGGTCGTTTGGTTGATGCGCGGGAATGGTTGGAGCGCTTGCACGATGACCAACGTGTGGCGCTCGATTATCAACGCGCTTTGTTGCGCTTTCTCGAAGCGGCGGATCAAGCCGAGCAAGAGTACCAGCGCACGGGTGATCTCGATTTTGCGGCGGCGTGGCACGATGAAAAAGCCGATGCGATGTTGCAGCGGGCGATTTTGCGCAATCCTTTTGTGCCGCATTTGATTCTTCATCCGCGGGCACTGGAGGCTCCTTGTCCGGAAGAGGCAGAGCCGGGCAGCCCGGCGGAGGCCTTGCAGATCATGTATGCAACCGCGCATCTATGGCTGAGCGATTTGCTGGTGATTTCGTGGTTGATGACTCACACCGAGCAGAGCGATTTGCGGAATCATCGTTTCGGGCTCGAATGGCAGGAAATGCTGGATTTGATCGGCGGTCAGCCGAGCGAGGAGGAGATTCAAGAATACGTGCGTCGCCTGCAAGAACTGGATTTGTGATGATCCACCATTGCCAAGTCGCTCATCTCGTTGTTCAGTAGCGCATGCCTTTATTGCTCGGTGTTAATGTCGATCACGTCGCCACGTTGCGACAAGCACGCTATGCGTTGTTGCCCGATTCGCCTCAAGCAGAGCCCTGCCCGGTGCAGGCTTCGCTCGATGCCATCGCGGGCGGTGCCGACTCGATTACCATTCACGTGCGCGGCGACCGACGTCACATGCAGGAGCGCGATGCCTTTGCCATCAAAAAAGCCATCGACGTGCCGTTGAATCTTGAAATGGGCATCACGTCCGAAATGATCGCGCTGGCTCTGGAATTGCAGCCGGAATTTGTCTGTCTGGTGCCCGAAACCCGTGAAGAAGTGACCACCGAAGGCGGGCTCGATGTGGTGGGTCGGCGTCGAGAAGTCGGCGACTGCATTCGCGTCATGCAAAAAGCGGGCATTCGCGTGAGTTTGTTCATCGACCCCGAGATCGAGCAAGTTCGTTGTTCTGCGGAGCTCGGTGCGGAAATGATCGAGCTCCACACCGGTTGTTTTGGCAATGCGACCGAAGCGACCGTTGCCGCCGAGATCGAGCGGCTGGCCGTGGCGGCGAAACTGGGTCACGAGCTGGGTCTGCAAGTCAATGCAGGTCACGGGATCAATTACCAGAACGTGCGCTTGCTCGAAGTGGTGCCGTTTTTGACCGAATACAACATCGGCCACAGCATCGTCTCGCGTGCCATGCGTTGTGGATTGGAGCAAGCCGTGCGCGAAATGCGGGCGCTGATGCAACATTACCCGTAACAAAGAGCAAATTAAATCCATTTGCCCTGATGGATGATTGCCAAAACGGGAAATTTTTCCCATGATGACCGCGTGAAACCGTTTCGCAAACCATCGCGCGACCGCCAAGAGGGGGCTCGGGAAAATCGTCACGTGCGCACTCTTGGGCCCGAAGCGGAGGCCGTGCCTGCGCGCCATGAAGATGACATCTGGGACTTGCTCAAAGAAAGCGCGAACCCGCTCGTGTTGATTCTCGATTGCATCCAAGACGTGCACAATCTCGGTGCCATTTTACGAACGGCCGATGGCGCGGGAGTGACCGCAGTGGTTGCGCCCAAAGACAAAGCCGCGTCGATCACCGAGACGGTGCGTCGCGTTTCCACCGGGGCTGCGGACTGGGTGCCTTTTTTTCAGGTCACCAACTTGGCGCGTTTCATGGAGCGACTCAAAGAAGTCGGCGTTTGGATTGTCGGCACCTCCGATCAGGGCAAAAAATCGATCTACGAGATGGATTTGAAAGGACCGATCGCGATCGTCATGGGCGCGGAAGGCAAAGGCATGCGTCGATTGACCGAAGAAAATTGTGATTTCCTCTGCCAATTGCCAATGGCAGGAAAAGTGGAGTGCCTGAACGTCTCTGTCGCGACCGGGATTTGCCTCTACGAAGCGGTTCGTCAACGTCTTTGATCATGAAAGAGCCCGTCTTGATCCTCTCCGACCTTCATTTAGGGCATGCCGGTTCGGTAATCCGCGATGTGGCTGAGCTCGTGCCCTTGCTGCAAGACGCGCGCACTTTGATTCTCAATGGCGACACCTGGCAAGAGCTGGCCTTGGATTTTCAAGCGGAAGGTCGTGTGATGTGGCAGGAATGGCAGAACATTTGTCGCGATCGAGGGATCGAGCTGGTCGTGCTTCCGGGCAATCACGACCCTGGCCAAGGCAGTCAAGACTACGCCGAGCTCGCCGATGGTCGGATTTTGGTGATGCACGGCGATGCCGTTTTTCCTGAAGTAGCGCCGTGGAGTCGGACGGCGATGCGCAAAGAAGCCGAGCTGCGCGAGGTGATCCAAGCGCACCCGCAAGAGACGGTCCGTGATCGTTTTGCGATGGCGAAAAAAATTTCGCGCATTCTCATTCCTCGCTACCATCCGCGGAGCAAAAACATTTTCGCAAGGATTTGGGACGCGATCCATCCACCGGGTCGGGCGTGGCGCATGCTGATCTCCTGGGCCACGATGGTAGAAGAGACGCGAAAATTTTCCCTACGCTACTTTCCGCAGGCCGAAGTGGTCATTTGTGGGCATTTCCATCGATGCGGCATTTGGGAAGAAAAGACCCCGCTCGTCATCAACAGTGGTTCTTTCATGCCACCTGGTGCCGCCTATTGGTGCGAATACCAAAATGGAATGCTACGAGTGGGAACGATGAAGCTTTCCCCTCAAGGCTGGCAGCGCGACGAAGTGCTAGGAGTGTGGAAGAATTTTGAATGCTGAATTTTGGATGTTGTCCTGAAACATCATTGTGCGGAAGAAAAACGCGCTTCCATGAGACCGCGCGTGTGAACGCGCGGAAATCACGGGCGCGCAGTGCTGGAAGTTCGACCGGCGGGAGACCGAAAGATCATGACAGCTGCAGATGTGCTGGCGCGGTATCGGGCTGGCAAGATGCCACAGCAGGAGGTGTCTGCTTGATCATTTCGGCAGTGAGCTTGTGGGAGCTAGCGAATCAGGAGCGAAACGGAAAATTCACCTCGCGACAGCCAGTAGCAGATTGGCCGAAGTTTCTGCGCG
>RDYF01000052.1 GCA_004293285.1 Verrucomicrobiota bacterium | reverse complement strand
AAAAAATGCTTGCCGAGTGTCGGTGATTCGTGCATGTTTCGTCCGTCCGCACGCAAATTGGCTTACTCAGAGTGAGTGCCATGGCTTGATTGTTCCCTATTTTTCGCAGACTTCCTCTGCACTTCTTCGAACAACGGGCTGACGCATGCGGTCGTGCAGGGACGGTTCTTCGTTTCCCGTGTCGTTTTTCATTCAACGCCCATATCATTTATCCATGGCCGGTCATAACAAATGGTCTAAGGTCAAGCACATCAAAGCACGCGTCGATGCCGTCAAAGGTCGAGTGTTTTCCAAATGTGCTCACGAGATCGCTCTCGCTGCGCGTGCAGGTGGGGGCGATCCGTCGGCCAATGCGCGGCTGCGCACTGCCATTGATCATGCGAAATCGGTATCGATGCCGCGTGAAAACATCGAGCGCGCCATCAAAAAAGGCACCGGGGAGTTGGGTGGCGCGGCGATCCAAGAGGTGATTTACGAAGGCTATGGCCCTGCGGGGACGGCGTTTTTGATCGAAGTGGCGACCGATAACTTGAATCGTTCGGCACAGGATGTGAGGACCATTTTCTCCAAAAATGCGGGTGCGGTAGCGACACCGGGTGCTGTGGCCTATCAGTTCGATCGCAAGGGTCAGTTGATTGTGGCGGTCGACGCTTTTTCCGCGGATGACATCTTGGAACTAGCAGTCATGGCAGGCGCGGACGATGTCATTTCGGACGAAGCTGAGCATTGCATCCTCACCTCTCCTCAAAGTTTGGCAGCGGTTGCCGATGCTCTCCGAGCCCAG
Organism: Verrucomicrobiota bacterium; assembly: GCA_004293285.1. GTDB lineage: Bacteria > Verrucomicrobiota > Verrucomicrobiia > Verrucomicrobiales > Akkermansiaceae > UBA956. Next base: position 27,537 of record RDYF01000052.1, on the reverse strand, counting down.
GGGGTTGTTCTGCAATCCGAGTCGCTCGTCTTTGTGCCGCAATCCCCTGTGTTACTGGAAGAGGCAACCATCGCCAAGCAAGCTCTGAAACTATACGAATTGTTTGACTCCTATGACGACACGCATCGCGTGTTTACGAATTTTGAATTATCTGACGCGGTTCTCGCGCAGATCGAAGACTAATCCTTAGTACGATTGAATCACATGAACGACAACATGAGCTCGGCTGCCGATGAGGCACCGGCAAAGAAAAAAGCTACCAAAAAAGTGGCCGCGAAAAAAGCTGCAGCAAAAAAAGCTGCGATAGTGACAGAGCCCATCTTTGTGCTCGAAGCGGACGCTCCTGTTGCGAAAAAAGTGGCTAAGAAAGCAGCGAAAAAAGTCGCGAGCGCTGCGGAAGCAACGGTGATTCCCGCCAAAAAAGCAGCCAAAAAAGCGGCGAAGAAAGTGTCGACTGCTGTGGTTACGGATGCAGCAGAAGGGGTGGTTGCCAAAAAACGTGCTAGCAAAAAAGCAGAGAGCTCTGCATCTGCCGCGCCTCAGTTACCCGTCGCTCCGGAACCAGCAAAGCCCGAAGTGGTCGTTGCGGAGAAAGCTCCGGTGATCGCTGCTCCGCAAACGGCGGTTCCGAGCCCGACACCATTTCCGCAGCAAAGACCGACCCCGCCTGCGCATGCTAAGCCGATTGCACCTGGTTATGGTCCGCAACAAAACCGCAATCAAGGTCCGAACGATCACAAGAAAAACAAGTTTGGTAAGAACAAGAAAAACGGATTTGATCGCCATCAAAAACAGAAAGGCAAGCATCCCGGAAATGGTGGAGCGGTTCCACGTGTCGACTTGGATTACGACCGCAGTCAAGTGGTGCTGGATGGTCCCAAGATCGAAGTGGAAGGTTTGTTAGAAATGACGCCCAAGGGCAGTGGCTTCTTGCGCAGTTTGAAAAAGAACTTTGAATTGGCAAAAGACGATGCCTTTGTCGGCGCTTCCCTGGTCGGCAAGTGGGGTTTGCGAGCGGGTGCTGTTGTCAAAGCTCTCACTCAAATGGGGCCGCGTGGTCCTCAGGTTGTCGAAGTTCTGAGTGTCAATGGCATGGTCCCAGAAGAGGCGCGCCGTTTGCCGCATTTTGAAGAGCTCACGGCGGTGAATCCGAGCAAGAGAATTCCTTTTGAAAATCAACAGAATCGTTTTACGACTCGCGTGCTCGACATCATTGCTCCGGTTGGTCGTGGCCAGCGTGGCTTGATCGTCTCGCCGCCGCGCTCGGGCAAAACGACCTTGATGTTGCACATTGCGGAATCTGTGATGCAGCGTGAAGACGATGGACTGCACTTGATGGTCTTATTGGTCGATGAGCGGCCTGAGGAAGTGACCGAATTTCGACGAGCTTTGCCCGGCGTAGAAATTTTCGCGAGTTCGAATGACGAACATCCGCGCAATCACTGTCGCGTTGCCGAGTTAACGATCGAGCGGGCGAAACGCTTGGTCGAAGCGGGCAAGCATGTGTTTTTGTTGATGGATTCCATCACGCGTTTGGCTCGTGCATACAACAATACCGGTTCATCGCATGGTCGTGGCATCGGGACGGGCGGGGTTACGGTGGGAGCATTGGAAGTTCCGCGTCGACTGTTCGCTGCTGCGCGCAACACGCGTGGTGCGGGTTCTTTGACCATTTTGGCGACGGCCTTGATTCAGACCAATTCGCGTGCCGACGAGGCGATTTTCCAAGAGTTCAAAGGCACGGGCAACATGGAGATTGTGTTGGACCGCAAGATTGCAGAAAACTACATTTATCCTGCGGTGGACATCTTCAAGTCCGGCACACGTCGCGAGGAATTGCTATTGCCCGAGCACATGCTGCACAAGATCCATTTGATTCGTCGCGGTCTTTCCGGCCACAAGCCTTTGGAAGCGATGGAGCGTTTGACGTATTTCTTGAAAAAGTTCCCGTCCAATGCGCAGATGTTGTTAGAGATCAAAGGCTAAGGAGTCATCCTAGGCCTCAATGATTTCCAGGCCCGTTCCGGCGATGTCGGATAGGATGGTTTGATCAGCTTTCTTGTCGGTGATCAGGCAGGTGAGATCGCTCACTTGAGCGAAGAAAAAAGCGGCCTTTTGACCGAGTTTCGTGTGGTCGGCGAGGAACACCACATCCTCGGCGCAGGCGACGACCCGTTCTTTGAACACCGCTTGGCGATTGTTGGTTTCCGAGATGCCGCGTCCAACGTGCAAGCCGCTGCCCGAAAAAAACATCCGATGGATGTTGAAGCGATGCAGTGCTTGTTCGGCGATGAGTCCAATGTATGATCGCGAGCGCGAGTCATAGAGTCCGCCGGTGCAGATCAAATCCAAATTGCTGCGTCCTTCGAGCGCGGTGAAGACATTGAGCGCATTGGTGAGAATGGTGAGCGGGTAATCGGGCAAGTATTCGGTGAGAGTGAGAACGGTCGAAGAGGCATCAAGGAAAATCGTTTCATTCGGTTGGATGCGTCGAGCGGCTTCACGAGCGATGGCGGTTTTTTCCTCGCGATTGGTCAGTTGTCGTTGCGTGAGCGAAATCTCCTCGCGGATTTTGAGGGGACGGGTGGCACCGCCGTGGACGCGAATCAGATCACCGCGTTTTTCCAATGCCTCAAAATCTTTGCGCACGGTCTCGTCCGTCACGTCCAGCAAAGCGGCAATGTCCATCGTGCGGATGTTTCCCGATGCTTGAAGTTGTTGAAGGATCTTTAGTTGTCTTTGTTGAGGCAGCACAATGAAGAAATAGCGGAGATTGCTGGTGAAGACAAGGGGGATGTCTGCTCAGTCAACAATTGCATCGTGTTCAGAAATGGCGAGCCTTACGAAAACTCAGTGCTGGGAGGGTGAAAGTCAGGAAAGTTCGAAAAGTCGTTTTTCATGAAAATCAAGATCAATCAACTTTTTTCTGGAATAAGCATCGTTTTTTGAGTATTCATGTTCAGAAAGAATTGCATTATGCCCGAACCAACACTCTATCGTCATCCTTTGAAAGTCGCGCGACAGCTTGAAATGTCATCCGACAGCTCGGTAGGCGAGTCGGCCTTGGCGGGCGACTACGAGCGTCAGATCCACGATTCCCAGCGTCGATTGAAGCAACTGCAGGCCGAGCAGGAAGAGTTGGAGCGCTTGGCGGCGGAGCTGGAAGAATTGAATGCGAAGAAAAAAGTATTCTTTTCGAGTCAGGCTGAGATCATGGAGAAGTTGGGCAATGCCGTGACTTTGATTGATCGGGAGCTTTTGGCCATGCGCACGGAGTTGCACGAATTGGAGCAGTGCCGGCACGTCTTTGAGTCGCGCTTGAATAAGATCGGCGGTTATGATCCCGAGGCTTGGACACAGGAGAATGTGAAGATTCATTTGGAGCGAGCGATTGCGACCATTGACGATGCCTCCGACGAGTATGAGGAGGCGGCGGCCCATTTTGCGAACATGCGCTCTGGTCAGATTTTTCAGACCGGCAAGCGTCGTCGAAGTTCCGCTTCCACCAGTGAGAACAGCGAGTTTTTTACTCAGCTCAAAAACGGCTTTGCCTTCAATTTGCCCATCATGACGCTTGCGGTGGTGGGCTTGATTTTTTACCTATTGCGCTGAGTTATGGCTACTGGCAATGAAAAATCCTACAAGAATTTGGAGGAGGTCGCTCTGCGCAAGGCTCACGTTTACGAGGAAATCAAGCGCATCAAAAAGATGGAGGAGGAGAAAATGACCACATTGCCCCCACCAGAAGACTACGACATTCGCATCGAGCAAGCAGAGTTTACTGATCGGTGCAATGAGGGTCAGGTGCGGAATGTGGTGCGCGAGCTCAAGCGTGCGAAGATTTTGACGGTGCTGTTGGTGGTGGCAGCCGTGGCGGTCTTGCTTTGGTGCTATCGTGCCTTGCAGGAGTATGGTTTGTTATCATGAAGAGCCATGGCTCGGCGCTGCGGCGCTCAGGGCAATTCGGGATTGAGCTTGATGCGTGGACGAGATAAGGTTCGCCATGAAAATTCAATCGATGACAGGATTTGGTCGCGGTGTGCATCATGGGGAACCGTGGCACGCGACGGTCGAAATTTCTTCCGTGAATCGCAAGCAGTTGGAGCTGGTGTTTTCGGCTCCACGCGAATGGTCGGGCTTGGAGAGTCGCGTGCGCGCACTAGTGGTCGAACAGGTGAGTCGTGGTCGTGTCCAGGTGAATCTGCACATCGCGCGGAGTGGGCAAAGCGAACGACAGGTCGAAGTGGATGAGTCCATGGCGCGGGCGCTCGATCAAGCGATGCGTGGTTTGTCAGAGGCGTTAGGACGGGAATTGCGGCTCGAAGCGCGCGATTTTTTGTCCGTGCCGGGAATCATTCGTTGGGAGGAGGGACTCGTCGACCTCGAATCAGGCTGGCCTGCGGTGGAAGCGGCGATGGCAGAAGCGTTGCGGCAATTTCTGCAGTCGCGGTCTGCGGAGGGTCGAGCGCTTGCAATCGATCTCGAACAGCGGGTGCAAGGTCTGCAGCAAATGTTAGAGAAAGTCGAGCAAATGGCAGCAGGTCGAGTGGCGCGTCATGGGACACTGCTGCGCAAGCGTTTGCACGAGTTGGATTGTCCGGTATCGGTCGACGATGAGCGGGTATTGAAAGAAATTGCATTGTATGCCGACCGTTGTGACATCAGCGAAGAAGTGACTCGCTTGCGTTGTCATTTGAGCAAATTTCTGATGGATTTGTCGAACGAAGCCGCGCCGGGCAGGAGCTTGGATTTCTTGTGTCAGGAGATCCATCGGGAGTGGAACACGGTGGGTTCCAAAGCCATGGATGCCGCGATAGGGCAGACTGTTGTCGCGGCCAAAGCTGAGTTGGAGAAAATCCGCGAGCAAGTGCAAAACGTCGAATGACTTTGGTTCGACGGCGCAAAAAAAAGCAAGCAGAAGACTGCTTGCTTGAGAGAAAAGACACCCTTTGGGATCAATTAGCGTCGTTGCAGCATACCGCCGAACTGTCCGCCGCCTTCACCAGGCATGGGGCGATTCCATGGCATGTTGCTGGCCGAGGAAGTAGGAGGCACAGCCTTGCGCTCAGGCTCCTTGTTGGCGCAAGAGTTGAGCAGCGAGGTGGCAACCAAGATTGCGAGGAGAGAGAAGTGTTTCATCATCGTAAAAAAGAAAGCCCGACAACAGAGGGGGGATCGGGCGGTTTTTCGGGAAATTACTGAGCAGCAGGAACGGCAAGAATGACGCGGTCACCAATTTGCAGAGAGGCCCCAGCGGGCATGCTCGAGCGGTCGATTTCAGCAATCGTTTGCGTTGGTTCGATCGACGTGGGATTGATGCGGCCAATCAAAACGCCATCGCGCTTGACCAGCAATTTGGTTTGCGGGGTAAAGCCCGTGTTGCTGCCGGCACCGATGACCACAAAGCCCCACTCCGACTCAACAGCTGTGATGACAGCTTCTTTGGCATTGCGAGCAATGTTTTCGTCGCGTTTCGCCTTGCGAGCCGACAACTGAGCGATGTTTTGGTTGTTTTTGTTGACGTCGTTCGTTGCGCCATCGGCGAGAGTGGTCAGTTCATCAAGCTTCTTCGTTTGATCCTTCTTCTTATCCTCGATTTCGGTGATTTTATCAGCAATGTTGTCGAGCGTTACGCCGGGTCCAAGAATCGCGGTGGCTTCATCGATCAAGCGCTTTTGCTCGGCGATCTGTTGTGCTTGTTCTTCCAGCGTGGCTTCGCTTTCGGCAAGCTGGCGCTGCATGGTTTTTTCCGTCGAGACAGCCGCTTCCAGCTTGGCAACTTGCTCATCGAAGTCAGCCTTCGCCGTGGCGAGACCAGCGCGTTCTTCCGAGAGTTCTTTTTCCGCCTTACGGATGTCGGCATCCAATTTCAGGTTGTCCTGCTGTGCGCCTTCAAAAATGGTCTTTTGTTCGTTGTGTTTGACGTTGCTTTGCCACGAGAAGTAGATCCCTGCGGCGCCGACAACGATGACAATGACGTGAAGAAGTGTTTTCATGTGAGAGAAATCGGGAGTTTTTGTTGAAAAAAAAGATTATTGGAAGGGATCGAATTCCTCGGCAGGAGCGGCTTCCTCGGCAGCGGGTTCGGCGGCAGGTTCTGCTGCGGCAGGTTCCGCGGCAGCACCTTCTTCCACAGGGGGAGTTGGTGTGGGTGCAGCGGGTGTTGGAACGGGAGCTTTGGGAGCGGATGCACGGATTTGATCACCCACCATGAGCACGGTATCGGCTCTCAGGCTGCCCGGAATGATTTCCGCGGCGGCGGTGCTGGCTTCGACCGTTTTGACGAGCAGTTTGGCGATCACTTCATCGTCGCGCACGACATCCAGCGACGAACCGCCGACGACACCGGCGTTGTTGCCGACAGGGAGCGTGACGAAACCGTAGGTATCGTAGATCGAAGCGATGCGAGTGGCGAGTTTCGGATTGGAGAGGTTCGCGTTGCGCCATGCATTTTCTTCTTCGTAAGCGGCGATGACGGCAGCGGTGCGATTTTTCTCAGCAATGAGATTGTTGAGTTTGGTCGTGGTTTGATCGATGTCCGACTGAAGTTCAGCCAGTTCGTCATTCATGCGGCGGAGTTTTGTGGCCAGTTCCTTGACATCGCCAAGTTCCTTCAGCTGGTCAGCGAGGGCATCGATACTGGCTTTTTGTTCGCGTACTTGGTCTTCCTTGACGGCAATTTCCTGCTTGAGGTCGTCCAGTTTTTTCAGCTGTGCGACCACTTCTGTGGCTTTTTCTTCCGCAGCTTTTTGCTGTTCTTCCTTTTGAGTTTTGGTCTCATCGCGCTCCGCGAGAGTTTTCTTCAAGCGTGGGCGCAGGACATTATCGCGCTTCGATTCTTCTGCTTGGCGAGCTTCGATTTGCTCGCGATATTTCTCCATGTTGTTGTATCCGAGGAAAGCGGACACAGCGAGTGCGAGAGCTGTAAGGATGCCAAAGGTAGTCTGCATGGGAGTTTTTACGTGTGTCTTTGAGTAAACGTGGGTGATTGACTAAGGCGAAGCTATGTCAAAAACGCGGATGAGCGCAATAGGAAAGTGAGAAAATTGCGGCATCTCTTTACAAAGCGGATGGAAGAGGCGATGTATCCCGCCCATGAAGTCGATTTTGCGAGTATTTTCCTACCTGAGACATTACCCCCTCCACGCGGCGGGGCAGTTGTTTTGTGCCGTGGGGATGACACTGGCGGTGTTTGTCTTTCCGAATGCGACCCGACATGTCATCGATCACATCATTCCCTTTCCGGAAAAGCACAGTGAGTTTGCCTTCTGGGTGGGCGTATCGTTGATGGGCTATGTTTTGAATACGGGACTGAATAGCCTGCGCATCATGGTGAACAATACCTTTGAGCAAAAAGTGATTTTTGACATCCGATCCGATTTGTACGAAAAAATCCAGCGTTTGCCGTTGCGTTGGTTCGATACCCGTCGGACGGGCGATGTGATGACGCGGGTTGTCGAGGATGTGACCAATATGGAGCGCGTGCTGATCGATGGCATCGAACAAGGATTAGTCTCCCTGCTGCAAGTGCTGGGAGTGGGGGCTTTTCTCTTTTGGCTCAATCCCATGGTAGCGTTGTGGGCGACCATCCCCGTGCCCTTGTTGGCGGTGGGTGCTTGGATCTATTCGACCAAGGGGCGCGACCGTTATCGCAATCAGCGCGAAGCGGCATCTGATTTGAACGCGTTATTGCACGACAACATTTCAGGCATTCGGCAAATCAAGGCATACGCCGCGGAAAAAGAGGAGTTGGATCGTTTCAATCACTTTTCTCATTTGCTGAGAGTGGCCAATTTGCGCATGATGAAATGGTGGGCGATTTATTCTCCGAGCATGTCATTGCTGCGGATGTGTGGCTCGGTGTTGGTGCTGGCGTTTGGTGGCATGGCGGTCATGCGTGGTGAGCTGAGTCACGGCGAATTCATTAGCTTTTTGCTCTTTTTGTCGCTTTTTTACGAGCCGATTGATCGACTCAACTCGCTCAATCAGATGGTTTTATCGGGTCGGGCTGCGGCGGATCGTGTGTTTGAAATCATGGATACCGATGACGAAATTCACGCCAAGTCTGGAGAGCTTTTGCCGAGCTTGGTTCGCGGTCACGTGCGCTTCGACAAGGTGAGTTTTTCCTATCAAGAGCAAGCGACCTTGACAGAAGTGTCGATCGAAGCCCAACCGGGGCAAATGGTGGCATTGGTGGGGCCAACCGGTGCGGGCAAGACGACGGTATTGTCCTTATTGGCGCGATTTTACGAAAGTTCGGGCGGTCGGATCACGCTCGATGGGATGGATTTGTCTCAGCTTTCCAAAGCGTCTTTGCGGGATCGCATGGCCTACGTCACGCAGGAAGCCTTTTTGTTCAATGGCACGGTGCGGGCAAACTTGCAACTCGCGCATCGCGAAGCGGATGATGCGACGATGTGGCAAGCATTGGAAGCAGCTCATGCAGCGAGTTTCGTGCGCGACTTACCCGCAGGGCTCGATACCAATGTGGGAGAGCGCGGGGTCAAGCTATCGGGGGGCGAAAAGCAGCGACTTTCCATTGCTCGTGCTCTTTTGAAAAACGCGCCGATTCTATTGCTCGATGAAGCAACTGCCTCGGTCGATTCCGAGACCGAGCGATTGATTCAACAAGCGTTGGATCACTTGATGGAAAATCGAACTTCCTTTGTCATCGCGCATCGACTGTCGACCATTCAAAATGCCGACCGCATTTATGTGCTCGATGCGGGTCGCGTGGTCGAACAAGGAACGCACGACGAGCTTTTGTCCTTGGGCGGAAAATATGCGGAATTGTGCCGGAAGTCCTTTTTGCCTGAGCACGATTCCCGCGCGGTGCAAGAGCTAGGGTGATCGAGCTATTGGTGGTGCCGCGGAGGAAAAGGGAGAAAAAGCCCGTTTTGCGGAGCGTTTGCGAAACAGGGTCAATCAATCTGCGAGGGAAGAGGCATCGTTCGCTTCATCTGACGCCAGTGGTTCTTGTGAAGCACGGGCGGACGACCATTCTTCAATCACTCGATACGTGACAGCAAGCAAGGTGGGTCCAAGGAAAACGCCAACCAGTCCAAAAGCCAGTGCGCCGCCGATGACGCCGAGGAAAACGATGATGAACGGGATTTTAGAACCGTGGCTGATGAGATAGGGCTTGATGATATTATCCACGCCGCTGACCACAAAAATGCCCCAGACCAGCATGAAAATCGCCCAGCCATTGTGGCCTTGGCTGAATAGCCATGCTGTTGCGGGCACCCAGATCAGAGGAGGTCCTACCGGCACAGCGGAGAAGAAAAAAGTGAGCACACCGAGCAGAGCTGCGGCAGGCACTCCGGCCAGCCCAAAGCCAACTCCGGCGAGGATGCCTTGCGCGACAGCCGTGCCGATGATGCCGTAGACCACGCCGCGGACGGTATTGCCTGCAACTCCGATCAAATGTTGCCCTCTTGCCCCTGCAATGCGAGAGGCCGCTACGGTCAGGCGTGCGCCCAGTTCTTGTCCGTCGCGCAGGATGAAAAAGGTCAGCAAAATGCTCAGAGCAATCTGAAACACTCCCATCGATACGGCAACGGTGGCTTCCACCAGCCAGGAGCGCGCCCAGGCAAAAAATTTTCCCAGCCACTCGAACACTTTCCCTTCCTCAATGACGTCGACAGCCGCCAAGTCATCGGCAATCGCGGCATTGGGTGGAATTCGACGCAAAACGCTTGCATCGTCGATCACTTCTCCTTCGGGACCGACAATGCGCGCCCGGGGAGGGGCTTCGTTCATTCCCTTGTCGATGCGCTCCAGCCAGCCACGTCGCGCCAACATGATTTGCGTCCAGGTATCGGTCACTTCATCTCCCACGAGAGGAACCTTGCTAGTCCAAGAAGGCGGTGTTTCCGAGACCGATTCGACCCATTTTTTCGTTGCTTTGCCCAGCGAAGAAGCATCGTCGGCAATACCAAAGCCGAGCAACACCATGGGACCGACGAGCAACAGCGCAACCATAATGGCGACAACAATCGCCGCCAGTGTTTTGCGACCGCGCATCCAGCGCGTGAGCAGTCGCTGGGCGGGCCAGAGCGAGAAGCCTAGGATGACCGACCACATGATAGCGGTCATAAAAGGGCGAAGAATGACAAAGCCACCGATCAGCAACAAGAGCAGGGCTGCCGTGCCAAGGACTTGTTCGCGGCGTTGGTTTGCTGGTTGATGCGAATCAAACATGGGGTGAAGATGGAATCAACCTAGGTCACAACGACATTCTTGGCAATGCGCAAATGGCAAACATCGTGCGGGCGGGCATCCCGTAAAATTTTTTTGCACTCTTCCCAGTTCATGCTAGCTTGCCGCGCGCTATGTGCTGACGAATGCAGCAGGTTTTTTGCATTCGCTTCATATGGCGTTTTTTCACACCCCATCACATTCCATGGAATCACAATCACCTTCACAAGCATCGTCCCCCGGTCAATGTCCCTTTACTGGCGCATCCTCGCGCAATGTCGCCGGACGCGGCACGCGCAACCATGATTGGTGGCCAAACATGCTGCGCCTCAACATTTTGCGTCAGCACTCGAATCTTTCGGACCCGATGGAGCCCGACTTCGATTACAAAAAAGAATTCCTCTCGCTCGATCTGGCTGCGGTCAAACAAGACATTTTCACGCTGATGAAGGATTCGCAGTCGTGGTGGCCTGCCGACTACGGTCACTACGGTCCTTTTTTCATCCGCATGGCATGGCACAGCGCAGGCACGTATCGGACCGCTGACGGTCGTGGTGGTGCGGGCACTGGCACGCAGCGATTTGCGCCACTGAATAGTTGGCCCGACAACGCCAGCCTCGACAAAGCGCGCATGCTATTGTGGCCGATCAAGCAAAAATACGGCCGCAAGCTTTCCTGGGCCGATCTGATGATTCTCGCGGGCAACTGCGCTCTCGAGTCGATGGGCTTTCAAACCTTCGGCTTCGGTGGTGGTCGGAAAGATGTTTGGGAGCCCGAAGAAGACATCTACTGGGGCGTGGAAGGCGAGTGGCTTGGCGACAAGCGCTACTCCGGTGATCGCGAGTTGGAGAACCCGCTTGCTGCCGTGCAGATGGGCTTGATCTACGTCAATCCCGAAGGCCCGAACGGCAATCCTGATCCGATTGCTTCGGCGCGCGACATTCGCGAAACCTTTGGTCGCATGGCGATGAATGACGAAGAAACGGTCGCTCTGATCGCCGGTGGTCACACTTTCGGCAAAGCCCACGGTGCGGCTGATCCGAGCAAATACGTCGGACCTGAGCCTGCCGCCGCTCCGATCGAAGAGCAAAGCCTTGGCTGGAAAAACAGCTTTGGCACTGGCAATGCTGGCGACACCATCACCAGCGGTCTCGAAGGGGCATGGACCACCACGCCGACACAGTGGAGCAACAATTATTTCGAAAACCTTTTCGGTTACGAGTGGGAGCTCACTACCAGCCCGGCGGGAGCGAAGCAATGGAAGCCCAAAGGCGGCGCAGGTGCGGGAACCGTGCCCGATGCCCATGATCCGAACAAACGCCACGCGCCGATGATGTTTACCAGTGACTTGGCGCTGCGCATGGATCCGATTTATGAGCCTATTGCTCGTCGTTTCTACGAAAATCCCGATCAGTTCGCCGATGCCTTTGCACGCGCTTGGTTCAAGCTCACGCACCGCGACATGGGACCGAAGTGCCTTTACCTTGGTTCGGAAGTGCCTGCGGAAGATCTGATCTGGCAAGACCCCATTCCAGCGGTTGATCATCCTTTGATCGACGATGCGGATGTCGCGGCTCTGAAAGCCAAAATTCTTGCATCCGGTCAATCGGTCGCCGATTTGGTTGCTTGCGCTTGGGCTTCGGCTTCGTCGTTCCGTGGGTCTGACAAGCGCGGTGGTGCCAATGGTGCTCGCGTCCGTTTGGCTCCGCAAAAATTCTGGCAAGTCAACAACCCTGCTCTGCTGGGCAAGACGCTCGATGCTCTTGAGGCGATTCAAAAGGAATTCAACGCGAACGCGAGTGGCGGCAAGAAAGTTTCGCTCGCCGACCTCATTGTCCTTGCGGGCGGTGCGGCGATTGAGCATGCGGCTCAACTCGCAGGCCACAGCATTCAAGTTCCTTTCACACCGGGTCGCACCGATGCCTCGCAGGAGCAAACCGATGTCGCTTCGTTCTCCGTCATGGAACCGCAGGCCGATGGCTTCCGCAATTACATGAAAGCTCGCTACACCACCACAGCAGAGGAAATGTTGGTGGACAAAGCACAATTGCTCACCCTTACCCCGCCCGAAATGACGGTGCTGGTCGGTGGTTTGCGCGTGCTCAATGCGAATTTCGATCGTTCGTCGGTCGGGGTATTCACGACGCGTCCCGAGACATTGACCAACGATTTCTTCGTCAACTTGCTGACCATGGACACCACCTGGCAGTCTGTTTCGCCCCACGACGATTTGTTCGAAGGCCGCGACCGCAAGACGGGCGCTGTGAAATGGACCGGCTCGCGCGTCGATTTGATCTTCGGATCGAACTCCGAGCTCCGTGCCTTGGCTGAAGTGTATGCTTGTGCCGATTCGCAGCAGAAATTCCTCAACGACTTCGTTGCGGCGTGGACCAAGGTGATGAACCTTGACCGCTTCGATCTCGCCTAATCCTGAGACCAGCATGTTTCACAAGCGGAAAGCAGTTCATCCTGCTTTCCGCTTTTTTTGGGTTCATCAACGCATGATTCTTTGCATCACCGGGCATGCTCGCTGCAGCATTGAGCCAGCGAAAAACAGTTCATTTTAACGGGTAGGCAGAACGCAGCGGTAATCTAAATTGATAGGCGTCCCTCGTTTGTCAATAGAACCAATGCCCTCACCCATGCAACAGCCCGTACTTTTCCGCCGTCGACGTTCTCTTATCCCTTTCGGGCTCGCCATTGCGATGAGCTCTCATGTCCATGCGGAGATTCTGCGTTTTGATGGAAATGCCGTTTCCAATGTGAGCGACTACGTGATCAACGCCACCGAGTGGGCTGATTATGTTGGAGGAAGTGGCACGTTTGCTAGTGCCAATCAAGGTGGCAGGCTTTTCTGGCGCGGAACTTCGGGAGATGGTCAATACCTTCGATTTGATTTGTCGTCCTTAAATGGATTATCGCTCGTAGCTCCTGTCACCGTAACATTGCAAAATGGCAACACCACCTGGGGCGGCGGTGTGGGTGGATCTTTCATTGCGACGGCCAACGGTCCGTGGACAGCAGGCGCAGGGCAGGCGGTGCCGGGTGCGACGGCGATTGTCAATGCTGTCAATCCTAGCGGTTCAGTAGGCTGGGGTGCTGCGGTGTCGTGGACGATTGGTCTATCGACTTTCCAAAATTTCGTCAACAATTCTAGCAGCTTTAACGGCCTCGCCATCATCGGTGGTGCGGCCTCGCAGCTTCATTTTAACAACCCGATGAGTCCTTTTCTGACGGCTCGGGCGGGGACTCTTAGTCCTCTGCCGAACGTGATCGTCGCCGATACTGGGACATCTACTTGGAATGCTAACAACTATTCCTTCCTTGCATCGAATCAATTCTCAGCGACTGCCAATACCTTGCGCATTACAGGCAATTTGATCGATGAACTATCCGGGGCGGGTACTCTATCGATTTTTCAAGGAGGAACGGTGGAGGTTGATCAATTGGGGAATTCGAATTACCTGATGGCTCTTGATGGCACGACCATTCACACGGGAGGAAGGCTGACGAGCAACGGCTATTCAAGCCTGCGTAATCTGACGCTAGCGGGGGGCGAGCTGACGAGCACGAATACCGACATCAGTCTTGGCGGTTGGAGCTTGGCGGAAAATATCATCGTCAACGGAGCAACCACTTCGACGATCTCGGCGCAGCAGGTTACCTTGGAACAAGGCGTGATCGATGTCGAAGCGGGCGCAACACTCGTGTTCTCTGGATCGACCTCGCCTAGCGGATCGCTCACCAAAAATGGTGCGGGTTTGATGCAAATCACGGCACGTCAGAGTTTTACTGGAGGCACAACCGTCCAAGCGGGAACTCTCGAGCTTCAAGGACAAAGCGCGGGCAACGGATGGTTGCGTGGTTTGGTTACAGTCAATCCGGGTGCCACTCTTTTGTTTACGGGGGGCGATGGCTCAGGTTTCGGTTGGAACCAGCGTGCGTCGCAACTGGTCATCAACGGTGGCACATTTGCGGCGCCTGGTGGCAATCATTTTGGTTTTGGTGGATCAGTTCCTATGTTGGTAGAGCTGAACGATGGTGGCACAATTTCCGGCAATGGTCAGTGGAATGGCGATGGTCTGCTGGCGTTTCGTTCATCAGGTGATAGTACCAATATGATCGATGGTGCATGGGTGCTGCGAACCGACAATGGGGCCAATCACACATTTACTGTCAACGACGGCGCGGCGAGCGTGGACTTACAAGTGAGTGCGAATTTGATTGATTCGACAGAAGTGATCGCGTGGTCATCGAAGTCATCGATCACCAAAGATGGTGATGGCACCATGGTGCTATCGGGAAACAATACCTACATGGGTGACACCACCGTTCTCGCCGGAACACTATCGATTGCTTCTCCGATGCTGAACGATCAGGCGTCGGTGATCCTTGGCGAGAACGCGAAGATCGATCTCAATTTCGTCGGAACGGATGTCGTCGATTCGATTCAGATTCTTGGTGTAGGAACATTGCCTGCTGGCACCTATGATGCAAGTCATCCGACCTATGGTCAGTATTTTACGGGAACAGGATCTCTAACACTCGATGTGCCAAGCAGCACCTGGATTTCCCAAACCGATGGGGTTTGGAGTGAAGCGACCAATTGGCTCAACGGCGTTGTGCCGATTGGGCATGATGCGTTGGCGAGTTTTCAGGGGGCTAACGGAGTGACTGTGACCTTAGATAGCAGTCGCATCATGGGTCATTTGGCTTTCGATGTCGCCGATTACGTGCTTGCTGGCACTGGTGCTCTGACTTTTTCTGCTGCCAACACACCGAGCATACAAGTCGGTGCTGGGCGTTCGACTGTGATTTCGGCAGGCATTACCGGAACGTCGGGTTTTGAGAAACTTGGCGCGGGAACTCTGCAGCTCACTGGCATCAAAACTTACACGGGGGAAACCATTGTTTCGGCAGGAACTTTGCAGCTGAATTCGGCGAACTTTGACCAATCGGTCATTTTGACTATGCAGGGTTGGGCCGCATCAACGGCGCCAACGTCACTGCTCTGAATGTCAACGGCGGAACGGTGAACAATTCAGTGATCAGTTGGTTGACGTCAAGTCGTGTCACGCTCACGGGCGGCTCGATGCTTGGTGGTAGCTATCATGTGCTCAATAGCACGATCAATAGCGCGGCGAGTGAAGTGACCTCGACCATTGGTAGCAGTCTTGTCGTGCGAAAAGATTTCGGCTCGCGCGATTTGGTCATCTCGACGGAGGACGGCACTGCAGACATTGACCTGCATATCAGTGGCGGCATCTCGCAGGTTGGATCATCGACAAGTCTAACAAAAAATGGCGCAGGGTCCTTGTTGCTCTCTGGGCAGATCAACTATAGCGGTGCTACGCTGGTGAATGAAGGAGCTCTGGTATTTTCTGCCCCGATTCTGCCTGATACTGCCACGGTGGTGATTTCTGCTGGTGCTCAAATGCGATTGAATTTCACGGGAGTGGATGTAATCGACAGCCTCGAAATCGATGGCAGCGGTCGCCTTCCCGCAGGCATCTACGACGCCAATCATCCTCAGTATGGCGCTTTTTTCACCGGCACGGGAGCACTTGTGATCGAGGGGACTTCCAGTCGTTGGATTTCTCTCGCCGATGGAACATGGAGCGATTCTACCAATTGGGAAAATGGTCAGATTGCCGTGGGCTATGATGCAACTGCGACCTTTCAAGAGAGCACGGGAGTGAACGTAACTCTCGATAGCAATCGGAAGATCGGTCATCTGGCCTTCGATGTTTCCGATTATTCACTGGTCGGCTCAGGCATTCTGTCTTTGGAGTCGTCGATCCCGCCGAGCATTCGTGTTGGCGCAGGTCGGACGGCCAATGTCTCTGCCGGACTTGCGGGCAGCAGTGGCTTGGAAAAAAATGGCGCAGGCCGATTGCGCTTGTCGGGAGTTAAGTCGTATACCGGAATTACGAACGTGATGGAGGGAACGCTTGAACTTTTCAATGCGACAGCAGGAAACTCACTGATTCGAGGATCGCTCTTCATTTCGACGGGGGCAAGTGTCGAGATCACAGGTGGTGATGGCACTGGCTTTGGTTGGTCCAATCCCGTCAATAACATCGAAATCGATGGCGGCACACTCCATGCGGTCAACTCTTCGCACATAGGCTTCGGTGCGAATGCACGACTGAATTTGTACAACGGTGCCAGCGTATTAGGGGCATGGCAATGGAATGGCGATGGCGGACTGAATGTAGCGACCTATGGCGATGCCACGAACGTCATCAATGGAAATCTCGCGTTGCGGGCTGATCAGGGGGCGGCTCATTCGATTTATGTCGATGATGGAGCCGCCACCACGGATCTTGAAATCGGTGCGAATCTCTCCGACCAATGGCCTGAGATCTGGTGGGTTCCGGCATCGGGTCTGACGAAAAATGGACCAGGTCAGATGGTGCTCAAGGGAACGAATACCTATGATGGCAATACTTTGGTCAACGAAGGATCGTTAGTGATCGATGCATCAGCCAGCATGCGCTTCCGTCCCACTGCGAATGGGCAGAGCAATCAAATGCTCGGCAACACGACCTCCTCGCTTGTCTTCCAAGGAGCCATCAATCTCGATCTCAGTGTCGCGAATACGACAGCAGGGAACTCATGGAATTTGATCAATCTGAGCAGTTTTACGGAAAACGCCCCAACTCTCACTCCATCGGCTGTGACCAGCAGTGCGGGCAATTTTACGGAAGTGTCGCCCGGACAATGGCAACTCGATGTTCCGGGCGCCAAGTGGGTTTTTGCGACATCGACAGGAACTCTCAGCTACCAGCTTTCCGCATCGGATTTCGATACGTGGAAATCAAGCATCGGACTGACCGGAAATGCCTCTGACGATAACGATGGAGATGGACTCACCAACTTTCAAGAATACGCTTTCGGCCTCGATCCATTGAGCGCAACTTCAGTCAATGCCATTCAGCGCTCGCTCGATTCCGCCACGGGAACATTTTCCTACACTCGTCGTCGCACGGAGCTAACGGGTTTGTCGTATTCGGTCTGGTATTCCACCGATCTCACGCAGTGGGTGGAAGACTCCTCCGCCGTGCACGGAATGCCGAGTGTCAATGGTGATGTCGAGTCCGTGACCGTGACTGTCGATTCTAGCCTACTGACTCAACCGAAGCTGTTTTTGCGAGTTCGTGCGGAATAAGCCCCGCACATTTTCACGGGCTTGCCAAGGCGTCGACTGTCCTTTCCCGACGTCGATGCAGCTAAGAAAAATTTGCCTGTAGGAGTGGCAAAAAACGAGAGCGAGTTCCGATAAGGGTTTTCGGAACTCGCTCTTCAATTTTGGATTCGATGCCTAGGAAATAGGACGATGAATCATGAGTCGCTATCGTTTCCGGATTTTGATGTTGCGATACCACACCGGATCACCGTGGTCTTGTAGCACGATTTTTCCTTTTGCGGCTTTGGCAAAATAGGGCAGGTCCTTGAACTTGCTCTTGGCAATCAACGCTTGGCCTTCTGGGGTGGCGAGATCGATGGAGGCGGTGACGACGCCATTGAGTCGCATTTCGATTTTGCTTCCTTGGCAAAGAATCTGCGCCTGATTCCACTCACCGACAGGTTTGCTGATGCCAGCGGGCGGTTCGACAAGATCATAAGCTGCGCCAGCGCGATGCGTGGGAATTTGCCCATCACTGTGACGTGCATCATCGAGCACTTGCATTTCCATACCAGAGTGCCATGGAGCGCTGCCTTGTCCAGTGACGCGGAACATCACGCCACTGTTTCCGCCTTCGGAAATTTTCCAATCGTAGCGTAATTCGAAGTCGGAAAATTCTTCGCGCGTGACCAGATCGCCAGCACCATTTCCGGCCCAAGCGATGGCACCCTGTTGGATGCTCCATCCTACGGGCTGCTTGGGCGCACCGTATCTCTCCCAAGCTGCTAGAGATTTTCCATCGAACAACAATTGCCAGCCTTGCGCTTTTTCTTCATCGCTTAGAGTGTTTGGAGCAACGGTCTCAGGTCCAGAGAGCGACTTGATGTATCCCAGCAAGGCGTCCATTTGCCCTGGCTGCATCGCAGCGGTCAAGTTGGGCATGACCGGCTGATAGCCTTCGGCGATGTCGGCTTCGGGATGGGTGATCGATTGCATGACGTAGGCTTCGTCGACAGTGATTTCGCGTCGCTCGCCATTCGTGATCACGCCATGACGTGTTCCTAACAGATTTTTCAAGCTCGGTCCGACCAGCTTCGAGCCATCGATGCTATGGCACGACATGCAATAAGTGCGATACACCGCGGCACCAGGATGTTCTTCGACGATTGCGCCTGCTTGCAAGCGCACAAAGGAAGAGGGCGCTTGACGGACTTGACCGGGACGATTTTGTGGAATGCGGTTCAGGGTGTAGAGCGCATCGCCCGACCAGAGCGGTCGACCAGACTCCGATGCGAGTTCTCGTGCGACTCTCAGCATCACGCAGTGACCTTCCTTAAGGCCATCGATTTGCAAAAAGACCGAGCGTCGGTCTGCAGAGACCGTGGCAGAGGAAATGACAAGATGCGTTTCATCGACCTTTGGTCCGCCGTAGTTGATGGTCGGCACAAAACGCCATTGGTTGACGGAGTAGGCGTTGGCATCCCAGCCATGGCCCGGTGCGAGAGGTTCAGAAAAAGTGAGGACAAACCCGTTGCTTCGTGCCGATGCCGACAGCAAGTCAAAGACCGGCGTATCCTTCCATTCCAGACGCTGCAAGCCTTCGGTTTGCTTTCCGGGTTCGCCCCAATTGCCTGTGACCCCGAGTTGTCCGAGCCACATGGCACCATCTGGTCCGACGCGCAGTCGATTGACGGGTCCGCGCAAGCCTGCGGTAAATCGATGCGCGGAGCCTTGCCATTCGCCTTCGACCTTTTCCAAGGCTCCTCGCTGAATGCCACCGTAATGGATGTCGCCGAAAAACAATTGTCCCGCATACGTGCCTTGAGAGATCAAGCAGGGTTGTGTCGGAGAATTGCTGAACTCATTTTGCGAAAGCCACAAGGCGGGTGGTGATTCTTTTTTCTGCGTATAGGGATGGGCTGGTTCGTAGCGATGACCATTGAAAATGCCATCGCGCACATGGATGATTTTGTTTCCTGGTAACCAATCTCCTTGATTGTCTGAAACAAAAAGATCGTCGTTCGGCCCCAATCCCAGACCATTGGGTGTGCGGTGTCCTGCCGAAATGACTTCGTATGCTCCCGTTTTCGGATCAATGCGGACGATCGTGCCACGGTCTTTGACTTGGGGATTGGTGGTCGCGCCACCGGCGTTGACTGAAACTGCTAGAGCTAAATAAAACGAGCCCTTCTGATAGACTGGACCGAACGTGAATTGATGGAAGTTGTCGGTGACTTCCCAAGAATTCGCCACGCATTCATGGGTTTCGGCAAAGCCATCCTGGTCGCGATCGACCAAGCGTGTGAGTTCTTGTTTTTGTGCGACATAAATGCTGTCCTCGACGACGGTGAGTCCGAGTGGTTCACTGAGCCCCCAGGCGAATCGTTGCCATTTCGCTTTTTGCGGATCGGCGGCGTGACTGACCAGATACACCGAGCCCGTGCGATCCCAGGTGCATACGGCCATGCGACCATCCGGAAGCCAATCCATGCCCGTGACACGAGTAGTTTTGATGTCGGGCGGTGTCAGGTCGGTTGCTTGGAGCGATGGATGCAAGCCATTAAGCTTGCCACCAAAGCCAGGTGACTCCGGCAGAGGATGAGGTTTCGATTCCAAGGACACGCGCACCTTTGAATTTTCGGTCGATTGCAAGATGACCTCCTTGAGATTCATCACAGCGCGGTGAGGCATGGTCAAGGCTTTGACCTCCACGGTTTGTTTGCCGACCTTGCGAAGTTCGACTTCGCCCAGACTGACAAATCGATAGGCTCCACGACCATGCCAGTGGCCGGTGTCGGGCACTTGTCCCTTAAGCACTTGATCGCCGACGTGGACTTCAAACTCCGAACCAGAGGTTTGATCGCCACTGCTGAGCACCAAGCCGACCTGAATGCGACCGGGTTGTTCGACATTGATGGTCCACGAAGGAAACATCTCACGCTGTTCCCAGCTCTGCAAAACAATGGCATCTTGATGAGCCGCAAAGTCCGAGCCATAGGCCCGCATGTTGCCTTGTCCGTGAATGCGAGCTTCCTCTGCAGGAAGCGATAGATGGGTTTGGGCTGAGGCAATTCCGATCAAGAGGGAAAGAACCGAATAGGGAAAAGGAGAACGCATAGGATGAGAAAGAGAATGGTTCATAAAGGATCAGAGATTTTTCCAAGTTCCAGTGAGTGTTGCTTTGCCATTATTCTGAATGATCAAAAAACGCTGTTGGTTGCGATCAACCAATTCGCCAGCAGGACCTTGCAGACTCCAAGTCGTAGCGTCGCCTGATAGTTGCAAGGCCATTTGTTTTCCTTTGGGCAGTCCTTGAATGACAAACGTGCGCGAGAGGGAGGGAGCTGTGCCACCGACGAAAGCGGGTGTTTCTTCGATTGAGATCACGGTTTTGCCATCCGCAAGAATCACTTCATAAGAGAAATGGAGTTCGCCCGGTGTTCCGGTCCGATGTCCGCGATAACGCACGACTGCTGGCGCTCCTTTGCCTTGATCCTGAACAAACCACGCTGGCTCGGCGGGTTCCTGGTGCAAGCGCTGGCCATCGCTTACAGGTTGAGGTCCGTGTTCACCATTAAAAACGGCACCTTGGAATTTGACTCCTTGGTCGCCGGGCTTCCAGACTTGAAACAAACGGCAGCGTTGCGTGTCCCATGCGGCCCAGAGAGAATCGTCAAAAGCCGCGACAAGAATCCGAGGTCGAGAATCGAGCACGACGCGGAAGGCCCACGGTTCTTGCGGATTGTGAATGCCGCGTCGTGGCGGCTCTTGCGCGGCGACCGTGCAATGCAAAGCAATCACAGCGAGAAATGAGATAGGGTGATGCAGTTGGGGTTTCATGATCGATGGGGTATTACGTGCTTGCATACGGTGTGATGTGCTTTGATGTTTCTGCGATTGTTTCTATTTTGAAAATTGTTGGCTTGTGCGGGAGAATCGGGCATCGATTCTGAAGGGTCATTCATTCTCGGGCTGCAGTGACTTTCCCGTCCTTTGCTTCAATCCGATAGAGTTTGCCGCCGAAGGGGATGTTGCGAAGGATCAGATTTTCGCTGATGCCGCTGTCTTGATAGGGAACGGGCTGGAATTTTTCATCGATCTCGCAGAGTGCTTCCACACCGATCAGGTTGAGTAGCGCGCCCCAGGTGTAGTGAGGGTTGTCACCGCACTTGCCGGTGTTGCTGCGGTAGTTTTCACAGCATTGGCGGCTTTCGTTCCAATTGTTCATGAACAAGCGAATGCTGCGACGCGCAAACTCCGCGCGGTGAGCTGGGTCGGCATAGCGCTTGACGCCCTGCCACACCAGCCAGTTGGTCGGTGCCCAAACCTGGCCTTTCCAGTAGTGTTGCTTGCTCCATTCGGGATCGTCGTAGGCGACGGTAGGGAGCAACCATTCTCCCCAGAATTTTTCGGGGCGGTAGAGGAATTGCAGGGCGCGCTCGGCGCGATTCTTATCAGGCGCCTCGCAACCTAACGGATAGAAATTGGCAGGGGTGATGCGGGTTAGGAATGCCGGCTGACCATTCGGCTGATCTTGCCAAAGTCGGCTACAATACAAGCCCATCTCCTCATTCCACAAGCGCTCGTTGATGAGGCGATTGATGTTTTGATGAGCGACGGCAAATCGGCGGGCGTCTTGGGTTTTTCCGAGTGCCTGTGCGATTTTGGATAGATAAAGCGCATCCATCGACCACAGCGCATTGAGATCCACGGAGTCGCAGGCCATTTGGCTGCCCGACATGGGACTGCCATCGTAATGCGGGGTGTCGTCTAAGCCTGTTTCAAGTCGTGCCATTTCGAACTTGCCCTTGGCCGACCCCCATTCGAGCAAGCCGTTTTGGTTGCCATCGCGATTCTTATGCCACCAATGATGCCAGCGGACGAGCTTTGGATAGACTTCGGCGAGGAATGATTGGTCGGGCCAGCGCTGGTGCATGTTCCAAACACTGAGTGCGCCGACAGGTGGCTGCGATCGATCCACGCTGCAGAAGTTTCGAACGCCATCATCCGGGTAATCCCAGCGACCGCAATTCGCGATGAAGCCATCGGGCAGTTGGTAGGCCAAGACGCCACGAATGGTTTCGCGCGCGCCTTGAGGGTCTTCCAGCACCGCCAAGTTGCCGTTGAAAAATTGATCCCAGCAGAAATAGGGACCGAAGTCGGGATTGTGGTTGTTGTTTTTGTAAATCCACCAACCCCGACCGACGATGTGAGCCGAGCGATGATCAAAGCTGCTGTAAGTGCGAGAGTAGTTCATGTTGTCGGCAATGGCTTCCGCAAAGCCGCCCCAGTCGCCAGTCGACGAGATGCGATGTTTTTGATAGCTTTTCTCCGCTTGGGCCAGATCGTCGATGATCGTCTCGAATTTCGGCAGTGCACCCATGCCTGCCGTCAAGCGCAAGGGTTTCTCCGGCGTAAGCTGGACAAACATGGTCACTTCCCCGGCGTAGTTGCCTTCGTAGCGAGTGGGCGTTGGATCCGTTCTTATCGAGACCGGTAGGTAGCCTTCGCGGCCATTGACGAGGTAGCCATCGAGTCCGCCAGACACCGACCACCAAGAGCTTGGGAAATCGGCCCAGGTGCGTTTGGTGCGAAGTCCGAGTTCGATCGGTTTATCGCTGGTGAGAGTGGCAAGGAAAGCTTGAGACCCTGATTTGCCCCAAGTGAGTGTCACCTTAGCTCCTTGGTGAGTGAAATGCGTTTTGAGATACGATCCGTCGGGAGCCGTGGTGCCCGGAGCAACCTGCGCATCATCCTGCGGTCGATCGCTGTATTGCGGCTCGAGCACAAAACCGGCGCGGTCGTTGATGACCATCGCCATGCCTGTGGGAGAGGTGGCGCAAATGTGACCGACGAGCACCTTTGGCGCAGCCGGTTCTTTGGCGATGGCGGAAATGGGTGGGATGAATGCTAGCGCGAGGTAGGAGGCGCGTATGCCATTATGGAATAGGGATTTCATACTGTAGTTGGTGAGCGTTGATGCAGTCGAATCGGGAGAAGCAAGCCGAGTCTTGGGATCGGCTTCCCATAGAGTATTGCGATTCGAGGTGGAAATTCCGACAGGCCCGATGATTTTTTTGAAAAAAATTCAAATTGGTGAGGAACCGATGCGGCGTGGCGTCGATCCACGCTCGTGTCGATCTCATTGAGCTTGGGAAAATTCTCCGTCTTTCCAGCCAGCCTCTTCCATGATCGTTTTCAGATTGCTCCAGTCATACCAAAGTGGGTCGATCGAGCGTTGGATGGGAGAACTTTGCAATGGCTCGCGGTATTTCGTGGCGATCGGCAGAAGAAATTCCAACGCTTTGGCCTCGTCGCCTCGTTTCCGCCATATCAGCCCGAGAACTGCTTGGGAAGAGGGCACGTTTCGATCCGCGTATTCCGGACATTCCAAACTGCGCCTTGCCCAAAGCTCTGCTTGGCGGAAATCGGCCATTCGATAGTAATGCAGTGCGATCGAAAAACTTTCCCATCCTAACAAACGTCCTTCCGGTTGTTGCGGGGCGATGCTTTCCAAAAAAGCGACCATTTTTGCGGTTTGTTCAAGCTCTTCCGGCGGTAGAGGCTTCAGTAAGCAAACTTTCAAAATGCGTTCGGCGATGAGCCGATCTCGGGTGTGGGTATAAAGATCTAACGCAATGCGTCGGAGCTCTGCATAGCGTTCGGGTTTCGAAGAGCGAGCAAGCAGAGCTGCGGCGGGCAGGAATAAGTCGGAATTGGCATCGGTATGAGAACGATCGATGCGTGCGAGAGCATGTATCATCCCGAGAAAACGCAATTCCGCCGATTCGATGCGGCCGTGAGCTCGATGCCATTCAGCGAGGGACTTGTAGACGGAAGTCGATTCCAACGATGGTGGCGTGGCTGCGATGGGAATTGGAGCGATGAGCTTTTCTGCGCCTTCAAAATCGCCATAGCGGAGTCGTACGGCACTTTCGGCAACGCGCGATTGATGCTCTGCGCGTTGGCGTGCGAGAATTTCTGCTTGGTGGGCAGCTACTGCCTGCGTGCGCAATCGAGCTTCTGCGGCACGCGCGTCTTTTTCTCGGAGAAACAAAACCGTCGCGATACTCAACCCTCCGAGCAATCCGACGAAGGCCAGTGCTGCTGCGCCAAAAAGCAGTCGATTCCGACCCATCAATTTGGCCAAGCGATAACGGCGTGTCGGCGGTCGGGCGGTGATGGCTTCACCGTGCAGCCAGCGAAGGACATCGGCGGCGAGTACGGTGGCGGTGTCGTAGCGTTGAGAAGGCTCGGTTTGAATGGCTTTGGCGACAAGCCAGTCGAGCTCATTGCGGCATAGATTCTTCAAGACTTCAGGCGCGATGTTTCGATGCCGGGCGATGTCGAGGAGTTCCGCTGTCGGTCGCGCGGTGAGCGATTCCGATGGCAGGTTGGGTCGATATTTCGTGAGGATGTGACGAATTTCCTCGAAGGGTCGATCCATCAAATTTTCGGGCAGGTGCCGATGCGGTCCTGCGAGCAATTCGGCCAGCAGCATGCCGAGGCTATAGATGTCGCTGCGAGTATCGACAGCTTCCATTCCACAGACCTGTTCTGGACTCATAGAAAGAGGACTGCCCGCCAACCCTGTGGGCCCGGCTCTGTCGATTTCTTGAGCAATGCCGAAGTCGATGATCTTCGGTACGGGTTGAGATTCGTGCGTTTCCACGAGAACATTCGAGGGCTTGATGTCGCGGTGAATCACGCCTTTCTGGTGCGCGTGTTGGATCGCCT
Source organism: Verrucomicrobiota bacterium (assembly GCA_004293285.1). Lineage (GTDB taxonomy): Bacteria > Verrucomicrobiota > Verrucomicrobiia > Verrucomicrobiales > Akkermansiaceae > UBA956. The sequence goes on along the minus strand of RDYF01000052.1, from coordinate 2,471 downwards.
GACAGACTTGCACGAACAACTGGAGTCGATCGCGAATGCTGAGATGACGCGCATCGCAGTAATGGGTGATGCTTTCGCCGTCGACGAGTTCCATCACAAAAAACGGACGACCGCTGGCATGCGTGCCGGCGTCCAAGATCCGCGCGATGTTCGGATGATTCATCGACGCCAGAGCTTGTCGTTCGAGCTCAAAACGCGCGATGGCTTCTGGAGTCTCCAAGCCGACCCGAATGATCTTCAGTGCCACTTTTCTGCGCACGGGTTTCTCCTGTTCGGCCAGATAAACCACCCCGCAGCCTCCTGAGCCAAGACGTTCGATCAAGCGGTAGCGTCCGACTTGCACACCAATTCCCTCGGCGTCGCTGGGGAGATCTGCCATGGACTCTAGGGGCTCGATTTGATTTTCAAACTCGAAAAATTCTTCCGCTGCCGAAGCTCCCTCGGTCCATCGTTTGATCCGTAAGAGCAAATCGGGTTGGTCGCGACAAGCAAAACCGAGAAATCGTGCGCGATCCTCTGCGGCATCAAAACTCATGGCGGCGCTGAAGAGTAGCGCCTCTATTTCCGCAGGAGTGAAATTTTCCGCGCGGATTTCCCTGCCTTCAGTCTCCGAGTTCATGGCGAATCAAATCATACAATCGAGCTTTGGCAAAAGCCCATTGGCGGTCAATCGTTCTCTCGGTGACGCCCTGTACTGCGGCAATTTCCTTATTGGTCAATCCACCAAAAAATTTCAGTTTGACCACCTGCGCATGATCAGGGAGCTCCTTTTCGAGGTGGTCGAGCGCTTCATCGATCATCAGCACTCGTTCTTCTTGCGAAGCCTGAGCGATGGGGAGTTCGTCGAATCGCACTTCATCGATGCGCAGCACAGAAGAGCGTCCTCCGCGTTTGGTCGTCATTTTTTTCCGCGCGCGTTCGACGATAATGTTGCGCATGGCCAATGCCGCTGTGCGAAAAAAATGGGCTCGATCGTTCCAATGCCGATTTTCCTCTCCGCCCAAACGCATCCAGACCTCGTGGACGAGAGCGGTTGCTTGAATGGTTTGCTCGGGTTGACCTTTGGGGATTTTGCTGGTAGCAAGACTGCGAAGCTCGTCGTAGACCAGCGGCAGGAGATCTTCCGACAAAGGTCGGCTCTCTGAAGTCGATCGTTCCAGAATCTCGCGCAGATGGCTCACAGAAGAGAGATACGGGAGAAAAGGCTCTCGAGCAAACCCAATCTGTGACCATGGATCTCAGGCGACAGGAAGATTGCCCATCATCAACAGGCGAGAAAGAGCACCGATTTGGCACTTGCGTATCAGACGAAAAGGGCCACTTCAGCAGGATGAAATGCTCACTAGTCAGGAAAAAGGTGATCAGAGAAAAACAGCACATTTTAACGGGTAGGCAGATTCTGCCGTTCTGACTAATCTGGCATTGTCTCAAGACGAATTCCCCTAAATATTATGAAACCAAAATTAAATTCGATAGTTCGGATTGCTGCAACCACAGCAATGCTGGCATACAGCCATCAACTCCATGCCCAGACCAACTTCACCGTACTAGAAGGTGAGACATTGGCTCTGAGTAATGGTAGCTATACATTTGCTAATCTTGACTTGCAAGGCGGAACCGTCAGCGGCTCTGGTTCTTATGCAGCTTATGGTGCGTCGTTTTTCGGTAATGTTACCGTTTCAGGCACTGCCGCATCTACCATTAACTCATCGTCGTGGTTCAACATCGTTTCGTCGACCACTTTTACGGTCGCTGATGTGACAAGCAGCTCGGCTAGCGATCTCGTCATCAATACAAGTTTGCGTGGTATGCCTGGTAGTCCAGACACGAGCTACAATGCTTCTGCTATCACCAAAGAAGGTGCTGGAACGATGGAATTCACCACTCATAGTTGGGTATGGGGTGGCTTAAATTTGAATAATGGAAGCATCATCACTGCAGGCGGTAATGGAGGCTTCGGTTTTTTCTCGGGAGCCGTCAATATCAATTCTGGCACAACTCTCACTATCAACAGTGATGGAACCGGTTTCGGTTACAACAACGGATGGAAGCCGAGTTCGGTCAACATCGTCGGCGGTACTGTCAACGGTGGAGGCAATCACGTGTGGGGCATTTCTGGCGGTGTCAACATGACAGGGGGAACACTGTCCAGTGCCAGTTACCAATGGAACTTCACTGATCTGAATACTGTTGCGAGTTCAACTACATCCACCGTAACAGGAGCTCTGAACATTCGTGGAGATGGTGGTTATTCTACGATGGTAATCAATGTAGCGGACGGTGCTGCTGAAACCGATTTGTTGATGAGCGGCAACATCACAGGTGGTCCTGGTATTACCAAGCGTGGCGCAGGCCAGTTGGTTCTCTCGGGAACGAACAGCTACAGCGGCAACACGACTGTGGAAGCGGGAACTCTGGTGGTCAATGGTAGCATTGCCAATGCGACGACCACGACAGTGCAATCTGGTGCG
>RDYF01000123.1 GCA_004293285.1 Verrucomicrobiota bacterium | reverse complement strand
CGCTCAATTCAGCGCAGGCAGCTATCAGCTCAATGACATGATCTTCTTGATTCTGAATGATAGCACCGATGCTGTCACGGGCACCTTCAATGGCCTCGCACAGAATGGCTTTGTCACCAGCTACGGTGGCTGGGACTGGGTCATCAGCTACAATGCCGATTCGACGACAAGTTCGTTCACGGGAGGCAATGACGTCGCACTGCGCGCCATTCCTGAAACCTCGACCACTCTCTTGGGTGGCTTGAGTGCCTTGGCTCTGCTGCGCCGTCGTCGTAAGTAAGCCATAAAGACAACTTTGCTCATACGTGAGCAATTCTTGAGGGACGAGTCTGGAAAGGGGTTTCCAGGGGGCTCGTCCCTCTCTTTTTCCGCGGAACTTTTGCTGGCAGACGACTTTTTTGATGTTAGTTTGAGATCTTATGCAAAAGGAACTTCTCTCCCACCCCGTTTTTGCCATGGCGGCGGAACAGTTCGATCAAGTCGCCGATTTCCTACAACTCGCAGAAAATGTCCGCGAGCGCTGCAAGTGGCCGAAGCGCCTCATCAGTGTCGCCGTGCCGATCACGCTCGACGATGGCACGACGCGCGTGTTCTACGGCCACCGCGTGCAACACCACCTCACCCGCGGCCCTGTGAAGGGCGGCCTGCGCTACCACCCGTCGGTCGACCTCGGAGAAGTCGCGGCATTGGCCATGTGGATGAACTGGAAATGCGCACTGATGGATCTTCCCTACGGCGGCGGAAAGGGCGGCATTGCTTGTGATCCTCGCAGCATGAGTCGAGGTGAACTCGAGCGACTCACGCGACGTTTTACTATGGAAATCATGCCTTTCATCAGCCCAGAAATCGACGTCATGGCGCCCGACATGGGAACGAATGAGCAGACCATGGCTTGGATCACGGATACTTATTCTTCTCGCACAGGGTATCTGGTGCCCTCCATCGTCACAGGAAAACCGCTGGGCATGCAGGGCTCCGCAGGTCGCACGCAGGCCACGGGACACGGCGTTGCTTTTCTTTCGTCGAATGCTTTGCACAAGCTCGGCATCAACCTTTCCTCCACCACCGCCATTGTCCAAGGCTTTGGCAATGTCGGCTACCACACCGCCCGCACGCTCTCCGCCTATGGCGTGAAAATCCTCGGCATTAGCGATGTCTCAGGCGCCGTTTGGAATCCGCGCGGCATCGATGTCGCCGCCCTGCGCGACTACGCCACGGCGCATGGCGGGATCAAGGACTTTCCGGGAGCCGATGCGATCGATCCCGAGGAAATGCTGTGTCAACCTTGCGACGTGCTAGCCCCCTGTGCCATGGAGCGCACCATCACCGCCGCCAACGCAGGGCGTTTGCAGTGTCGGATTCTCGCCGAAGGCGCAAATGGCCCCACCACCCCCGAAGCCGATCGCATTCTGGAGCAGTGGGGCGATGTTTTTGTCATCCCCGACATCTTGTGCAACGCTGGTGGCGTGACGGTTTCGTATTTTGAATGGGTGCAAAACTTCCAACGCTTTCAATGGACCGAGCACGAAGTCATCGGCAAGCTGGAAACCATGATGCAGCGCGCCTTTGAAAAAGTCACCAGCTTTGCCGAGCGCCATCAAGTGTCCCAGCGCACCGCAGCGCAGGCGATTGCGATCAAGACCGTGGCCGATGCCAAATCGCTGCGCGGATTGTTTCCCTAACGCCAGTCGCGCGAGAGCGGATTGGGGAAAGGATGAAAACATCGGCGTTTTCCGTTTTGAAAGCGAAGATTCCACCCTGGCCCATCGATGGCGATGAGGGCTGAAAGGACCAGAGTCCACCCCAAGAAAGCCTCCGTTGCGCACTCCTGCGTTTTGCTTCAGAAATTGCTGGCAAATGTCCCACCCCTCGTCTACATTTCTCGCGCTTCCAACAGACTCTTACCTACCATGGCTGTAAACATTGAAATGCCCAAGCTTTCGGACACGATGACCGAAGGAACTTTGCTCAAATGGCACAAGAACGTCGGCGATCGCGTCGAAATTGGCGATATCATCGCTGAAGTGGAGACCGATAAAGCCACGATGGAAATGGAAGCTTTCGATGAAGGCGTGCTGACGGCCATTTTTGTCGAAGCCGGAGGCAAAGCCACCATTGGCACGACACTTGCCGTGCTCGATGGCGATGACGCCGCTCCTGCTCCCGCACCGGCCGCAGCCACTCCTGCCGCCGCTCCCGCTGCCGCTGCTGCGGCTCCCACGGCTGCACCCGCGCCGGTGGCGACTTCTGCGGCCAGTGGTGATCGCATCAAGTCTTCGCCGCTTGCCCGTAAGGTCGCGGCATCTCTCCAAGTCGACCTCTCCTCCGTCGCCGGCTCCGGACCAGGGGGACGCATTGTTCGCAGTGATGTCGAAGCCGCCGCAAAAGGCGGAGCCGCCGCTCCCGCGCCCAGCGCACTGGCCAGTGCCGCGTCCGCTCTTGCTGCTGCATCGAAGGCCCGTGCGACCGCCCCCGCTGCTGCCGCTCCTGCGCCTGTCGCCATCGCTGCTCCTGCCGCCAAGGCGGAAGACCAAGTCATCGAACTTTCCTCGCTGCGCAAAATCATCGCCAGCCGCTTGCTCACCTCGAAGCAAACGATCCCGCATTTCTACCTCCACGTCGAAGCCGATGCCGCACCGCTGATGAGCTTGCGCAAGCAAATCAATGATCAAGCCGCGGGCACCACGGGCAATAAGTATTCGGTCAATGACTTCATCATGAAGGCGCTGATCAATGCCACCATGGCCGTTCCCGCCATCAATGCGTCTTTCGGCGGCGATCACATCGTCCGCTTTGGCTCGGTCGGCCTCTCGGTCGCTATCGCCATCGAGGACGGCCTCGTCACTCCTGTCGTCAAGAATGCCGAAACCAAGTCGCTGCTGCAAATTTCCCGCGAGGTCAAAGATTTTGCCGTCCGCGCCAAGGAACGCAAACTCCGCCCCGATGAATTTGACGGCGGCACGATCACCATCTCGAACCTCGGCGCCTGGGGCATTGAGTCGTTCGATGCCATCGTCAACCCACCACAAGCCGCGATTCTCTCGGTCGGCGCCGTCATCGAGAAACCGGTGGTGAAAAACGGTCAAATCGTTGTCGGTCAGCGCATCAACCTCGGCCTCTCCTGCGACCACCGCGTCGTCGATGGCGCCGTCGCCGCGGCCTTCCTGAGCGAAGTGAAGAAGTTGATCGAAAGCCCGGCACTGATGCTGGTCTGATCGACTGTCGACATGGTCTGACCAAACAGCGCGCTCCGATCACCTCGGAGCGCCTTTTTTTGCGTCCAACTCGCTTTTTTCAGCGAAGCAATTTTTTCCTTGCCACTGCCGCCGATGGGAGTAGATTTCTCCTTACTGATGGCAACATCAGATCATAACCCAGGGACTTATGTCCCGATTTATAAAAACCAATACATCATCTATATGAAAATGAACCGACTGACCCGTAAAGGTTTCACCTTGGTGGAACTACTCGTCGTGATCGCGATTATCGTCGCGCTTGCGGCTCTCGCAACACCTGCCATCCTCAAGCAACGCAAGAAGATGGACATGACTCAAGCCATCAGCAACAGCAAGCAAGTGTACTTGGAGCCAAGAGCTGACTCAGTTCACCGGCAATTTCTCGAACCAATTGCTCGGTCAGTTGATCGCTGGTGGCTACACCAAATCCGAGGAGATTTTCTTCGCCAAAGGCGGCAACCCCGCTGGCAATAAGAAGCCTGACGATGTGATCAACCCAGTAGCGCGCATCCTGCAACAAGGTGAGTGCGGATTTTCCTACGTTCTCGTGAGCGGCGGTGGCGGCCAGCCACGCGGCTTGAGCACTTCGGACAACGGTGGTATCCCTGTGATCTGCGCTCCTGTGACAACAGGTGGTGGCGACGCGGTCTTCAACCCAGAGCCTTATGACAACCGTGGCGTTTATCTCCGCATCGACGGCTCGGCTCGTTCGGAGCGCTTGAATGCCAATGACAGCCGCGTCCGCATCGGCGGCGGTGGCTCGCTGTTCGGCGCCGGCGTGGGAACTGTTTGGGGCACGGGCAACACTGCTCTGACCCCTAACGTGCTTCTGCCTAACTAATCGATTGAATCCATTTTCTCAGGCGACCCGCAAGGGTCGCCTTTTTTGTTAGCTCGAAACGCGTTTCCAATGGGTGAGCAATGATTGACTCCACTGGAACTTGCGCGCGGTCTCGCGAATGACAAAGGGCTCGTAGCCTTGATGCACGAGCTGGAAATGCGGCTCGAGCTGACCGCGCAACCAAGAAAACGTGTCGCCACTCGGCCAAGCATCGGGCGGCGTGAATTCGGCCAACCAGGTGCACGGCGTGGCCAAAATCAACTCACCACCCGCTTTGACTAAGGGAGGAAGTTTTTCTAACAAATCAAGCGGACGCGGCAAACGGCAAATCAGATTGGCGGCATGGACGCGATCGAACTGTCCGAGATCGGCACGCAGATTCATCGCATCGCCTTGTTCGAAGCGACAGCGCCGACGCAGAGACTCAGCTGGCGCAAGGGCGACCAGATCTGTGAGCAAATGTGCTTCGTCGAGCCGCTGATAGGCTAAGGTTTTTCCCTGCTGCAAAGCCTGGGCGGCTTCGATGAAGCGATGGGAGAAATCGAGCCCGATCACTTCCTCGCAGTGTTCTGCCATGGCGAAGGTGGAACCTCCCACCGCGCAACCGAGGTCCAGCCCCCGCGCCACGGGTTGGGTCGAGAAGTGACTTACGGTTCGACGCACGAAGCCCAAGCCTTCAGTCATCGCCGACGGGTAAGGGACATCGGCTCCACCTAACACCTCCTCTTTGGCACCGTAGTGAAAGAGAAGGTATTCGTCGAGCAAGCGTCTGCTTTCGTACATGGGTGCCGAACTCACCAGCGTTAGGATGCCGTCAGCGCATCCATGATGTAGCGACTGGGTCGGAAGTTTTCGATGATGATCTCTTCTTGCTCACCGCGTTTCATGCGCACTTGGCTGATGTTGAAATTCGGCGTTTTGTGCGGAGCAAAAAGAATGTCGTCGTGGGTAGAATTCTCATGCTTCTTGAACATCGAAGGCATGATGTCGCCACCGAGATGGTCATCGCGTCCGGTGGCAAGGTGACAGGTTCCGAGAACTTTTTCGTCTTGGATGTCAGCACCAGAAACCGGAAGGACTTGCGTGCCGAAACCGAGCTCGCCTAGCGTGCCGGTCATGGGATCATCTTGCAGACGAGCATTGTGCGCGTCGATGGTCGCCTGATTGCCGGAGATGAGCGATGAGCGAATGATGCAGCGGTTTTCCACTTCGAGCACACCGAGCGTGCCGTCTTCGTATTTCATCGGAAACTGACCGCGCGCATCGCTGGGAACAAAATACACTTCCCCCGCAGGCAAATTGGCGATGTCGGGCTCCAACCCAAGACACAAGCCGTGCGATTTTTGCGCTTCTTGCCCATCGAGACCAAGCCATGCCGTAAGCACGCGACCGTCTTCGAGAGTGAAATCGATTTCGATCGAATCCGCCTTGGTCATGGCCAGACGAATTTTTTCGGCATCGCGCGAGACCTCGTGATAATCGACGGCGAGACCGGAGGAAAGAATCACATCATTGACTCCGTGAAGCGTCGCCCCACGGAAGCCGAATTGCTTGGCCTTGGCTGTCAGCGGTGCGGTGGCGGAATAGGTCGAGATGCAAAGAATGAGATCGTATTGCGGATAAATGTCGCGATCAAAAGACAATGTTCGACCATCGGTGTCCCAAACTTCATCGGCCATGTCGAGATTGGAACCGTAGGTCATGCGGTAGGCGAACATCTCACCACCATGCATGCCCAATTGCTCCATCACGCCGTTTTTCAAGCCAAGATGGAAATGCTCGTAAGCGCGTTTTTGAATGGGAAAGCCTTCTTCTTGCAGAAAGCGGAAATTTTGAATCATCGCCTGCGGTTCGGCGAAATCGACCAAGACGCAAATTCGACAACCTGAAGTAGGAGTGAAAACGGTTTCAAGCAAGCGACGCAGGTCAAAGGGGGGGAACTGGCGCTTTTCGGGATGAAGAAGGATTTCCTCTTCAAGATAGCTGGGAAGTGTCGGACAAAGTGCGGACATGCAGGAAAATACGATGACTTTGCGCAGGCGCAAGGGGAAATTGTGATCCCGCGCGTTTTGTCACGCCCATTGAGCTTGCCAGCCACTACCAAGCAGCGCATGGTGGGTGAGTGAATGATTCGATCGATGATCTAACAAAAAGGATTCGTGCCTTTGTCGCGGCGCGCGATTGGGAAGTTTACCACAACCCGAAGGACATGGCCGTTGCGATTGCTGCCGAGGCGGGGGAATTGATGCAGCATTTTGTTTGGCAACAGCCCGAGCAGTTGTCGCAGCGAGTAGCGGATCATCGCGATGAGATCGCCTCAGAAATCGCTGATGTCGGCATTCTGCTTTTTGAGATGGCCGATCTTTTGGGCCTGCATCTGGGCGATGTCATGGCGTCGAAATTGACCTACAATGAGCAACGCTATCCCGTCGAAAAATCGAAAGGCAACAATCGCAAGTATGATGAACTCTGATTCCGCTGCCCCCGAGGAATTTCCTCGACCGCATGTTCGTCGACCCCGTTACTCGGGCAAGAATCCGCGCAAGTTTTCGCAAAAATACAAAGAGCTCGCCCCAGAGCTTTATCCCGATCTTGTCGCGAAGGTCGCAGCTTCGGGAAAAACTCCGGCGGGCACTCACATTCCTGTGTTGGTCGAGGAATGCTTGCACGCATTGCAATTGCGTCCCGGTATGGTCGGCGTCGATGGCACACTGGGCTACGGCGGTCATGCGCAGAAAATTCTCGAACAGATTTTGCCCAGCGGTCGATTGATTGGTCTCGATGTCGATCCACTGGAACAACCAAAGACCATCGCCCGCTTGCGCGCAGCAGGCTTTGGCGAAGAGTGCTTTGAGGCGCATCGATCGAATTATGCCGGCATTGGCAAAGTGCTGATTCAACTCGGCTTGAGTGAGGTCGACTTCATCTTCGCCGATCTCGGCTGCTCGTCGATGCAGATCGATGACCCATCGCGCGGTTTTACTTTCAAAGACGATGGACCGCTGGACATGCGAATGAATCCACAACGCGGCATGAGTGCGGCGGAGTTTCTGTTGCGCAGCGATGCCGATCAACTCCGTGCCATCCTCAGCGGAAATGCCGATGAACCGCGTGCCGAGCTGATTGCTCATTCTCTCGCGGGGCGAACGATCACCAGTACGATGGAGCTAGTGCGCGCATTGGATGCGATCGTGCCCGATGAGAGCCATGATAC
>RDYF01000236.1 GCA_004293285.1 Verrucomicrobiota bacterium | reverse complement strand
CCTGGAGGAACAATGATCGTCGGACAAACCGACGCCGACATCAAAGACTGGGCCGAAACGCGAATGCAGCACACGCTGCGGAACACGAAAGAGACAGCGGGGTTGCTGCCGACTGGAAAACACCGCCACAAGATGCGTAAAGATGCGATCATCTTCCCGCATATGAGCATGTTCCTGACCGGTGCGAACATCTCCGGCTTGCAAGCAAAATCCATGCGGCGGGTATTGTGCGATGAGGTATGGACGTGGGAACAAGGCATGATCCGAGAGGCAGAAGGGCGATTGCATGACCGATGGAACCGCCAATTTTACCTACTGTCCCAAGGCGGATACATTGGCGACGACTGGCACAAAAAATGGTCGTCAACGAGCCAGCATGAGTTTTGCTTCACCTGCCCCGCGTGCCAAACCGAGCAACCGTGGAGGTGGGAGAAATGCCAGACTCCAAAGGCTACCATTACAGCGCGTTGGCAAACTGGCGACTTCCGCTGTGGCGATTAGTGATCGAGCGCTGCAACGCCATGGACGAGGTGGCACGCGGGAATCTCGATCTTCTGAGGCAATTCATCCAGAAGCGTTTGGCGGATTTCTGGAGTGACGAGCGCGAAGACGAGCGCGCGCCATTGGAGGGTAGTGGATACCTGGCAGCGGATTTTGCGAACGGTGAAAAATGGGAAGATGAGTTCGTTCGTTTCATGACCATCGACCGCCAAGCCGACCACTTTTGGGTCGTGATCCGCGCATGGGCATCGGACGGACGCAGCAGGCTCTTGCATTTCGACAAGGTCGACACATGGGAGCGACTCCGAGTGATCCAGCATCAATACGGAGTGGAAGACCGAAAAACGCAAATCGACTGCGGATTCCAGACCGATGAAATCTACAAGAGATGCGCACAGTATGGATGGCTCGCATTGCGTGGTGACCGTCGTGAGAGCTACCCTCACCCGACGAAAAACGGGAAGCCGATTTACAGGCCGTTCTCGCGCTACCAAAACGTGACTGCGTCCGACGGCAAGAAAACCATGGTCTGCTACTTCGGGAACCTGCCGATCAAGGACATTTTGCACCAGCTCCGAAACCAGAAAGGCGTGGCGTGGGAAATTCCT
>RDYF01000122.1 GCA_004293285.1 Verrucomicrobiota bacterium | reverse complement strand
ATGATGCCACGGATTCGCAGAAATGCAACGGAGCAAATTTTTTTGGTGGACAAAACGATCAGATCGGTGCAATCTCCGCGCCCGCTGCTCCGACGAGTAGCGAAACCTCACGATGGCAGAGTAGCTCAGTGGTAGAGCAGAGGACTCATAAGCCTTTGGTCGGCGGTTCAAATCCGCCCTTTGCCACCATCGTGAGATTTTTTTTTGCATGGAACTTGCCACGTCTCCTCGCACTCCGCTAAGCTGAGCGCGCACTATGTCGGATTCTTTTGTTCATCTCCATCTTCACACGGAATACTCGACTCTTGATGGAATGACCCGTGCAGCAGATGTCGCCAAACGCGCGGCGGAATTGGGCATGCCCGCAGTGGCCATGACGGATCATGGCAACATGTTTGGCGCGATTGAATTTTACCAAGCCTGCAAAAAAGCTGGCGTGAAACCGATTCTCGGCTGCGAAATTTACCTCTGCCCCACCGTCAAGGAGGAGAAAAAAGAAATCCCTGGCCGCAAGCGCAATTGCCACATGACCTTGCTTTCGGAAACCAATGAAGGCTGGCAAAATCTCACCAAGTTGGTCTCCGTGGGACATCTCGAAGGCATGTACTACGGCAAACCCCGCGTCGATCGCGGTGACCTGCGCAAGTTTGCCAAAGGCATCATCTGCCTCACCGGTTGCATTTCCGGCCCGCTCAATGAATGGTTGCTCGCAGGCGATCGCGCGAAGGCTGCGGAAACACTGACTGAGTTAATCGACATTTTTGGCAAAGACAACGTCTACGTCGAACTCCACAATCACAGCCTCGGACCTCAACTGCAAGTGCTGCCGCAGCTGATCGATCTCGCCAAAGAATTCGGCGTCAAAACGGTCGCGGCCAATGATGTGCATTTCCTCCATCGCAGCGATCACGAAGCGCACGATGCCTTGATCTGCATTGGCACGGGTAAGCAATTGATCGATGAAAATCGCATGCGCTACACTCCCGAAGTGCATTTCAAAACCGCCGAGGAGATGCGCACGATCTTCGCCGATCACCCCGAAGCCTGCGATGCCACGCTGGAAATCGCCGAGCGCTGCAATGTCAGCCTCAAGCTCGATCCTTCGAGCTCAGAAAAATACCCGCAGTTCGGCACGCCCGATGGCTCACCGCGCGAAGAGTATTTCCGCAAACTGTGCTTCGAAGGCCTGGAGCGTCGCTACGGCAAGGAAAAAGCTGCTGACCCCGAGGTGGTGGAGCGACTCGATTACGAGATCAATACCATCAACAAACTCGGCTTTGCGTCGTATTTCTTGATCACCGCCGATTTCATCCAATGGGCGCGCGATCACGACATCCCCGTCGGACCAGGCCGTGGCTCTGCTGCGGGCTCGCTGGTGGCTTACACCATGGGCATTACCGACATCTGCCCACTGCGCTTTGGGCTTTTGTTCGAGCGATTCCTCAATCCCGAGCGCGTGAGCCCGCCCGATGTCGACATCGACTTCTGCCAGTCGCGTCGTGGTGAGGTCATCGAATACGTGCGCGAAAAATACGGTCGACGCAGTGTCTCGCAGATCATCACTTACGGCACGCTCGGTGCCAAAAGTGTGATTCGGGATGTCGCCCGCGTGATGGGGGTTTCCTATGGTGAGGCCGACCGCATTGCCAAAATGATCGAGGCAAAGCCCGGCGTCACCCTCGAAAAAGAGTGGAAAGAAAAAGCCGAGCTGCGTGAGCTGGTCGATAGCTCCACCACCTACCACGAACTCTGGGATTACGCGCTCAAGCTCGAAGGACTGGTGCGCAACACCGGCGTCCACGCGGCTGGTGTGGTGATCGGCGACCGACCGCTCGACGAACACGTGCCTCTGACGGTAGGCAATGAAGGCGAGGTCGTGACGCAATTCGATATGGGCGCGATCACCTATGTCGGCTTGCTGAAAATGGACTTTCTCGGCCTGAAAAACTTGACCGTGATTCACGATGCCGAGTCCCACATTCGCAAGAAAATCCCGGGCTTTCGTGTGGCCGATGCTCCGCTCGATGATCCGAAGACTTTCGAAATTCTCAACCGCGGTGAAACGATGGGCGTGTTCCAGCTCGAGTCCGGCGGTATGGTGGACACCTGCCGCAAGTACGGCATTGAGAAAATCGAAGACATCATCGACCTGCTCGCCCTCTATCGTCCGGGTGCGATGCAGTTCATTGATCAAATGATCGAGGTGAAAAAAGGCCGCACCAAACCCGTCTTTGAACATCCTTTGTTAGAGCAAGTCTCTGGTTCGACCTATGGCATTATGATCTATCAGGAACAGGTGCAAAATGCCGCGAAGTTGCTGGCAGGCTACACCCTCGGTGGTGCCGACTTGTTGCGTCGTGCAATGGGCAAAAAGAACCCCGAAGAAATGGCCAAACAGCGTACGGTTTTTGTCGAAGGCTGTGCCAAAACCAACGGCATCAGCGAAGTCCTCGCCAACGCCATTTTCAATAAGATTGAGATGTTCGCCGGCTACGGCTTCAACAAATCGCACTCGGCCTGTTATGGTCACATTTCCTACTGGACAGCCTATCTGAAGGCCAATCACCCCGTGGAATTCATGGCAGCCTTGCTGTCGAACGAGATCAACAATACCGACAAAATTTCCGTCTTCGTGGCCGAATGCCATCGCATGAAAATCGAGATTTTGCCGCCAGATCTCAATAAATCCGGTCAGCGCTTTTTGCCTGAAACAACCCCCACCGGAGCCGCCGCGATTCGCTACGGCTTGGCTGCGATCAAGAATTGCGGCGAAGGTGCCATGGCGATTGCCATCGAAGAACGCGAAAAAAATGGTCCGTTTTTGTCTTTGGAAGATCTCGCCAACCGACTCGATTCTCGCGTCGTCAACAAACGCATTCTCGAAACGCTGGTCAAAGCAGGTGCGCTCGATTGGGTCGGAGAAACGCGCGCGAACATGTTTTCCCGACTCGAAACTGTCGTGGCCGCCTCGTCTTCTTTGCAAAAAGATCGCGCTTCGGGGCAGGTGTCGTTGTTTGATTCGATCGACTTCGCCCCACCCGCCGCGCCCGCGAAGCGCAGTGAGATGCTCGAGGAGTGGCCGAAGGAAGAACGACTGGCCCACGAAAAAGAATTGTTAGGTTTTTACGTCACAGGTCATCCGCTCGACAAATTCCGCGGTTTGCTCGATTCGGATAAGTTTTGTAAAATCGCCCTGATTAGCGAAATCACAAGCTCCAACGCTCGTCAGCGCCACCCCTTTGCTGGCATGATTCGCACAGTCGATGCGAAAACCACGAAAACAGGCAAGACTTTTGGCATCATCACGGTCGAAGATTTTACCGGAGCAACGGAAATGACCATGTGGGCCGAGGCCTTTTTGCCTGCGCGCGAAAAAGGTCTGCTCGAACCAGGAAAAGTGATCAAATTCAAGGCCACCATCCAAATCGACGACCGCACGGAAAGTCGGAAACTCACCGGCTATGAAGTGGATGAATTGAAGCCACGGACGGTTGCCAAAAACGAAAAAGGTCCTATCGAACTCACGCTCTGGACGACCCGACACGGCGAACACGATTTGCAGGACATCCGTCACATCCTCGCCGGATACCCTGGGAAAACGCCTGTGCGATTGCATTAACTGCCCGAATTGTATCACGTCAAACGCAGCAACGAGTTGCTGCAGGAGCTCGATAAATGGATGGAAGATTGATCGGGGTCGACTCATGCGTCGCATACTTTTCCACTAGAAAGAAATGGAACATCTGCTACGTATTGTGCTCGACCTTTTATGACCCTGAGCAACCCCATCTCCCGAACTGTTTTTTTCATCGCCACGCTGAGTGTGAGTGCTGATGCGGTGGACTTTGTCCATGAAGTGGCACCGATGCTAAAAAAACACTGCGCCGAATGCCACACGGGCGATAAGCACAAGGGCGGATTCGCCATGAATACCCGCGAGGAGTTGATGACGGAAAATGATTCGGGCTTTGTCATCGAAGTCGGCAAGAGCGCCGAAAGCTTGCTGATGCATCTCGTAACCTCTGACGACGAGGATGAACGCATGCCGCCCAAAGGCCCCGGGCTGAATGAAAAGGAGGTCGCTCTGCTCGCCGCATGGATCGATGCCGGAGCTCCGTGGGAACCGGGTTTTTCTTTCAAAAATGCCGGCTATGAGCCGCCGCTGAAGCTCAAGCGCCCGAAACTTCCCGCCGTGCAGGCAGGTCG
>RDYF01000121.1 GCA_004293285.1 Verrucomicrobiota bacterium | reverse complement strand
GCGGCATGGGCCACGCTGATCGCGCGATGCGCCACTTTAGGCACCTTGTTTTTCTGGCTCACGCGCAGTACTTCCCTGCGCGACTGGGTGCCGCAGCACTGGTTGCGTTGGCCGCAACGACGGGAACTCCGAGCGCAGGCAAAAATTGGTTTTCCTGCGAGCTTGCAAATGCTTTGTGAAGTCGGTGCTTTTTCCGCCGCTGGTTTTTTGATGGGGCAATTTGGCGAACTGGCGATGGCGTCCCATCAGGTCGCGCTCACTTGCGCCTCGTCGGCTTTCATGATACCTCTCGGCCTCGCCATGGCGCTGACCGTACGCACAGGTGCTGCCGCAGGGGCAGAAAACGCGCTGCAATTGCGTCACGTGATTCACTCAGGTTGGTTGCTCGCCACCGCATGCGGATTGTTCAATGCCTCGCTATTCTTTTTTGGCGGAAGATTTTTCGCCCAAGGATTTACGCAAGATGTCGAGGTGCTCGAACTCAGTGTCCGACTGCTCGCCATTGTCGGGGTCTTTCAGTTGTTCGACAGCGTGCAGGTCGCCTCCGCGTCGATGCTTCGCGGTTTGCAAGATGCCCGCATTCCCGCTTGGATGGGGCTCATTTCCTACTGGCTGATCGGACTTCCCGTCGCCTTGTGGCTGAGCCGGAGCTTCCATCTCGGAGCCAACGGTGTCTGGTGGGGATTGGCCGCGGGCCTTTTTGTTGCCTGCATCACGCTCGGCCCAAGACTGCATCATCAAATGCAGCTTCACCGATAGAATCACCGACTACCACTGAGGCTCCCATGCCGGATCGTCTTTGCGTGCTTGCAGAAGATAGCTTTCGATGATCTTTACAAGGTCGGGATGCGATGACGCCACATCGCGTTTCTCTTCGACGTCATGTCGGGTATCGAACAACAGCAGTGGTCGATCCGCCCCACCACGTTTGAGAGCTTTCCATCTTCCTTGATAGAGCACGGCTTGTTGAAAACCGTTTTCGTGAAACTCCCAATACAAGAATTTCTGCGGTTTCTGTGCTTCACCGCGTAAGGTGGGAACGATGCTCACGCCGTCGATGGTCTTCGGCACCGGCGCTTTGACCAGATCTGCGGCAGTAGCCCACCAGTCGGCGAAGCTGCCGACGTAGTCGCTCGTCCGTCCCGGCGCAATGGTCTTGGGCCACCAAGCGATGAAGGGAACGCGAATGCCGCCGTCGGTGAGACTGCGTTTGATGCCCGAAAATGGACCCGCTGGCTGAAACCGAGTGAGCTGATGTCCGCTCTCACGGTGCGGGCCATTGTCGCTGGTAAAAATCACCAGCGTTTTTTCGGCGATGCCGATTTTTTTCAAATGAGCGAGCAAACGACCGACATAGCCATCCATCCTTTCGATCATCGCCGCATGAGCGCGATCGTTTTCGGACCATGGCTCTTTTGCATACGAACCAAGGTTCGGCGCTTCAGCACCATTGCCAATTTTGCGATGGCGCTCGTTATTGGCATGAGGAACGACCATGCTCCAAAACAGGAAAAAAGGACGATCACGATGGGCATCGACAAACTTCAATGCTTCCTCCGCAAATAAGTCATCGGCATATTGCTGTTTCACTGTCGCATAGCCCGCCCCACGATTCCCTACCGCTGTGACCACGTTGCGGAGCGTTTCGCGACGATCATTGCGCCAGAGAAATGCGGGGAAATGATTGTGCGCGTGCTGATGATTGAGGTAGCCGTAAAATTCATCGAACCCTTGTCGCCACGGCAGGCCTTCCTCCGAGCCATCGAACTCACCCAGTCCCCACTTGCCGATGATCGCCGTGCGATACCCAGCATCTCGCAATATGCGGGCAACTGAGACATCGTTTGCAGTCAAACCTGCTCCCTCGCGATTGCCTCGGACGCGCGTGCGACCTTGATGCTGTCCCGTCAAAAGCACCGAGCGCGAGGGCGCACACACTGTTGCTCCGGCATAGTAGTGGGAAAATCGCAGACCTTCTTGGGCCATGCGATCGATTTCTGGCGTTCGAATGATTTTTTGTCCATAGCAACCGAGCTCGCCATAACCCAAATCGTCGGCCAAAATGAAAATCAAATTCGGCGATGGAACCGCATGACATAAGCCCACGATTGCCACGATGATTCCACTAAGCCACCAATTTTTCATGGTGCAACATAGATCGAAGAGTTTCGCACTGGCAACGAAATTGCCCACAAATCGCGCCATGATTTCCTTGCTAGCGCAGGCAAGGCGGATACCTTGATGCCATGAACATTAGCTCTGCACCTTCCCATTTGGCTCGTCGTGATTGGCTGAAGTCCATCTCGCTTGGCGGCGTTGCTTCCTTGCTCACACCTGCTGCCACCATGGCGGCATCGACTGCCACAAATCGCGTGCGCGGTATTGTGTTTCTGGTCTCCGATGGCATGAGCCCCGGCGTCTTGACGATGGCGGAAGCTTTCTCGCAACAAACACGCCAACGCCACAGTCGCTGGTGGCAATTGCTGCAAAATCCACAAAGCTGTCACGGTCTCATGGATACGGCTTCTGCGAACTCGCTCGTCACCGACTCCGCCGCCGCCTCATCCGCATGGGGTAGTGGCCATCGCGTGAACAATGGCAGCCTCAATTTGAGCCCCGAGGGCAAAACACTGACTCCCATCGCAGCTCTGTTGCGAGAAAAAAACTACCGCTGCGGACTCGTCACTACTGCCACCATCACCCATGCCACGCCAGCGGGTTTTGCGGCCCAAGCTCCTCTGCGCGACGAGGAAGAAAGCATCGCTCCGCAATACCTCGATCGCGTCGATGTGCTCCTCGGGGGCGGACGCGAGTTTTTTGATGCCGACAAACGCTCGGATGGAAAAGATTTGGTTACCGATTTCACCAAGGCCGGCTACCAGCATGTGCGCGATCGCAAAGCCCTTCGCGAATCGAAGAGCCCGCGCCTGCTCGGCCTTTTTTCTACGGGGCACATTCCATTTTCTATGGATCGTAAAAATCACCCTACGATCCCCGCGCTCGACGAAATGGCCGAAGCAGCTCTCACGCGATTTCTTTCTCAGGAGAAACCGTTTTTGCTGCAGATCGAAGGGGCCCGCATCGATCATGCAGCTCATCTGAATGATATTGCCGCCTTGCTGCACGAACAACTGGAATTCGATTCCGCACTGGAAAAAGTCCTCGCGCTCACCGCAAAACATCCCGATGTCTTGGTCGTAGTCACCAGCGATCACGGCAATAGCAATCCCGGACTCAATGGCATGGGACCAGCCTATCAAGACAGCAGCGAATGCTTCGCTCGCATCGCCCGCGCCCACGAGTCTTTCAGCTCGCTCTTGAATCGCTGGAAACAAAATCCACAACAGAACCTAACAGCGATGATCCAAGAGAAACTTGGCTTCCCTCTCACAAAGAACGAGAGCACCGCACTGCGCACGATTCTCGCGGAAAAACCGGTTGTCGAATGGAATCACCTACTTGCCAAACCCGAGGGCCTGCTTGGTCAGTTTGGCGGGAATCATTTTGGCGTGGGCTGGACCGGCACCACGCATACCTCCGATCCCACGATTGTCACAGCCTTGGGTCCACAGTCCCAACGATTTTCTGGTCTCATTCGAAATACCGATGTCTTCCGCCATTTCAGCGAATTGTTGCTAGGGTAAATATCACAAACCAAGCGTTCTACAATGCGCGCTGCCAATGCTTCGGTCGCTAGATCGAGTCGCTGAACCGCCGCTTTGAGCACATGCGCTTCCGTGCCCTGGAGAGCACGCTGCAACTCATCGCGCGCTTGCTCGATCTCTTGACGCTCTTGCTCAGACAACCACGAACGTCCCATCTCGATGGCGGCGTCGACGGCAGGCAAGAGCTCCTCTGCTTTCAGCTTCGCTTCAGTCCACACTCGCTCGGCCATGTCTTCGAAGGCGTGCTCGACCGACTCGCCGACCATTTGACCGACTTTTTCATCGCTGACATCGACCGCAGAATTTTCGATCACCAAGACGTGATCTTGTCCTGTGGCAATGTCGCGCGCC
>RDYF01000051.1 GCA_004293285.1 Verrucomicrobiota bacterium | reverse complement strand
TCCCATGAACAGCCCCGTTGATCACGTGACTGAAAAAAGTCGTGTTGACCCGTGCCGAGAATGCGCTAGCCTACTCGCGCTTCTCAACAACAACCATTTCATTATCATGTCCATCCAAGTAGGCGATACCGCACCCGATTTTACTCTCGTCACCAAAACCGCCGAGGGCCCACAGTTGTTCAAACTTTCTGACCACATCGGCAGCAGCAACATTCTTTTGTTGTTTGTTCCCATGGCTTTCACCAGCGTTTGCACCACAGAATTCTGCGACATTTCCAACGGTATCGCTGAATACCAAGCGCTCGACGCCAAGGTCATCGGCATCAGCGGCGATAATCCTTTCGCACAAGCCGCATGGGCGGAAAAAGAAGGCATCACACTGCCGCTGCTCAGCGACTACGAGCACAGCGTCGCCAAAGCCTACGGCGTGGCCTACGACCAATTCCTACCTGAGGCTAACCTCATCATGGGCGGCGTCGCCAAGCGCTCGGCATTCTTGATCGATAAAGCCGGCATCGTGCGCTATGCCGAAGTCCAGAATCATCCCAAAGACCTGCCGAACTTCGATGCCATCAAGGAGACTCTGAAATCTCTCTGATTCCCCGCATCAAGCATTTCCTCATCCCGCTCTCTGCTTGAGAGTGGGATTTTTTTTGCCTGCATCGCACCCTACGGGATACTTCCTAGAGCAAGCAGAGCCCATCCCCTCAAAAGGGAAAAAGGCACAAAAAAAAGCACCAACAGCGGGCGATGAGATTCGAACTCACGACATCCACCTTGGCAAGGTGGCGCTCTACCACTGAGCTACGCCCGCTTTCGCGTTACGCAAAATTGCGTGCGCGAAGAATACCGATTTCTCGAAAATGCGCAAGCGAAAACGTGAAAAAAAATGAACTTTTTTTCTGATGCCTTGCTCTTGCTCGATTTTATCGCATACTGCCTCCGCACCATGTCTGATAAACTCGCGCAAATCATCGCCACCAAACACCGTGAAGTCGAAGCTCTCTTGCCAAAAGCCGACTTGCTCAAAGCCGCTGCTCTGCAACGCAATGAATTTGGCGGCTTCCGCAGTGCGCTCGATCGCGGAGTCGGCATCATCGATCCATCGTTCGATCCCGTCAAACAAGCGCAACTCTATCTCCAAGGTGGCGTTTCGTGCATGTCGATTCTCACCGATGAAGAATACTTCCAAGGCTCTCTCGCCTATCTGACGAAAATTTCCGAGTTCTCGTACGCTCCGCTGTTGCGCAAGGATTTCACCATTCATGAAGTGCAAATCCACGAAGCTGTCGTTTCCGGTGCCGATGCCATTTTGCTGATCGTCGCCGCGCTCGATGACCCGACTTTGCATCACCTCTATCAGGTCAGCAAGGATCTCGGGCTCGATGTGTTAGTCGAGGTCCACGATCTACCAGAAATGGAACGCGCGCTCGAACTCGGCGCAGATTTGATCGGCATCAACAATCGCAATTTGAAAACCTTCGAAATCGACCTCGCTACCACCGAGGCTCTCGCCGATGAAGTGCCCGAGGATGTCTTGTTGGTTTCGGAGTCTGGCATCAAAACACTCAGCGATGCCCAACGTGTGCTCGATGCTGGCGCGAACGCTGTCTTGATTGGC
This sequence comes from Verrucomicrobiota bacterium, assembly GCA_004293285.1. Lineage (GTDB taxonomy): Bacteria > Verrucomicrobiota > Verrucomicrobiia > Verrucomicrobiales > Akkermansiaceae > UBA956. Next base: position 23,129 of record RDYF01000051.1, on the reverse strand, counting down.
GAGTCGCTGATGCGCGCGCACGATCCTGCGGCGGAAATCCAAGCGTATCTCGACCTCGTTGCGCGCGACGCGTGAGGCATCTCACTGTCCCATCACCGACACCACGATTTGGCGTTGATGCGGGGATCGACGATGTTCAAACAAAAAAAGCCCCTGCCAGGTTCCTAGTGTCATTTTTCCGTCCATCACCGGAATCACCTCGCTAGTGCGGGTCAAAGCCATGCGAATGTGACTGGGCATGTCATCGGGCCCTTCGTAGGTGTGGGTGAACCACGGCGTATCCTCGGGCACCAAACGCTCGAAAAATTCCGCCAAATCATGTCGCGCTTCGGGATCCGCATTTTCCATGATCACTAAGCTCGCACTGGTATGCCGCACCATGACGGTGACTTGCCCATCACGAATGCCGCTTTCCGCCACAAAACGCGCGACTTCGGCGGTGATCTCGTAGGTCCCTTTGCCTCGTGTGGCGACACTCCATTGATGATTTTGAATTTTCATAGCAATCCATTTTTTAGCCAGGAACCGAAAGAACCACTTTGCCTACAGTACGGCCCGATTCTAGCAGCTCATGTGCTTTTCGCAAGGTTTCCGCATTCATCTCTCCCAGATGCGTATGCAAAGTGGAACTCAATGAAGCTTGATCAAACAAGACCGACGCTTGCCGCAAGATGTCTCCCTGATGCGCAAGATCGGTCTGATAGCGCGATCGACCGAACATGAACTCCCAGTGGATCGATACGCATTTCGCTTTCAACGGGTCGCCCAAGGGCAGGTCGCGCTTGGGTTCGACGATCAACAGCATTTCTCCCAGCGGCGCCATCAGCTCGACCATCTCCGACCAATAGCCATCGGTGTCGACAAAATTGGCGATGAAATCGTAGTGCAAAAGCCCCAGTTCTTTGGTCTGAGTGAGCAAATCCCGATGATCGATCACGTCAGCGCGATGCTGTCGCGATCACCCGCAGCCCCGCACGCTTGGCCAACTGGATCGCGATCGACCCCACACCTCCCGCGCCGCCGATGATCAAAATGGTTTTCCCAGGCACAAAACGCATGCGCTCAAAACCTTCCCACGCCGTCAATGTGGTCAAGGGCATGGCTGCCGCTTCGGCAAAGGAAAAGCGCTGCGGTTTGTGCGCTACCAGTAGGGCATCGACGCATTGATGCGTAGCATAGCATCCCGCCTTGCCGAGTTCGCCCGCATAATACACCTCATCGCCCACGACAAAACCCGTGACCTCCGCGCCCACGGCGAGAACTTCTCCACTCGCATCCCCCAAGACGCGCGGCTGCTCCAGTCGACCAGATGTGGCACGACGCACTTTCGTATCAACCGGATTCACCGCCATCGCCCGAACACGAATCAATAGCTCCCCAGGATTTGGCACGGGCATGGGCCATTCACATTCTTGAAAACAATCAACATCCGATGTCGATCGCGCTTCGTAGATTCCAAAAACTTTCACTGCCACACGATGACGCCATCTCGCGCGCATGACAAGTTTTCCCGACATCCCGACCGCGAGTGTCAGCATCGCCCGCAAATTCGCTTCTGCTCATGGCATGCGGCGATTCCCCTTCACGCCAACCACTCACCGATATGACGACATCTGAAATCCACGGAACACTTCCCGATGGCCGCGAGGCCCGCCTTTTCACTCTCCGCAATGCGAAAGGCACAGTCGCCCAAGTATCCGAATACGGCGCGCTACTGCTGTCGCTCAAAACGGCCGATCGCCAAGGAAACGTCGCAGATATCGCACTGGGCTACGATTCCCTCGCCGGCTGGTTGACCAATCACTCCTATCTCGGCGCCACGGTCGGACGATTTGGCAATCGCATCAAGGACGGAAAATTCGAGCTCGATGGCCAAACTTACTCGCTGGCCAAAAACAACGAACCCGGCGGCATTCCTTGCCATCTTCACGGTGGCTTGAAAGGCTTCGACAAGGTCCTCTGGCGGGGCGAAATCCAAGAAAATTCGGTGATTTTCCGCTATCAATCGGCGGCAGGAGAAGAAGGCTACCCCGGTGCGCTCGATGTCACGGTCACTTACACGCTCAATGACGACAACGAACTGATCTGGGAAGCGAGCGCGACCACCGATGCGCCAACGATCATCAACATGGTCCATCACACCTATTGGAATCTATCGGGTGATCTCTCGCAAACCATCCTCGATCACGTGATGCAGATCGACGCCGACCATTTCCTGCCTACCGATGCGGGCCTGATTCCGACCGGAGAAACGAGAAGTGTTGTCGGCACGCCGCTCGACTTCACCCAGCCCATGGTCATTGGCGACCGCATCGATGCCCCCTTCGAAGCGCTCACGCTCGCAGGCGGATACGATCACTGCTGGGTTCTGCGCCCAGCGGCAGGCATGAAACGCGCGGCCTGCGTCGTGCATCCCGCCAGTGGTCGAAAAATGGAAGTGTTCACCGACCAACCCGCGATGCAATTCTATGCCGGAAATTTCCTCGATGGCACGATCGAAGGCAAGAACGGGATCAAATACCAGCGTCGATCAGGCTTCTGCCTCGAAACCGAAAATTACCCCGATGCCCCGAATCACCCGCATTTCCCCAGCTGCGTCCTGCGCCCCGGCGAAAAATATGTGCACCGTATGATTCATCGGTTCTCGATCGCCAAATAAACCCAGAAGGATCAAACACAGCATGCCCGATCGGGCGCTCATGAAAAAACAACCATCTCGACGATGGTTGTTTTCTCAAGAAAAGATGGCGAAAGATGGCAGCCTGTTTGACTGAATCGACGCATGACGCGTCTAACATTCGTCAGCAATCGTCACGATTCCGAGTGACTCGTCGGTCGCTGGGCTGAATGACTTGGCGCAAACGATATCGGGTAATACAGCGACATCGTAAAGCTCAGCAATCGGACCATCGATGCGGAACCATTGCACACAACTTCCTGTCGTGAGATCAATGACCTGAACTCCTGTCCAAGGCTCACTGTCGGCTTGCTTCAGGCGATCCTCCAGAGCAAGCCCTTCGAAGCGCTCGTAGCGAGGGCGCGAAAGCCCGACAAAAGCATAATTTTCATGGAAAGAAAGGCCACGTAAGAACCCGGGGCAGAACACCAGTGGTTCAAAACGATTCGACTCCATGTTGACTACCCCCAATTCTCCCGTGCCTGAGTTCAAGACCCAGAGCTTGCCACGGTAGAGACGAGGCGAATGGGGCATAGAAAGCCCCTCACATACGATCGAGTTCTTTTCCACGTCCATGACGATACCGCCGTCCGAACGTCGGTCGCGCCAACCATCAATCGTATCCGACTTGCTCACCGCCGTGACAAAACGCGGCCTACCTTCAGCCATCGCCATCCCATTGAGATGACAGCGATCTTCCGCGATGATTTTGGAGATAAAAGATGGCTTCCAAACGGGGCGGAACGAGTGGCGGTCTGACAAAGTCGAGATGCAATTGTATCGGGTGTTCACAAAAAGAACTTCTCCCTTGTCACTAATCCCCACATCGTGCGCATTGACTTGACCTGTAAGGTGAGTCGTCCGCGGCAGGAAGCACTGAGTGAATAGCGAATCCATGCGCTCCTGGGGGCGAAGACAGTTCTCCATTCGGTAAATGTGGCCGAGCGCTGCCAAATAGAGGGAACCCTCATGATAGCACAAGCCCATGGCCTTGCGAAAATACTGCTCATTGACCATCAATCCTCCTTTGGGATTGCGTCCTAGCAAATAAAGTCTTCCCGACTGATACGAGGTAACAGCCAATGAGATGTTGAGACGACCGAGTAAAGACAGCAAGCCGCCCGACATCGAATATCGGACGGCTTCCTTGGACTCGGCGGGACTCGTTTGTTGTGGAATATTTTTCACAATATCAAAAGGAACCAGCCTGAGAAGAGCATGATGAATTAGAAGCCCATGCTGAATTTGACAAATCCACCGAAGGACGTCATGCCATCACCAGTAATCCCTTCTGCATCAAGAGCAATCACCGAGCTTTCCGATGTCGCAACACCCACGGTTCCACCGAAGAAAGCAGAATTGCGGTCATCAGCGAAGCTCGAAACCGACTGGCTCTGGCCATTCATCGTGATCGTGGCGTCATCATCTCCTGCTGTGCGAGACTGAATACCAGCACGCAATCCGAAGTTTGTGATTCCCCACTGCTTGTCAGCCGAGATTTGCGCCCGTGCTTCCAGCACCGAAACATCGCGATCTGCGACGGTTGCATTTACACGTGAGCCAGACTCCGTGTAGCTATCGACGGACTGAGTCGCCCAGCGCAACGATGCGTAAGGAGTAAGAGTCCAAGCAAAGGGCATCTCGAATGCGTAGCCTACACCAGCCTGCGGAGCGAACCACCAGCTGTCATAAGAACCTTCTGCTGTGTCCAAACCATTGGTGGCAAGATTGTCATTCACAAAGCGATTGTCATCGTGACTCATCAATCCCCCCATCAGAGCGAAGTCCAAGAATCCAGCACCTCGATCAGCACGACCATAGACGGCAGTGAAATAACCCTCGCTTTCACGAGTGAGCGAGTTCGCAAAACGGCTGCGAGCATTATCAAGATCACTGGTGTTCCAACCGGCGAGAGCACCCAGTGTGAGACCTGGGCGCAATTGTTGTTCATAGCCGAAAGAGATGCCTACATTGGAGGTATCGCGATCGAGCGCTACGGAATTACCGTCATACGAACTTGTCTCAGCGAAACTGGCTACCCACCAACGTGGACTTGCCGAAATACGGTTTGCAAGGCGACCAGAAATGAGTCCGGAGATCGCACCACTGAGGTCCGCCAGCTCATCAGTCTGAGCTGCAAGACCTGTAGGATCAAAGGTCGCAACTTGCTGCGTCGTTGCGTTGTAAAAAGCAGGCACTGGTCCACTCAAATTCGGTGCCCCACCAATCAGAGTTCCTTGCAAATCCCAGAGAATCGAATGCGAACGCCCGGTCACGATATTTACCGTTGCATCCGAGCCCACATCGATGGCACCACCGATGAATGCGGGTGCATTAAGATTGAGTGTATTGTCATCGTCAAAGCTAAATGCAGAGCCCTGCTCAGAAACCAGGTATCCCGAGTGAATGATGATGTTATCGTCATCAGCTTCGATACCATCTGCATAATTGCCGGAGACGATGATTTTCCCTGTGTTGATGACAACATTGTCATCATCTACGTCAATACCATCGGCACCGTCCGCCGTGACTGTGATGCTTCCGCGATTCGTGACACTGTTGTCGTCGTCGACATCAATGCCATCAGCATTCGAACCTGATGTGACAATCGAACCGCTATTGGTGATGGTGTTGTCATCTTCCGCATAAATGCCGTAAGCATCATCACCTGAAGTCGTGATTGATCCACTGTTGGTCACCGTGTTGTAATCTTCCACGTAAATTGCGTAGGCCTCATCTCCCGATGTGGTAATTCTTCCACTGTTGGTAATGATGTTGTGATCATCTGCATAAATGCCATACGCATCGCTACCTGTTGTAGTAATGGTTCCACTATTGATCACAGTGTTGTAGCCATCGACCTCGATCCCGTATGCATCTGCACCAGATGTAGTAATCGAACCCGAGTTGGTGACGGTATTAAATTCGTCCGCATAAATGCCAACAGAGTCATCACCCGTAGTGGCGATTGTTCCACTGTTGAGAATCGTATTAAAATTATTGGTCTCAATCCCGTAAGATTCATATCCGGAGGTCGTAATCGAACCGCTATTGGTAATCGTGTTGGAATTGTAAGCATTGATCGCGTTCGCATCGTTACCAGACGTAGTGATCGATCCGCTGTTGGTGATGGTATTCAGATTGTTGGCATCGATTCCCTCTGCGTACGAACCAGAAGTTGTGATCGAACCACTGTTGCGAATCGTATTGCCGTCGATAACGTCGATCCCTTCGGCGACAGAGGCGATCGTTCCACTGTTCGTAATCGTATTCGAGTTTTGAGCAGCAATGCCCACAGACGAGGAACCTGTGGTAGTAATGGAGCCGCTATTGGTAATCGTGTTAAACTCTTCTGCAATGATACCACGTGAGGATGAGCCGGAGGTTGCAAGGGAACCGCTGTTGGTCACCTTGTTGAAATCAACCACTTCGATACCATCAGCCGAGTCGCCCGATACGCTAATCGCACCGTTGTTGGTCACTGTGATGGCTGTATCAACATTGATGCCATCATTGAACGAAGCATAAGGAGCGAGCGTATTTGTAATCGTGATCGAACCTGTGCCCGTGACAGTGATGGTGTCCGTGGCATTCACAGAGTTGCCAGCGTTCGTGCTCGTAGTTGCGGTATCAACTACAATCGTAGCGGCGATCGATTCTGATGCACCAGAAATCATGATTGCGGCAGCGGTTAGCAGCGAGCAACGCACACCATGCTTTGCAATGGACGTACGTCCTTGACTCGAAGAAAAACGGAACTTCTTTTTCATTAGGGGAGGATTATTTGATGTTAGGGGAGTAAATCAATCGCAGCATGTTACTATCGTTGTGTGTAACACTTGCGATTGAAATTGTTACTATTTGACTGCTGCGACTCTGTAAAGATGAAAATGCAGAATAATTGCAAAAAAGTCCCTAGCTGTTTTTGCATCGCGAATCACACACTCATCAAAGCACAAGAAGAACTTCGAAAACCATTGCATTGGAAAAACATTCATCCTCAGAATGTTGCGTTATTAATTTTATTCATGTTTTTATCGAAAATCGATCCTCTGGCTTCGCGACTGAAAAAACGGATTCAGCCGGAAGGCGACGAGCTTCATCATGAGGAAGCAAAACCCGACTTCGCGGCACATCGATCAAAAAACGAAAAAAACGGGGAAGAAGAAGAGCATTGCCAATCTGCCCCGGGCGAGCAGAGCATGCGAATCGGACGCGTGCGCAATCGTCCGAACGACCATGCGAGGAATCGGCGAACTGGCAAATGGAATGAATGTATTTTCTTCGCGCAGAAGACGGCAACAAAAAGGCTCTCCGAACAGTACTCTGGTCATTAGGTTCACGAGACAGATCGCACATCGAGCGGCGGCGATCCCACTGGCTGTTTTTCCCTGCGATCAAGGGCTGACAACTCATTGACTCTCTCTCATTAGAAAAATTCCTCATGCCATGGCGCGGTTGTTGCTTGTGATATGGCAGAACTGATGATATTCTCCGCGCGCAACCCGCGTTTTCCTCTTCCTTATCCACCTAAGATGAATCCATTTTATCATAACAGCACGCCGCAAGACCCCCAATCGCTTCACAATCTGCGCCAAGAACACGACAACTGTGGTATGGGCGCGTTAGCGAATATCCACGGCAAACGCTCTCATGACATTGTCTCTCTCGCTCTGGAGTCGGTCTGCAACATGACGCACCGTGGCGCGGTGGATGCCGACATGAAAACGGGCGATGGCTCGGGCGTTTTGACGCAACTTCCCTACCCACTCTTCCGCAAGGCGGTGGAAAAACTCGGCAAATCTGTTGAGAAGGACGAAGATTTGGGCGTCGGGGTGTTCTTTTTCCCTGCGGGTGATGAGGCGACGCGCGGCAAAATCAAAGCGATTGTCGCCGAGATTCTGGAGCGCCGCGGCGTCTCTCTGCTCGGTTGGCGCGAGGTACCGCTGAATCACGATGCCCTTGGCAAAATCGCCCGCAGCAGCTGCCCCGACATCGAGCACCTGCTCGTCAGCAAACCCGCAGGCTGGGATGCCGATCATTTTGAACGCCAGCTCTACCTCACACGCCGTGAAACGGAGCATCGCACGAGCGATATCCACGGTTTTTACATGCCATCGCTGTCGTCGCGCTTGATCTCCTACAAGGCGCTCGCCATGCCCGCCGCATTGCGCGCTTTTTATCTGGATTTGCAGGATCCCGACTACACCACCGCGATTGCTCTCTATCACCAACGCTTCTCGACCAATACTTTCCCCGCTTGGCCGCTGGGTCAACCGTTCCGCATGATGTGCCACAATGGCGAAATCAATACCGTGGAAGGAAATCGCAACTGGATGTCTTCGCGCGAAGAATTTTTCGCCTCTCCGGTCTGGGGCGATGAAGTGGATTTGGTGAAAAAATTGATCCGCCACGGAGAATCGGATTCCGCCTCACTCGATCACTGCCTCGAACTGCTCGTGCTTTCGGGCCGCTCGCTGGAACATGCGATGTGCATGCTGGTGCCGCCCGCGTATCGTCATGATGAGGAAATTTCCGACAACCTGCGCGCCTTCTATCAATACAATCGTTCGTTCTCGGAGCCATGGGATGGCCCTGCGGGATTGGTGTACACCGATGGCACGAAGCTCTGCGCCTCGCTCGACCGCAATGGTCTGCGCCCCTCACGCTACAAACTTACGGAAGACGGTCTGCTCTACATCGGCTCCGAGGCCGGTGCCGTGGTGCTGGACGATGCCACCATCATCAGCAAAGGTCGCCTTGGTCCTGGACAAATGCTTTCGGCCAACACTGCCACGGGCGAACTGCTCTTTGATCGCGAAATCAAAGAAAAAATGGCAAAGCAAAAGCCCTATCGCCAGTGGATCGATGAGAGCCGATTGGAGCTGAATCAGTTTGTTTCGCCTGAAGCGATTGCTCCAGAAGTCGACTTCGAGCCACTTGATCTCTCGCGCCAGCAAGTCGCTCATGCGATTTCTCTGGAAGAACTGGACATGGTCTTCCCACCGATGATCAAAGGGGCCCAAGAGGCCGTGTTTTCGATGGGCGATGACATTCCTCTCGCGGTTCTCTCGCAATATCCGCGTCTGCTTTTCACCTATTTCAAGCAGTTGTTTGCTCAGGTGACCAATCCTCCCATCGACCCCATTCGCGAATGGGCTGTCATGTCGTTGTCCTGTGGTCTCGGGCCAGAGCGCAATTTGCTCGATGAATCCCCCGATCACAGCCGCGTGATCAATCTCGACTCCGCCATTTTGTTTGAGCACGAGTTGGAGAAAATCAAAGCTATCGGCGAGCACGGTTTCCCCTCGGTGACGATCGATGCTACCTGGCCTGCCAGCGCGGGCGAGAGTGGTCTGAAAGCTCGACTTGATGAAATCTGTCAAGAAGTGGAAAAAGCCGTCGATTCCCACATCAATATCGTCGTCCTCTCCGACCGCGCTACTTCCGCGTCTCGGGTTCCGATTCCCTCACTGCTGACGATTGGCACGGTTCATCATCACCTGCATCGTGTCGGCAAGCGCATGCGCGCCTCGCTGATCTTGGACTCGGGCGAAATTCGCGACACGCATCAAATTTCCTGCGCCTTCGGCTTCGGGGCGACTGCTGTCTGCCCTTACCTTGGCTTTGCCACGGTGCGTCAGTTGGTCAAAGCAGACGCCGGAAAAAACAAGCTCGGCGACGGCATTTCAGCGACGAAGGCGATGACCAATTACCGCAAGGCCTTGGAAAAAGGCGTGCTGAAAATCATGTCGAAAATGGGCATTTCGGTGCTCAATTCGTACCAAGGAGCTCAGACTTTCGAGGCCATCGGCATCGGCAAAGAGGTTGTCGATTTCTCGTTCGCTGGTGTTTCATCGAAAATCGGCGGCATTGGCTTTGCCGAAATTGCTCAAGAAAGCCTGATTCGCCATCGCGCAGCTTTTGAAACGGAAGTCCCCGAAGGGGAATCCCTCGATCTCGGCGACCCAGGTTACAATCGCTACCGTCGCTCGGGGGAACGCCACGCGCTGAGCACCGAAGTCATTAAGAATTTCCACACCTACGTCAAATCTGGCAAAGCCGAAGATTATGAGGATTATGTCCGCGTCTCTCTGGAAACAGGCCCAGTCGCGATCAAGGATTTGCTGGAATTTGTGCCATCAGCGAAGGGTCCGATTCCTTTGGAGGAAGTCGAGTCCTACGAATCGATCCGCCAGCGCTTCACCACGGCGGCGATGTCGATGGGCGCTCTGTCCCCCGAAGCTCACGAAACGTTGGCGATTGCCATGAACCGCATCGGCGGGAAGTCCGACTCGGGTGAAGGTGGCGAAGACCCCGTCCGCTATAAGCCTTACCCGAACGGCGATTTTGCCCGTTCTTACATCAAGCAGGTCGCGTCTGGTCGATTTGGTGTTTCGGCCTTTTATTTGGTCAATGCCGATGAACTGGAAATCAAAATGGCCCAAGGCGCGAAGCCCGGAGAAGGCGGACAGTTGCCTGGCCATAAGGTGAATGCTTTGATTGCTCGACTGCGCAATACGCAACCTGGCGTGCAGTTGATTTCCCCTCCTCCTCACCACGACATTTATTCGATTGAGGACTTGGCACAGTTGATTCACGACCTCAAGGAAGTCAATCCTCGCTGCCGCGTCACCGTGAAACTCGTTGCCGAGTCGGGTGTCGGAACCGTTGCTGCTGGTGTGGCGAAGGCCTCGGCGGACAACATTCTCATTTCCGGTCACGATGGCGGCACGGGGGCCTCTCCTCTGTCGTCAACCAAGCACGCAGGTGCACCATGGGAATTGGGACTGGCCGAAGCACAACAAACGCTGTTGCTCAATAACCTCCGCAATCGCGTGACTCTGCGCACGGACGGTGGCATTCGCAATGGTCGCGATGTGGTCATCGCCGCGATTCTCGGTGCAGAACAATTCAATTTCGGCACCACGGCGATGATTGCCATGGGCTGCGTTTACGTGCGCAAATGCCACTTGAACAACTGCCCTGTTGGCATTGCGACTACTGACCCGAAATTCCGTGCGAAGTTCAAGGGCACGCCCGAAATGGTCATCAACTACTTTGATGGTGTCGCTAAAGAAGCACGTCAAATCATGGCCGAGCTCGGTGTGCGCACGCTGGATGAATTGATTGGTCGCCCCGAGTTCCTGCGTCAGCGCCATGTGCCAGATCACCCGAAGGCCAACACTTTGGATCTCAAGCCTTTGTTGCGCGATGTCGTGCCAGCGCTGGCAAAATCGCAAGACCAGCCCGTCGAGAAAATTTCCCGCATCCGCACGCAAAAGCGCAATGACGGGATTGGCAAGCCTGCTCTCGATTTGGAAATCTTGACCGACATCAAGAAAGCCTTGGGCGTCGAGCCCGATGCCGTCATCCCGACCGAAGCCTACGGCACGCCTGCAGATCAAAAATTGGCTGAGGCGCTGGCCTTGTTGCCCGACCGCGCGCCGATCGAGCTGAGCTATGAAGTCGTCAACACCGATCGCAACATCGGCACTCGCTTGTCGGGACGCATTGCCGAAATTTACGGCGATCATGGTCTGACCAAGCAAACGATTTCCATCACTTGCCACGGCACAGCGGGACAATCACTCGGAACATTCTTGGTGAAGGGTGTGACGCTGAAAGTCATCGGCGAAGCCAATGACTACGTCGGCAAAGGCATGGCCGGCGGCGAAATCATCGTCGTTCCTCCCAGCAGCGCGAAGTTCGATCCAAGCAAGAACACCATCATCGGCAATACCTGCCTTTACGGGGCAACGGGTGGCCAACTCTATGCCTACGGTTGCGCTGGCGAACGCTTTGCTGTCCGCAACTCCGGTTCTACCGCCGTCATCGAAGGCTGCGGCGACCACGGTTGTGAATACATGACCAACGGCACAGTGGCCATCCTCGGTCTAACAGGCAAAAACTTCGGTGCCGGCATGTCCGGTGGCACGGCTTACATCTATGACATCGATGATCGCTTTTACTCACGCCTCAACGATGAAATGGTGGTTGCTCTTGCCGTCACAAGGGAGTGCGACAAAGCCGAATTGCGCAAGCTACTGGAATCACACGTTGCCAAGACAGGCAGCGCCCGTGCGGAAAGCTTGCTGGCCGATTGGGAGAACTCGGTGAAGAAATTCGTCCGTGTGATCGCCAAAGAGCGCGCGGCGCTGGAAGCTGCCGAGAAAGAACACGAAGCCGCGAGCTCTCGTTGATTCTTGCTCGATCGATTCTTTTTCAACGAAGGAGGTGGCTTGACCACCTCCTTTTTTTGTCCTCATCGAGAGGCTGCCGATTTGATCTCAAACGATTTCAGTTCCACCAACTCCTTTAGCATCAAGCGATCGTTCACATAGCGATTTTTCTCCTCCTTGACGATGCCATATTTGGGAGCAAACCAAACCGTGCGACGCATTTGCAAGCCGATCTTCCGACCTTCATCTCCGGTCATGAGAATGCGAATGGTGGCAAAATCGCGACCAGCAAGGGAGATTGTCTCGCGACCGATGATTTGAATCTCGCGCGACACTTCTAAGTCAGAGTTCGGATCCTTGATGCGAATCGGAGGAAGACTCTCTCCTGCCAAAACTCCCGCTTTGACCATGATCACACCAGGATTCAACCAATAGGGCACCACCTTCGTACCCACAATTTCCGCCCCGCGCATCAGAATGCGATCTTCCTTGATATCGACATATTCGCGCTCCACAGCGATGCCAGAGGCCTCAATTTCAAAACAGTCGGACTCCGGAAAATCGCCCGGCGGTTTCATTTTGCCCAGATACACGCGCTTGCGCTCAAATTTCTCTTTGTCGACGAGAACTGGTTCATCATCCTTGCTCTCTGCGACCTGAAGCTTGACCTCGTAGACCCAAAAATCTCCTTTTGTGATGGGCAGAATCGGAATTTCCGACGATTTGAACGAAGCCGCCGCATCTTCTTTCATGTTTTCGATCGCAGCAGACATCGCCGTTTCCTTGTTCATTTCGGGCTGAGATTTTTGCTCACAGGACAACAAGGCAAGTCCCATGCTGCAGCAGACTATCATAGATTTCATTTTCATCGAGGTTCTCTGGTTGAGACAAAAGAAATGACCGCGCCACTCCCGCCACCATAAGGTGCCGCAAAGCGTCTTCGGGAAGAAATGCGAGGAAACAAGAAGACTTGACGTTTCCGCCAGTAAGCGCGCAAAAGCACCATCGCGATGAGCAAGCCCAGTCCGCTCACAGAAAGCAGCAGCATCAATTTTGTTCGGCGCTTCAGCCGCTCTTCCGTCCAGTGACGATAGAGAGAATCGTTCCACTTGTCGCGAATGAAGGTCCATTGAGTCCATTGCGACTGAATCACTCTCATGGTATCGCTCAATTGATGCGCGGCACTATGAATTTGATCCAACTCGGACAACTCCGATGCCGCTCGTTTTTCAATGCGCAAAATCATTTCGCGTCTCGCCCGCGGATCGAGCTGAATTTTTTCCAAAATGCTGCCATCCCACCAAACTTGCGGAGTGCGACTGCCAATGACATAGAGCAAGACACCACACAATTCCGGGTTGCCCCAACGATGGGAAATTTCACGCGAAACGTGCTCGGCGGGCAAGTTGCGCAAGTCCTTGAGCACCACCAAATAAATCTCGACCTTGTCGCGCACTTTCCAAGTCGTCAGTTGCTTTTCCCAAACTCTCTTTTCTGATGGGCTGAGCCACTGGCTCTCATCGGACACCTGGCTCACAGGCTTGGGAGGAATGGTGAAAACCGAAGACGACGGTGCGGCATGCAGCACAAGCGCACAAGTAAGCCAAATCCATGCGATGTAATGGGAAAAAGTACTCATCTTCCTCGACTGCGTTGAATCATTTCTTGCATTTTTTTGCTGGCGGCAACCAACTTCACTTCTGCATCACGAAAAAAATCTCGGTAAGCCCGGCGCATTCCTCCTTCGCGCCAGGAGACTTTCATCGTATGGAGCAAGTCGTACCATTCATCGTCCGAAAGCATCGCTTCCAACTGGTATCCCGGCATCACCGCAAATTGGCCGAGTGTTTTTTCATAGGTCAACAAAATCGTCCAAGCCCGCTTTTCGGAGTCGCCTGGTTCTGGCACAGGACTGGCATTGAAGAACCAAAAATTGAACAAGCGCAGCGACATTTGCTCCGACGCATGAATGGATAACAAACACCAGTGAATTTGGGGGAAACGTTTGCGCATGCGCTTCAGTTGTTCCCGCAGAAATTTCGACTCTTTCTCACTCCAGCAACCCGCCGTATCCATCAACTCCTCCATCGCGGGAGCAGCACCAGGAAACATCGCCAACGTGTGCTCACCAGTGAAACCACAAGCTGCACAAGTCGGGGCGGGTTGTGTCACGCGCGCAAGGCATCGCGGACAAAACATCGCCCCCGCTGCGAATTGCTTCGCAGGGTACGTCACGGAGTCTGTAGAGGGGGAGTCGCGCACGGTTGCCCGTGTAGCTTACGAATCTGCCAAACCGCTGTCCAGTCGAATCGAAACCGATTTTCCGTGCGCATCAAGCCCCTCAATGCGCGCAAATTCGTCGGTATATGGCATCGATTTTTTGACTGCTTTGAGATCCATTTTGACAATGCTCGTGCGTCGCTGAAATTGATCGGCACGCAGTCCCGAAAAGGATCGACCCGCCCCACCTGTCGGCAAGGTATGACTCGGGCCAGCAAGGAAATCCCCCACTGCCACAGGAGATGCATTGCCGAGATAAATCGCACCAGCCGTGCGGGTTAACGCCAACCAATGATCTTCTTCTTCCGCAATCAGCGACAAATGCTCGGGCGCAAAATCGTTCACCAATTCCATGCCCTGAGCCATCGACTTGACGTGCAGCAGGAAAGTACCTTTTTCCAACACTTCCGCAATGATCTTGGAGCGCGACAGTGCGGCGCTCTGTTTTTCGACCGATTTCACCACACGGTTGAGCAGGGACTTCGAGTCGGTCAAAAATCCCACCATGCTGTCTCCGCCGTGTTCCGCTTGCGCCAAGATGTCGGCAGCAATGCAATCGGGATTGCCGCTGCGATCCGATAAAATCAAAATCTCACTAGGTCCTGGCAAAAGATCGATCGAAACAGCGCCGACGAGCTGACGTTTGGCTTCGACGACAAATCGATTGCCTGGTCCAAAAATGCGGTCGACGGGCAGCACCGACTCCGTGCCGAGCGCCATCGCAGCAATCGCTTGGGCCCCGCCCACTTTGAGAATCTGTGTCGCTCCCGCTTGCGAAAGCGCGAAGAGCAAGGAAGGGTTGACTTTGCCATCGGCCCCAACCGGGGTTGCCGCGAGAATTTCCGGCACGCCAATCGCTTGGGCGAAACCCGCCGTCATTAACGCGGTCGATACCAACGGAGCTTTGCCGCCCGGCACATACACGCCGACACGGTCAAAGGGAGTAAAACGCTCGCCGACCACAGCGCCTTGTGCGTTTTTCCGACTCCAGTCTTGGCGCTTGCTGCGTTGCGCAAAGTCATGAATGTTTCGCAGCGAAGCCGCAATCGCCGCGCGCGTACTCTCCGCTACTTGGTCAGCAGCTTCCGCGAACTCTTGCGGGCTCACAAATAGCTGAGAGGCACTCAGCTTGGCGCCATCGAATTTCTCGGTAAAATGCAACAGCGCTTGATCGCCTTGGACGGAAACTTCTTGAATGATCGACGCAACCGCCTCGCGCAGGGCATCGGTAGGAACAGCCCGACGCTTCATCGAGCGCGCCATCGCCGCAAAATCGGCATCTTTGTAACTCAGGATCTTCATCAGAGGAAATCAATAGTAGGGTCGCAGCATCAGATAGCAAATCGGCCCCGTCACGGCCACATACAGCCAGAGCGGGTAAGTGTATTTCGCAAGGCGACGATGCGCCTCACGCCGATTCGCCCAACCAGCGAGGTAGGTGAAAAGAATAAACGGAAAGCTGATCGCAGCCGCACAAATGTGGGTAATCAACAGGAAAAAATACACACTGCGAATCACTCCTTCGCCGCCGTATCGGGTCGTGTCGGTGGTGAAATGATAGGCCACGTAGCAAAGCAAAAACACGATCGATACCAGCATCGCCAGGCTCATCATGCGACGGTGCACTGCGATGTTTTTTTTCTTAATCGCCACCAAAGCCGCGATCAAGAACACCGCAACAGAGCTATTGAGAATGGCATGAACGAGCGGGAGAAAGGACAGCGACACGCCATCGGGCAATAGAATGCGCAACTCGGGACGACGCATCAAACCGACGAGAATCAATACCAAAACGGTAACAACCCACACGCTACTGCGCAGTTTTTTTTCCGTTTCCAAGGATAGATGATGTTTGTTTTCCATATTCATTTGGCGAGTTCCGCGCGAATTTTTTCATACATCTCGCGCTTGAGCGTTTCATACAGCGCGGGATCGGTCTTGCGCGCATCAGCGAGCGGCCATTTCCCTACGACCTCAAAGTTTTTGTTCACCAGCGCTAGCCCTAAGTCGTGGGCGTAGCGACCATTGCTCTCGATGTCGGCCGGATCGATGCGTTGCTTGATTTTGAAAAACTTCATGGTCCCCTCCATGTATTCGTGGGCAGCCGCGTTGTTGCCATTGGTCAAAAACCACCATTGCTTGGCATCGGCATTCAACGCAGCAGCGTAGTCCTTGAGTCGATCGACGTTGTCGGTCTCCGGGTCGATGGAGATGCAGGCGAGATGAAAATTGGCATCAGCACCAAACTCCTCGAGCAGGCCACGCAGTTCTTGTCCATTTCTCACGGCACAATGTGGACAGACCGCAAAAAACTCGGCAATCACAAAAACTTTGCCCTTGAGATCGCTCAGCTTGACTTTTTGCCCCGCCTGATTGGTCGCTTCGAAATCGCGCCCGATCGGAAATAGGGTCGACACAGCTTCCGCGCCGGCGTTGACAACGAAAGGCTTTTCTCGCTCGATCAAGCCATCTCTGACCCAAAAGGCTGTCCAAAGAATGGCCACACAAGCTACCGCAGTAAGGGCGTAAATGCCCACAATTTTCGTGGTTCGATTCATGATTTGGTGTCTCGTTGCGTCTCTTGCAGAAGGATCTCGATGGTTGCTTCGAGCAAGGCCTGCATTTCCTCGACATTGCTTTTATCCGTGCCAGTTTTGATCCCCTTCGCATCCCAGCCTGCCGCTTGGGCGAAATCGAATCCTGTCACGAATGGCGGCCCGCCCCGCTTTTGTGGAACCACGGCTTTGCGCAGCTTCAAATTGCGATCGACCAAAACAAGGGAGCTATCGTAGACCCACTTGCCGTCTTTTTGGTGCGGCAGCATGCCGAGCTTGCACTTGTCTTTGAGATACTTGTGCAGAATGACCGGTTCGGTGGTCGCAAACCACCACTGCGGCAACTGCGCACCTTGTCGCTCGGCTTCCGCACGCAGCTTGTCCACAGCTTGCTCAGCTGGTCCCGGGTCGATGATCATCGAAATCAAGGCCACATCCGCGCGCGATGCATATTTTTTTGCCATTTTTTGCATCACCTGAACCGTCAGCTCACAGCTTTCAGGCTGCGATACGCTGATCGAGTTGATCACCCAAACTTTACCCCGTAGCTCATCCAATGCCACGCGCTTGCCATCCTGACGCACTACTGGAAGATTGTGACGAAGCTCACCGACATACGACGGACGATCGGCGCGGTTGGCGTTGCTGGCATAACGCTCATACGCAGAAAAAATCATGATCCCTCCGACTACGGCAATGGCGACCAAGACCCACGCCGTGCGACGCAGTTTCTTTTCATCGCGCGACGCTGGCTGCATTTTCCCATTTTCCATTCCCATTGGCGGCCAAAAAATAGCCGCTTCTTTTCACAACGCAAGTCTGTGCTCAAAAAAGTTGTCATGACTCAAACAATTTCGCATCATCAAATCGCGATGCGTTGATATCTTCTTGCCAAAGAGTCGGGATCAGGGTAGAGTTGCGCATGCCACCAAGTGATCTGACCGCCGAACTGACTGCCGCCAAAGCGCTTTGCCGATAGCAAAAAGGACATTCTCAACAATGGCGATATCCTGACACTGACGAACCCACAGGTGATTGGCGACATTCACAAGCGCTTTTACGAAGCGGGTTCGGACATTGTGGAAACCAACAATTTTTCCGCGACCTCGATTTCGCAGTCGGAATTCTTCGTCGATGACCCACGCGAACACGGCGGTCGCAAGGATCCTGAGTTTTTCCAAGGCATCATCGAAAACCCTTTTTTGCGCGATTTGGCTTGGGAGATCAATGTCGAGTCCGCCCGACTCGCCCGTCACTGGGCGGATCAAATCGGCAGCGATACGGGTGTCAAACGCTACGTCGCGGGAGCGATCGGCCCTCTGACGGTTTCCCTCACCAACTCCCCCGATGCCAGCGATCCCGGTTTTCGCGTGATCACGTTTGATCAAGTGCTGGTTGCCTACAAAGAACAAGTGCGCGCCTTGATCGAGGGTGGCTCGGATTTGCTGATGGTCGAGACCATTTTCGATTCTCTCAATGCCAAGGCCGCTCTTGTGGCAATTCAGGAGGTGTTCGATGAGGATCAAGTCAAGCTGCCCATCATTGTCTCCGCAGCGGTGGGTCGCGGGGGCGAAACGATGATTTCCGCCCAAACTGCCGAGGCGCTGTGGAATGCTGTTGCTCATGCACAGCCGCTAGCCATTGGCCTCAATTGCGCTCGGCGACAACCCACATTTCCTGCTACCCGAATGCCGGCTTGCCCAATCCCCTGTCACCCACGGGCTTTGACATGACCCCCGATGACATGAATCGCTGGCTCAATGAGTTCGCCCAAGCGGGCCTCCTCAACCTCGCCGGTGGCTGCTGTGGCAACACCCCCGAACACGTCGCCGCCATCGCTCAAGCCGTCCGCCACGCCGCCCCTCGCGAAGTTCCCCAATACGCCTGATGATAAAAATCCAACGAAACGCAGAGATGGAGAGGCCACAGAGAGAGTCGCTGAGAGTGCCGAACCAGCTCATGAAACTCAGCGCTTCTCTCCGCAAACTCAGCGCCTCCGCGTTTCGTTCTCTTGCCTGAATGACCTCATGAAGACAGCTGAAGAATACAACGAGATTTCTAACAAAGTCATTGCTGCAGCGATTGAAGTGCATCGGCAGCTCGGGAGCGGCTTGTTAGAACGAGTTTACGAAGCAGCGTTAGCCTATGAACTGAATCAGATGGGGCTACACTGCCTGCGCCAACAACCTGTCCCAGTGCGCTATAAAGGTGTCTTTTTGGAGGAAGAAGCTTTCAAAATGGACCTACTAGTGGAAAACTCTGTGATTGTTGAATTGAAAACTGTACCACAGCTCCAGCCCATTCACTCGCATCAATTGAAGACTTATCTCCGACTGACCAATCTCCACCTCGGACTCCTGATGAATTTTAATGTCATGATGCTGAAAGACGGACTCGTTCGCGTGGTCAACAACTTCCCAGGAACACTTAACGAAAAGATTTCTTATCTCAACCTTATAATCATACTCCGGACAAAAATTTTCTGATGATCGGCGAACGCACGAACGTTGCCGGTTCGCCGCAATTTGCCAAACTCATCCGCGCCGGAAAATTGGAAGAGGCTTTGGAAGTCGCAAGACAACAAGTGGAAAATGGCGCGAATGTCATCGATATCTGCTTCGACGATGGACTCATCGACGGCAAAGCGATGATGGCGCGCTACTTGCAGTTGCTGCAAAGCGAACCCGATATCGCCAAGGTGCCCATCATGGTCGATTCCTCGAAATGGGAAATTCTCGAGGAAGGCATCAAGTACCTGCAAGGCAAAGGCATCGTCAACTCGATCTCACTGAAGGAAGGCGAAGACAATTTCCGCAAGCAGGCTCGACACATCAAAAAATACGGTGCCGCCGTCGTGGTAATGGCTTTTGATGAAAAAGGCCAAGCCGCGACTTACGAGGACAAAACACGCATTTGCGAACGCGCCTATCGCATTCTGGTCGATGAAGTGCAGTTCCCGCCCGAGGACATCATCTTCGATCCCAACATTCTCACCGTCGCCACGGGCATCGAGGAGCACAACAATTACGCCCTCGATTTCATTAATGCCACTCGCTGGATTAAGGAAAATCTCCCTTTCGCCAAGGTCAGCGGTGGAGTCTCGAACATTTCGTTTTCTTTCCGTGGCAATAATGTCGTGCGCGAGGCCATGCACTCGGTCTTCCTCTATCACGCCTGCAAGGCCGGGATGGACATGGGCATTGTCAATGCGGGCATGCTGGAGGTTTATGACCAAATCGCACCGGAATTGTTAGAAAAAGTCGAGGACGTAATTCTCAATCGCCGACCCGATGCCACAGAGCGCTTGCTCGATTTGGCCGAGTCATACAAAAACGTCACTGGCAAAAAAATCGAAGAAGATCTGTCGTGGCGGAATGATGTTGTCGAGAAGCGCTTGGAGTATGCTTTGCTCAAGGGCATCGACCGTTTCATCGAAGAAGATACGGAAGCAGCTCGCGTCAAATACGGCATTCCCTTGAAAGTGATCGAAGGCCCACTGATGGACGGCATGGGTGTCGTCGGCGATCTTTTCGGCGCAGGCAAAATGTTCCTACCTCAGGTCGTGAAATCGGCACGGGTGATGAAAAAATCGGTCGCCTGGCTGGAGCCTTTCATGGAACTGGAAAAGGTCGCGAAGGCCGAAACGCTTCGCTATCTTGCGGAACTGGAGTCCGGAATCGAACCAGCTCCCGTCACGTTGCGCGATGGATTTTCCTACACGCCCTACCCCGATCTCAGTGATGAAGAGCGACGTGTCGAATACGAATTCGCCGCGATGCTGGCCGGCAATCTCGCGACCACTGCCGCGCAATATGAAGCGAAATTTGGCATCATTCTCGATCGCAATAACGCGCAAGAACTTTCACCGCTCTACAGCGAATCTCGCGAATCGCGGCAAAAGTGGAGTGTTGCCACCCTGGAACCCGCTGGTGCCTTCATCGAATGGCTCTACTTCCACAAAATCGAACAGCTCCCCGCAGAGAGCCTCATCGTCTTCAACGCCGGTGGCCAGGGCAGCGGCAAGACGACGGCGACAAAAATCATCCCACAGCAAGACATTAGCTTGATCATGGATGGTACACTGCAAAATCAAATGCGCAGTATGCGGCACATCCGTGCAGCACTGAACGCGGGCTTGGCAGTAGAAATCCGCCACGTTTACCACCCGTGGGAAAAAGCCATTGCCAATATGATCCGACGCTCGGCGGAAGAGGGAGGACGAGTTGTACCGATGAAGCGAGCTGCTGGTGGTCATTATCAAGCGCCACGCACAGCAATTGCATGCTTCGAAGAATACTCGGATCATCCGAACTTCATGCTCCACATCATTGACAATTCCTCATTCGATGAGCCCACTTTATTAGCACAACAAACGGGAATCTCGTGGCTGCGTTCCAAAATTCCTAATTCCGTTGACACCTTATTATCTGATGGTATCATTCAAGCCGAAAGGATTTTTCATGATCGAATCTCTGACAACCGATACAGCCAGCAACTCCTCGAAGCCTTCACGCAGCAGCGTCGTGGAAGCACGCTTTCAAGCGAGCCAAGCGGCAGCGCTGGAGTCCTTGAAACTCGCATGGAAGGAGCGCGTGGAGACGAGAGGACTGAAGCAAGCACTTCTGGACAACGGACGGAAGGAAGAGGCCAGCAAGTTGCCCTAGCCCCCTCCTCCGCCGGAAAGTTTCTCATCGCCACGGTCAAGGGCGATGTGCACGACATCGGCAAAAATATCGTCGGCGTCGTTCTCTCTTGCAATGGCTTTGAAGTGACCGACATGGGAGTCATGGTCTCTTGCGATAAAATCCTCGCGAAGGCCAAGGAAATCGGTGCCGACATCATCGGACTTTCGGGATTGATCACGCCCTCGCTCGATGAAATGGTTCACGTCGCGAAGGAGATGGAAAAGGCCGGCATGACCACGCCCCTGCTCATTGGCGGAGCCACCACTTCCGCCGCTCATACGGCCATCAAAATCGCCCCTCACTACTCGGGACCTGTTGTGCATGTGCTTGATGCCTCACGCTCGGTCCCTGTCACAACGTCGCTACTTTCCGCCGATCAACGCGATGCCTTTGCTCAGACGAACCGCGCGAAGCAAGAGAGCATTCGTATCGACTTTGAAAAAGGCACGAACAAGAAAGCCACCATTTCGTTAGAAAAAGCGCGCCAAAATAAATTTACGTGTGATTGGGAAAACTATCAGCCCGCTGTGCCCGAGTTCTTGGGAACACGAGTGATCGAAAACCAATCGCTCCGAGAATTGGCAAACTACATCGACTGGACGCCGTTTTTTCACGCTTGGGAAATTCGTGGTGTCTGGCAACCCGACACGCAAACGCTCAAAACGCAAAACGCCGCAGGTGCCGAAGAAGCGCAGAAGCTGCATGCCGAAGCGCTGGCATTGATCGAACGCATCATTGCCGAGAAACGTTTCACCGCCCGCGGCATCTACGGATTTTTGCCGATGAATCACAAAGTGCGGAGCGTTGCCGACTCCACACCTTGCGCCAACAGCTAGAAAAAACCAGCGGCAAACCCCACGTAGCCCTCGCCGATTACGTCAAGCCCGTGGCGGAGGCGTCTCGCCTCCCTGCCTCTTCATCATTTAAGCCAACTTATCTCAAAGACAACAAAGCCATCACCAAAGATCACAGCAAACACCTGCCACACTGGTATCAAGAGGGACGAACCTACGCCATCACCTTCCGCCTTCACAACTCTCTCCCTCAATCGGTACAACAAATTTACCTGCAAGAAAAATCTCGTTTGGAGAAAGTTTTAGATAACGCTGTCAAAAATCAACAAGGCCCTCTGATTCAGAAAACTCGACGCGAAATTGCGGACCTCTACAGCCAACACATAGAGAAGATTCTCGATCAGGGCAACGGTGATTCTTACATGAAAGATGATGCGATTGCCCAAATCGTCAGTGATAGCATTACGCACTTTGATGGCATTCGATATGATCTCGCTGCATGGTGTGTCATGCCGAATCATGTTCATCTCTTAATCAAGCCGAAGCACGAATACGAGCTGCCTGAAATTTTGCAATCGATCAAAAGCTTTTCTGCCAAGAAAGCCAATCAGATGTTGAAGAAATCAGGTGCATTTTGGCAACAGGATTCATACGATCACGTTATCAGAGACGAAGACGATTTCTGGAATCAATACTCTTATATCAAACATAATCCCTCCAAAGCTGGTTTGAAGAATTGGAAATGGCAGGGAGCAAAAGAAATTGTCTCAGATTTGGCAGGGAGGCGAGACGCCTCCGCCACCGACTACATCGGCGGTTTTGTTCTCGGCATTCATGGAGCCGACGAATTTGCACGCGAACTGGAAGAACAAAATGACCCCTACACTGCCATCATGGTCAAGGCCGTGGCCGACCGCTTTGCGGAAGCTTTTGCCGAACTGCTTCACCACCGTGCA
>RDYF01000050.1 GCA_004293285.1 Verrucomicrobiota bacterium | reverse complement strand
ATCTTACCTCAAACCACAAATCTAACAAAAAAAATACCGCAACCAACCGCATTCACTAAATGCCTTGAACAATTTTACAGAAAAAGATTTGCTAAGCCTCTAGTTGATTTTGAACTCTTGAATGATTGGGTTGAAAAGTCACTTCCCCGGATTCAATCTTGGATCAAGCAGGAGGCTAACAAACTTCCCGAAAAACGAGAAATTCACTTTTACTCGGCGACTGGCTATTCCGAGGATGCTCTTCCCCTGATTGAAAGGCTGAAACTGCAAAGAAAGACTAAAATTAAGTTCTTTGACGGAAGTTACGTGCACAGAATACTCAAAGAAAGATGCGAACAGCCCGTTGTCGACATATTCAGAGAGTAAGCGGGGTCGGTCCTTGGATTTTAGTATTTTGATTTCTGTTCGCTTCACGAATCAATGGTTTTGCGGCGGGAAGGAGAACTAGGGTGACGGCCTAGGCTGGTGTGGCGCGCGGACCCTCGGCCCTTGGTGGAGGTTATGAAGAGGGCGGTCACCGCGTCGCGGTGAGGGAAGATAGCCGTGGGTTTTAACCCACGGAACCGGACGCCCCACGATATTCCGTGTTGCGTAGCCACACCGGAACCGCTTCTCCCACCAGTGATCGTTCTTCTAGCCCTCGATGTTCCTGTGTCGCGATGCGACACATAGGGGAAAACGGGAACCATATCCCCGTGGGTTGAAACCCACGGCTATTTTCCCAGATGGCTACGCCATGCCCGCCACTCATGCACCCAATAGGAGTATTTCCTCCCACCGCGTCGCGATGAAGGAAGATAGCCGTGGGTTTCAACTCACGGCTATGGTCCGTCATGGCTACGCCATAGGGTTGGGCGAGGGAATGGGGAAGTAGGCACTGGGGCCGCCGGGGAGGAGTGTGGCATTGATGCTGTGGTCGAAGGTGGCGAAGCGGGCTCCGTGCTTGATGGCGAGACCTAGTAAATAAAGATCGATGAGGTTTGGGGAGGGCGGGAGCGTGGGGAAAACGCTGCGATCCGCTAGGGACAGATCGTCGGGCCAGAACTGATGACCAGCAGAGGCGAGCAATCCGTCAAGAATCAGGCGGGCCGATTGCGGGTTTCCTGGTCCGCCGGGATAGCGATGATCGCCAAAGATTTGAAGAAAACCATTTTCCACCAAGGGGCAGGTGGCCCACCCCTCTGCTGAGAGCGTGGATTGGAAAAAATGTCGCGCAGCAAGAGCGTGCGGATGCGCGGGATCGCAGAGGGCGATCAAGACGTTGATGTCCAGAAGGTAGATCATGCCTGTGGTGGGTGAATGGCGCGTTGCAATTCCTCATCTTCGAGCTGATCCTGAATGGCTTGAACCATGTTCAGGGTGATCGTTTCGCCGGGCTCACGCTTGAGCACGAGAAAACCCAGTGGTCCGACTTCGAACTTTTGCGGATCGGGATTCGCGATCTCGGCAGCGGGACGAAGTTCGCGGCGCAACGCGCTTTCCACGAGGGCCTTGAGCGTGGTTTTGCGCCGCACGGCAAGGGTCTTTGCCTCCATGAGCAGATCGTCAGGAAGATCGAGCGTGGTTTTCATATGGGTGATCATATGGTTTTACGGTCGAGTGTCAAGCTTGTTGTTTCCGTGACCTTCGTGGAAGCGTGGTGCTCGAAGTCAGCATCGGATTCGAGCGGAAGATGGATGGGGCGGAATTTTGAGTTGGTGTGATCGAGTGAAGGACGTGCCTTCTCCCTGAGAAGAGATGATCATCTTTTATCTTCAACGTTTTTTAGTTCATTATCCGTATATCTTACGTCCTAAGGACGTAAGATATACGGATTTACACAAAAATCAAGAAAAAAATCCAAAGACAAAGAATTGACAAGCCTTTTAGCGTGAAGTATCTACGTCCTTAGGACGTAGATACTTCACGCGATGAATTTACTCAAAGCGATTGCATTATTGTTAGCAAAACAACCAAGAACTCTGGTGACACGCTACACCTTGGGTGTGGAGATCTATCGGCTGTACAAAGAAAAAATCTACGAGGGTCAAATCTTGGAAGGGTTGAAAAAAAACCAAGCTAGCAAATCCGATCTGCTACGTGTGATCAATCACTTGGAAGCATCGGGGATATTGCAAGAGCATGAAAATTTTCGTGGCAAGGCCTATCGTTATATGAGCGGCAAGGTCGAGCACGCGGAAGAAGACGCCTGCATCATCGATCCCTTTTGTTATGTTTCGCACCTGAGTGCCATGAGCTATCATGGGTTGACCAATCGTCTGCCAACTCATTTGGTGCTTTCTTCTCCCGACCCCAAAAACTGGTCTATTCTAGCAGGTAAGCAAATGTCCAAAGATCTAGGCAGTCATCTGCCTGAATACGAATCAGAAGGATTGCCACTGCTGACAAATACAAAGTTTAGCAAAATTGGACGAACGAACATTCAGAGAGTGCATTCCCTTCGCTTGGGGGCGTTCAAAAGCGTAAAAAACCGAAGTGTGAGGGTCTCGACGATCGGTAGAACATTTCTCGACATGCTTCAAAGACCTCAGCTTTGCGGGGGAATGAGACATGTCATTGAGGTATTCAAGGAGCATGCTGGCACCTACTTGATGCCAATCGTTTATGAAGTCGATCAATATGGAGGCGCTATTGATAAAGTACGCGCTGGTTACCTTATTGATGAATTGTTAGGAATGGGAAATGAAACGACCGAATCATGGCTTCAGTTCGCCTCTCGCGGAGGCTCAAGAAAATTGGATCCATCTGAAGAGTATTTCCCGAAATGGTCAGAAAAATGGTGCCTCTCGCTCAATATGGACCTTGCCGAATTTTTATGAAGCAAACATTTTTTGATCTTGATGCATGGGCGGAAGCTGCTCCCAAGAATCAGGTTGAATTCCGTCAAGCGATTAGCATCATCCTAACAGCCGTTGCTAACGACAGATATCTTAGTGAAATCATGATCATGAAAGGTGGCATTCTCATGGCGATTCGACACAGCAGCACTCGCTACACCTCAGATCTCGATTTTTCGTCATCAGTAGCGAGAGCAAATTTTGACCAGGAAAAATTTGATCGAGCGTTTCGACAAAGTTTGGCCATGATCGTGGCAGATTCCGATTATGGTCTCGATTGCCGAGTGCAAAGCTGCCGATTTAATCCTCCAGACGATCATTGCCATTTTCCTAATTTGGAGTTGAAAATCGGTTATGCTTACAAAGGCACACCCAAGCATAAACGGCTTATGGCAGGACAATCACCGTCCACCATCGAGATGGACTTCAGCCTCAATGAACCGATCAACGATGTTGAAGTACTTCGGCTAGAAAGAGGAATGTGCCTGCAAGCTTATGCGCTCACGGATTTGATTGCGGAGAAATTTCGGGCCCTGCTGCAACAACAGCCCAGAAATCGCTATCGCCGACAGGATGTGTATGACCTCCGATTTCTTCTGGAATCTGGCATCGATGAATCAAAGAGAGAGGCATAGAACCCAATCGGGATTCACTCGCGAATCCCGAACTCCGCAGACGCGCAGAAAAAGAATATAAAACCCTAGCGGATGAAATCGAAGGAGATTTGCCTGATTTCGACGAATCATTTGCATTGATTGCATCATTTTACCGATCTCTTCCTTGGTCTGGGTGAATGACGTTGGTCCATGGCAACGTCGATGGGGTCGGTCCTTGGATTTTCGTATTTTGATTTCTGTTCGCCTCACGAATCGATGGTTTTGTTGGAGGATCGTCGTGTAAAAGCCTTGCGCCCTCGCGATGGTTTTGTGGCGGCATGTGTGGCATCGTTCTCAATCCCTTCCTTGGTATCGCGCGGAATCTGCTGCGCTGTGCGCGTCTTGTTTGTGGATTCTCCGGTGCTATGTTCGTTCCTACTCATGGTTCGCACCATGAGGCCCGCTTTCATCAGTCAAGATGCGGACAACACGCTGATGAAAGAAAAGACTTTCGTATTGGCTCTTGCTCGCTATCATGTGTGCCCAGTCATTTTTTATCCATCGTGATCAGCATTGCAATAACTAGTCAAAAAGGAGGCGTCGGCAAAACCACGGTGGCGATCAATCTCGCGCATGCGTTTGCACGGGCGGGGGTGCGCACTCTTTTGGTCGATGCCGATCCTCAGGGTTCGGTCGGTTTGTCGCTGACGCGGCAGTCGCGGGTGTTGCCGGGGTTTTATGATTTTTTGGAAGATCCGGGGCTCGACATGGACAAATTGATCGTGCCGACGCGGATGCCGACTTTTTCCTTGGTTGCGGCGGGTCAGGCGAGCAATTACGAAGCAGGAGGGGGCATTGCGGGGGCGCATTTGGCGCGGAGTCGGAGTTTCATGCGGGCGGTGGCGGCGCGGGGCTATCAAGTGTGCTTGATGGACACGGCGGCGGGTTTGTTTGGGGTGACAGCGGATGTCATTGCCTGTTCCCATGCGGTTTTGATTCCGCAGCAGTCGGAGCCTCTTGGCGTGCGTTCGGTGCCGAAGATGCTGGAGGGTTTGAATCGGATTCGCTTGTTGAATCCGAATTTGGTGGTTCTCGGGGTGGCATTGACGATGGTGCAGCAGGATCTCGCAGAGAGTCGTGAAGCAGCGGAGGCCTTGCGGCAGTTGTTGCCTCAGGGAATGGTGTTTCAGACCATGGTGCCGCGCGATGGAATTTTTGTTCGAGCATCGGCCAAAGGCTTGCCCGTCGGCGCGATGGAAGATGGCTCTGGCGCGCAAATGGTTTTCGATAGTCTGCGCGCGGAGATTGAGGCAAAGTGGGAGCAATCCAACATTCGTGCATAAATGGACTCGGTGCAACCATGGGTGGATGCGGGAGAGGTTCGTCGCCTTGCCGAGGCGCTAATGGCCGTGCCGACTTCTGTGCAGGGAGCAGCAAACGAGGCGGGCTACACTCAGGAGTTTGAAGGTTACGCGGTGGAAATTCCGGCGACCTCGACTCCTACGTCGGCAGTCGAGCCTGCCGCAGCAGCGGCCGTTGGGGGGTCGACTAGTCCACCAGTGCTGCCTCAGGTCGGGCAAGCAAGCATGGTCGAAGCGCCCTACACGCCGCGTTTGCGGCAGTATGTTGAATGGATTTGTTCCCGTGGTCCGGTGCTTGGTTTGTTCATTCTTCATCACGAAAGCCGAGTGATTTTCGACAGCGGCGATCATGCGCGCTACCACTTCATGGCGCGCAGTTTGGCGCAAGCGGCGCAACGGCAGCAGCAGGCGCACGTGCAAATGAAAATCGGCGCGGCGGATTTGTTGGAAGTGCTTTGTGCTGAAACTGCCATCGGGCCTTTGGTGGTCGGATTGATCATGAACCAGTCGCTCACCGAGGGCGATGTAGCCATGCTGTGTCAGTCGCTGCAGCAAGTGTTTGTGAGCGCATCAACGTAATTTTCCCATGGCAAAAGTGTTGGTCGGTCTTTCGGGTGGAGTGGACAGTGCTGTGGCAGCGGCGTTGTTATTGGAGCAGGGTCATGAGGTCGTGGGCGGCTACATGAAAAACTGGATCAACGAAGAGGGGATTCCTGGAGATTGCCCGTGGGAGCAAGATATCGAAGATGCGCACGCGGTGGCGAAGCACTTGGGAATCGAGTTTCGCGTGATCGACTTGATTGATGCGTATCGCCAGCGCATTGTCGACTACCTGATCGAGGGCTACCGCAGTGGCATCACGCCAAATCCTGATGTGTGGTGCAATCGGGAAATGAAATTCGGGGTCTTTCTCGATTACGCTTTGTCGCAAGGATTTTCGCACGTAGGCACTGGGCACTATGCGCGGCACAGGACACGGAGCGATGGCAGTGCGGCGATTTTGCGTGGGGCTGATCCGAACAAAGATCAGAGCTACTTTTTGGCAATGATGACGCAGTATCAGGCTCAGCATGCTCTTTTTCCGGTGGGAGAAATGCTCAAGCCCGAGGCGCGGGCGATGGCTGAGCGGTTGGCTTTGCCGGTGGCTCAGAAAAAAGACAGCCAGGGGATTTGTTTCATCGGCGCCGTGAAAATGAGTGATTTCCTGCGTCATTACGTGCCCGATCAGCCCGGTGACATCGTCGATACCGAAGGAAAAATCCGCGGTCGACACCAGGGATTGCATTTGTACACCTTAGGGCAAAGAAAAGGGCACGGTGTCGCCTCCCCGCGCGAAGGCATGGCCTATGTGGTGGTGGGCAAGGATTTGGCGAACAATCGACTCATTGTCGGCTGGGATCAACAAGATTCGCCGGGACTCTATGCGCGCCATTGCGTGGTCGGTTCGCTCAACTGGATCAACGAATCGCCGCAGGGTCCGACGACCATGGAAGCGCAACCGCGTTATCGGGCAAAGGCTGAACCTTGTCGGGTGACGCCGCGAGAAGATGGCAAATGTGAGATTCAATTCCACAGTGCGCAGCGCGCCATTTCTCCGGGGCAAATTTGTGCGTTCTACGAAGGCGGTCGCTTGCTGGGAGGCGGCGTTTTTGAGTCGGTCAGCTAACCGCAGGTGCCATCGATGAGCGTGAAATCCGCAGCGGCTTCGATCGAGCCATTGATCTGCACTTCCACTCGGTGCGGTCCGGGGTAGTAGGTGCGGGTAGTGATGGGGCGAAACGACAGCGACTTACGGGCCTGATGCTGCGTCCCGGCGGCGAGGACCAGGTCCTTCCAGCGAAAGACCTTCGGACGCAGCGAGCCATCGGCTTTTTGAAAATGTACGACGAGGTCGACGCGCAGCAATTGCTCCTGAGGAGAGGCGGAAGAGAGGTCCAACACCATTTCCGCAGCGTGACCGATGCGGACTTCGTGCGGGTCGACAGCCAGATGCACGTGTTGCAATTGTGGTCGAGAAAGTCGATAGATTGCGAGAGCCTTGGGATAGCCTTTTTTCAAGAGATTGCGCAACGCGTGGCGCAGCAGACGTTGACGGGCGGGCGATGCGTTCGTCATCGCTTGCTGGGCAAAGTCCGTGATGAGTTCGGGGTGATTTCGGGCGATGTCATTGAGATGATTCGCCACCGACTTGCGGACATAGGGTGAGGGGTCATCGAGCAAAGCGCGCAACAGCGGCAGCGTGCGATGGGGTTCGGCGATGAAAAGCGGCAATCGTTTGCCCCAAGGCAAAAAAGGTCGCGAGCCCTCGCTGACGAGGCGACGGACATGTTCATTCTCGTGCGAGGTCCACGAGCGTACGATTTCCATCACCTGATCAGGATAAGCCGCCCAGAGGTGACGGATGCCGAATTCGGAGGTAAAGCGCATGGTGCACTGAGCGAGTAATTCGAGAGCAAGAGGCAAGTGCGAGCCGCCCTCGCGTCCAGCAAATTCCGCAATGGGAAGAACCAGCCAGCCTTGCAGACCGAGCTCGGGAGAAGCGGTTGCGCTCGCATATCCCTCGCAGTTGGGGTGAAGGCATTTATTCAGCAACGCTGCGGCTTGAGGAAAATCCTGCGGCAAATGCTGGCGCAGCAAGTGGTAGAGTCGATCACTGCGCTGCATCAGAGAGCGCTCATCATGTCCGTCGAGCGCTGCGGCGAAGAACGAGTCGGCATCGAGACCCGGAACATGCTGGGCCAGCGTGCGAACAAAAGCGCCGATGCTAGTCGGGTTAAAAACTTCGCGAAAAGGCTCCATGCAAGCGAAAGAATCATCGGCACAATGTTGTTGCGTCAAGCCGTTAAAAAAATCTCGCAACTGCGCATTTTTTGATTATGCTGACTCCATGGCGCGTTGGTTGATTTGGCTTACTGGTCTGAGTGGACTGATCATGCCTGTGCATGCATCGAACGATGTCCCTTTCGATTTTGGCTCGGGCTATCTGACTTTTTATTTGGACAACGACCTTTTTGGCAATCGCGATCAGGACTACACCAACGGCGCGCGGCTCTCGTGGATTTCGGGAAACCGCAAGATGAGCGACATTGGCTCGATCCAACGCTTACTGCGGCCTTTGACCGGCGACCACCAGTCCTTCAAGTCGATCCAACAATTCACTCGTTTTGAGAAGCCGAACGAGGTGGCCTACAATTACGGATTTTCCGTGACCCAGCTGATGTTCACGCCGGAGGAATTTGCATCGCGCGTGCAACCCGCAGGACAAAGACGCTACGCCGGTTGGACGGCCCTCGGATTTTCGCTGCATGCCAAAGACCGGAAAAAGCTCAATACTGTGGAGTTCCTGATCGGCATCACGGGAAAATACTCCTTTGCCGAAGACGCGCAGAACTTCATCCATGATGTGAGGAACATCGACGAATTTCGTGGTTGGGACAATCAGATCCCGACCGAAGTGACGGCGGACTTATCATTCCTGCAACGACGTCGGATTGCCTTTGGCAGTTTCAGCGAAATCGTGAGTTTCGATGGGTTCACGGAATGGGGTGCGCGACTAGGAACCTTTCGCACGACCGCCCAGATGGGGGGAATGGTGCGGTATGGTTTGTATCTGCCCACCGATTTCAGCGATCCGCGCCTGAGTGAAACGGCGTATACGCACAAATTTGTCGACGCCGATTTTCACGAAGCGCATCCTTGGTCGCTGTATGTGTTGAGTGGATGTCGGGGCTATGCGATTGCGCACGATGCGACCCTCGATGGGCCCTTGTTCAGTGGTTTTTCCACAGGAAATACCCGCGAGCCTTTTGTCGGAGAAGTGTATGCGGGCATAGGCTGGCGTTTGCGCGCTATGGAAATCAGCTACGCGCATACGTGGCGGACGGAGGAGTATCAGGAGCAGCCGGGCGATGCCAATTTTGGCACGGTGAGCGTGCGGATGCAGTTCTAACAAGCGGGGAAGATTTCGTCAGCGTGAGGGATTTCCTACCATCAATTCATCCGGCATTGGTATTGGCGCCGATGCAAAACGTCACCGACCTCCCCTTCATGCGCGTGATGGCGCGTCGAGGTGGTCCGGATTGGTTTGTGACCGAATTTTTTCGTGTGCATCCGGCATCCAAGCCCGATCGCTACATCTTGCGGTCGATCCGTGAAAACGAGACCGGCATACCGATTTTTGCACAAATCATCGGCTCTGATCCCGAGGCGATGGTCAAAGAGGCCAAAGTTCTTTTGCGAGAAAACATCGCGGGGATTGATTTGAACTTAGGTTGCCCGAGTCCGACCGTATGCGGCAAAAATGCGGGTGGTGGGTTATTGCGTCATCCGCAAGAAGTCGATCGGATGTTGGGAGCCTTGCGCGAAGTGATCCCGACTCGTTTCACCGTCAAGACACGAGTGGGTTTTGCCGAGGAGCGGGAATTTGAGGAATTGTTGGCGGTATTTTCCCGTCATGCCATCGATGGGCTAACGATTCACGGTCGCACTGTGGCGGATCGCTATCAAACACCCGTGCGCCCTCACTGCATTGCGCGCGCTGTCGAGGCGCTAGATTGTCCCGTGATTGCCAATGGCAACGTCGTCAATGTGGCATCGGGCGTGCGCTACCATCAGCTCACTGGAGCGGCGGGGTTAATGATCGGGCGCGGGGCGATACGCAATCCGTGGATCTTCGATCAACTGCGCGCTCGCTATCGGGGGGAAGCGGTGTTTCAACCCACCGGTCGGGATTTGCTCGGCTACATCGAAGAGCTCTACGACGAATTGGCGCGGGAGAGCAAAGAGTTTCACGAAGTGCACCACATCCAGCGCATGAAAAAAACCATGCTCTACATCGTGCAGGGGCTGGGGGAGGAATTCGAGCACGACATGCGGCGGATGCGCACTGCCGAGGAATTTTTCCGCTTGTGCCGTGGGCAGCTGGACCACGACGAGCCGCTGGCGGATGTGCCGCCTGAGCAGTCGCGCTTGTTTTGTGGCTTTCAAGAGCTTTTGCAAGACCCAGGTGTCGGTTAGGCTTTGCATGCTTTCTCCTTGTCGGCGAGGCGACTCTGTTGTTTACTGATTTCGTTCGCTTTGTCTATGAGCTCATCCCTCCGTCGATTTTTTTCTCTGATTTTGGTGGCGCTCACGGCCTTTGTCATTGTCTCCCTCTTACGCGCCTGGAGAACGGGTGCCAGTTTTGGCTCGTGGGGGAAATCGCCTCAGACTTTCCAACCTGAGGCATATACGATGTCCGAGCGCGCGCCGTTGGAGATGAGCGATGTTGAGCTGCTTTCCCGGCTCAACAACGAGTATGCCAAATTGACCCAAGCGGTGGTGCCTTCGGTGGTCAGCATCGACACAGCAGGGGTGCGCGAACAATTGTTGCGCGATCCTTGGGGGCGTCCGCACATGCAGCGGCAGATGACCCAAGGGCAAGGTTCGGGGGTGATCGTGACCCAA
Source organism: Verrucomicrobiota bacterium (assembly GCA_004293285.1). Classification (GTDB taxonomy): domain Bacteria; phylum Verrucomicrobiota; class Verrucomicrobiia; order Verrucomicrobiales; family Akkermansiaceae; genus UBA956. The sequence goes on along the minus strand of RDYF01000050.1, from coordinate 34,266 downwards.
GAAGGGCACGTCGTGACCAACCAGCATGTCATCGCAGGGCAGACGCAAATTCAGGTCAAACTCCACAATGGCGAGTCCTATGCGGCCGTATTGATTGGCGAAGATCGATTGCTCGACATCGCGGTTCTCAAAATCCAAGCGCCGGGGCCTTTTGTGCCTCTCAAAATGGGTGATTCCTCGCAAGTCAAAGTGGGGCAAATCGTTTTTGCCGTGGGCAATCCTTTTGGTCTTGGAGAAACCGTGACACAGGGGATCATTTCGGCGAAAGAGCGCGCCATTTCCGATCAGCAAGGAGATTTGTTTCAAACGGATGCCGCGATCAATCCCGGAAACTCCGGCGGACCTCTGGTCAATCTTCAGGGCGAAATTGTCGGCATCAATGTGGCGATCTACTCTCCCGATAAATCGAATCCTGGCTTCCAAGGAGTGGGTTTTTCGATTCCCTCGAACGATGTCAACCAATCGCTCAAGCAGATCTTGGAAAAAGGTCGACCCGTCCATGGCTACCTTGGTGTGCGCTTGCATCCGATCGACGATCGCGTGCAGCAGGCGATTGGTTACGATCGCGCTGTGGGCGCTCTGGTGATCGATGTCATCGAAAACTCCCCCGCCGCTGCTGCGGGGTTGAAGCGTGGCGATGTGATTGTCGAATTCAACGACAAGTTGGTTTCCTCGCCGATTCAGGTCATTCAAGCATTGCAGCGCACCGAGTTGGGCCAAGAAGTGGTGCTGAAAACCTGGCGCAGCGGGGAAATGTTGACCTTGCGCACCAAAGTGGCCGACAACCTTTCTTCGCTCGCAGAGCAGACGTCGAGATCACAACGCACCGAAGAAGCGCTGCGTCAACTGGGCTTGATGGTGCGATCGCTGAATGCAGCGGAGTCGGCCAGCGGGCTCAGTGGTGTCGCCGTGACACGCGTCGACCCCCATGGCGCTGCGGCGAGCTTGATGCTCAACGATTTGATCATTGCGGTGAATGATGACAAAATCATTGATGCGGCAGATTTTTATCAGCAATGCATCGCCTCGATGTTGCGCCAAGACACCAAGATCACACTGATTCGCGATCGACGTGTCGTGATCGTGACCTTGCCCGCTTTTTCGTCAACATCGAAAAAATAACAAGATGGTGCGAAATTTTCCTATCATCGGACGGGTTACTCCTTGCGCAGAAGCAATTTGCTTGTAAGCTTCCCACCGCGCTGCATGGATACTTTGAAACAACTTTTGCTCATTCTCACGGTGATCGTGAGTTTCAACATCATGATTTTTGTCCATGAACTGGGGCATTTTATCGCAGCGCGCTGGCGTGGCTTGAAGGTGGAAAAGTTCCAAATTTGGTTTGGTAAGCCCTTGTGGTCGAAAAACATCGGCGGGGTGCAGTATGGTTTGGGGTGGATTCCCGCAGGGGGATTTGTGGCGCTGCCGCAAATGGCTCCGATGCAAGCGTTAGAGGGCGATCGTGAAGATGCGGAGCCTTTGCCGCCGATTTCCCCACTGGACAAAATCATCGTCGCCGTCGCCGGACCTCTCTTTTCTCTGGGCTTGGCCTTGGTTCTTGGATTGGGCGTGTGGGTGATCGGTAAGCCGCAGGATCGCGTCAATACGACGCAGGTCGGTTTCATCAAAAAAGACAGCCCCGCCGAGCGAGCCGGTTTTGCGCTGGGCGATAAAATTCTCGCGGTCAATGGTCGACCCGTGGAAGGCTTCATGGGAGGGCTCGACTGCATCACGGAAAACATCGTGCTCAGCGAGGGCGATGCCATCGAATTTACGGTCATGCGCACGGGCGAGAATGGACCGCGCGTCATCAGGTCTTCGTTTGAAACAGAGCAAACCGCCTGGTATCAGCGGCGCGCCATGAGACAAGTGGGCATCGCAGCGGTCAATCCGGCATTGGTTCAATCGCTGATGCCCAACAGTCCTGCGGAAAAAGCAGGATTGCAGCCGGGCGATGAGATTGTCGCGCTCGATGGCATTAAGGTGTGGAGCACTCCGCAAATTTCGCAATACCTTGCCGACCGGGATTTTGCGTCGACCTTGGCCACCGTGAAGCGCGGCGATAAGACATTCGACGTCGCCTTGCAGCCCGCCGCCCCGCTGACGCCAGCGAATCAAAAACCGATGCTCGGCATTGCCTGGGACACCTCGGGTCTGATCGATTCTCACATCGTTCATCCCAGCCCCATCAAGCAGTGCAAGGACAGTGTCAAAATGATGCTGGCAACCTTCACCGCACTGTTTTCACCGCAGTCGAGCATTGGCGTCGACCAACTCAGCGGTCCGATCAGCATTGCGAAGGCAAAATTTGATTTGCTCAATACCGATCAAAACGGCTGGTTGCGCTTGTTGAGTTTCATGGTTTTGATCAACGTGAACTTGGCCATCTTCAACATGTTGCCCTTCCCCGTGCTCGATGGTGGACACACGACCCTGGCCCTGATGGAGTGGATTTCGCGACGTCCGGTGCAGGCGCGCATCTTGGAGTATGTGCAATCGGCTTGCGCGCTGGTGTTGATCAGTCTGTTTCTCTACATTACCTCCAAGGACATTGGGGGCTTTGTGGGACCTAAAGAAAAAAACGAACCGATTCGCTTTGCGCCGTAATCGAACACCAGGTCTGATTGTCGATGTTGCAGATTCGTTCGATTTCCCTCTGGATCGGTATGGCTGCTGCGCTGTTCGCGCATGACTTGTACGGTCAATCGAACTCCGCTGCGCCGCTTTCGCGAATTGTTTTTGCTTCTTGTTGTCACGAATCCAAGCCCGCGCCGATTTTTGACGCCATTTTGTCCTATCGGCCCCAGCTGTTTGTGTGGATGGGCGATGTGATTTATGGCGATAGCGAAAACCCCAAAGTGCTGCGCGAAAAATACCGATTGCAGCAATCGCGACCTAGCTACCGTGCGTTGAGTGCTCTTTGTCCGGTGATTGGCACTTGGGACGATCACGACTACGGGGACAACGATGCAGGCAAAGAAAACCCGATACGAGCAGAGTCTCAGGCGGCCTTTCTGGATTTCTTGCAAGAGCCGGCGCGGTCGCAGCGTCGACAGCAACAGGGCATTTACGCGACCTACCTCTACGGTCCGAAAGGTCAGCAAGTGCGCTTGATTTTGCTCGATACTCGCTCGTTTCGCGACCGCAAAGGCAGCGATGGCGATATGTTGGGAGAGGCGCAGTGGAAGTGGCTGGAGCGCACCTTGCAGCAAAGTCGAGCGCAGATTAATGTGCTGGTCTCCAGCATCCAAGTAGTCGCGGAAGAACATCGTTTTGAAAAGTGGGCGAATTTCCCGAAAGAGCGTGAGCGTTTGCGAAAATTGCTCGCGCAGCCGAAGATGCCACCCGTGCTGATCTGGAGTGGCGATCGCCACCTTGCGGAAATTTCGCAAGCGCCCAAGGACTGGCTGGATTATCAATTGGTGGATTTCACTTCGAGCGCACTCACGCAATCGCGCGGACGCAATGCCAAAGAGGTGAATCGGCATCGTGTGGGAGTTCCTTACACCGACAACAATTTTGGTTCGCTCAACATTGATTGGTCACGTCAACCACCGGTCCTGACGGGGCAGATTCACAATCAAGATGGCGACGTGGCGCAGAGTCTGTCGATGCGTGCGCCCGCACGGCGAAATTCACCCCCAGAGCCCAAATCGAAGTGATGAGATATCGATGGATTTTTCTTTTGTTGACTGCCTTTGTGCTTTCGCAATGCGCGCCTACTTCCCCCGTCTATGCGCCCCAAAGGGAAGCGGCGGTGGCCGATCAATTGTCGCTCGCCGGCAATGTCTGTGGACCGACGGCGGTGCTCAATGCTCTGCGCCATGGTTCGGTGGCTCATCAAGCGGCGGCGCGGGCGATCCCAGGGGATACCGATGCCAAGCAACTGCGCGACATTGTTTTGCATCAAGGAGCGAAAGGTTCGCGTCATATCCCGCAGCGTCGTCGATGGTCGCGTCGTGGCATCAATGCTGCGGACCTTGCCGATGTCACCAATGAGCTGTTGAAGGGCCATCAAGCGCCGTCGGTCCGACTATGGATTCCGCAGTCGAGCGATCATGCGGGTCGAATCTACAGTCGCATCGCTCGCTCGCTGCGTGCGGGCTTTCCTCCTGTCGTCGGCTTGCGTCGCTATGCGGGGTATCAGGTGATCGACTCCCATTTCATCACCGTTTTGGGCATTTTGCCCCATCCCGAGGGCGATAAGACGTCGTTCGCGTTCGACTACATCGACCCCATGGGAGGCAGGAAATTGCGCGGAATCGTGCGCTGCGAAAACCGTAGCAAAGGGTGGCGTTGCGTGGCTGAGTTGCCGCAGACGCCCGTAGGGCTGAAACGAGCTCAAGGCCCGTCTCAGCTCTACGTCGATTCGTTGATTCTCGTGCCTTAGCGGAGCGAGGCGAATTTTTGATCGAGGAAACGCAGCACGTAGGCCTCCGTTGCTTCATGACCGAGGCGCTCAATGACTTCGATCGAGAAACCTCGAGCGATCAGCTGGCGAGCCGTGGGGGCATCGATGCCGCGCGCACGCAGGTAGTAAATTTCCTCGTCGCTGATTTGCGCGCTGGTGCTGCCGTGGCTGCATTTCACGTCATCGGCATTGATTTCCAGACCCGGCATCGAATTGGCCTCGCAGGTGTCGGTCATCAACAGATTGCGGCACGTTTGATAGGCATCGGTGCGGTGTGCGCCTTCATCGACAAAAATCAGGCCCGAAAAAATCGTGCGCGCTTCGCCGTAGAGCGAATTTTTGTAGAGCAAGTCCGAGTGAGCACCGGCGGAAATGTGATGCTGGAAAGTGCGTTGGTCATACTCCTGGTCGCCGGTTGGCACCGAAACCGCGAGCATGAAAGAACTCGCCTCTTCGCCTTTCAATCGAGAAATCGATTCACTGCGCGCCCATGCGGCTCCCGTGCTGAGCAGGAAGCTGGTCGACTTCGCTTGCTTTTCCACTTCGCTCGCATTGATGGTGATGACCTTGCTTTGCTCATTGAGGGCTTGAACCACCACATAGTCCAGCTGCGCTTCTGGCTGAGCGACCAGGTCATTGACCGCGATGGTAAGAGAAGCGGAAGAGTCATCGGTCGACTGGAAGGTTTCGATGACGCGAACGGAAGAACCTTTTTCGGCCACGATGAGCGTGTGGGGAAGCATCGTGGTGCGGTCGCCGTGAGCCCAGTGGAAAATCTGCACGGGGTTCTCCAACACGACGCCAGCGGGCACGTGGAGGAAGACGCCATTGGTCAAGTGCGCTGCATGCAGGGCAGCCCATTTGGCAGAGCCAAGCTTCGTCGCGTGACGCATGAAGTATTCCTTCACCAGTTCTGGATGCGTGATCAAAGCATCGGCCAAGGGCAAGCAGATCACTCCCTCGGGGAGTTGGCTGGATTGGTGAACGAGCGTATCATTGACAAACACCAAAGTGGCGGCGGCATCGGCGACACCGGTGGATTGTGCGATCCAGGCACTGGCATCGCCGTGAAAACCCGCGCGTTGGAAATCGGCAAAATCGAGCTGCGAAATCGTCGAAAAACGCCAAGTTTCATCATTGCGTCGCGGGGCAGGAGTCGCGAGGAATTGCTGCCAAGCTTCGGCTTGCGCCGTGGCAAACCACTGCGGATGCAGCGCAGAAGACGAAGTAGGCTGATCGAGAAGAGCGGGATAGGAAAGGGAAGTGGGCATGGTGAAAAAGAGGATCTAACAGGGAATGAGGTGAGTGACGGATGCGTGGCGAGCGGCGCGCCTCGATCCGTCAAGCGAACAGATCGAGGCGCGATCGATCAACCCACGCTGCCTTCCATTTCGAGGTCGATCAGGCGTTTGAGCTCGACGCTGTATTCCATCGGGAACTCACGCACCAGATCATTGATGAAGCCATTGACGGCCAGGGACATCGCAGCGCCCTCGCTGATGCCACGTTGCATCATGTAGAAAAGCATTTCTTGCGAAACTTGGCTGACACTCGCTTCGTGCTGTGTGGCGTGTTGATTGCCTTTGACCGTAATGGCGGGGTAGGTGTCGGTGCGCGATTTCGTATTGATCAGCAAAGCATCACACTCGGTATTATTCTTGCAGCCTTTCAGATGCTTTGGAATGTGCACTTGGCCGCGATAGGTCGAGCGGCCCGTGCCGACCGAGATCGACTTCGAGACAACGTTCGATGTCGTTTCATCGGCGGCGTGGATCATTTTCGCACCGGTGTCCTGGTGTTGGCCGGTATTGGCGAGGGCGATCGAAATCACTTCGCCGCGAGCACGACGGCCCTTCATCACCACGCCGGGGTATTTCATGGTGAGACGCGAGCCGATGTTGCAATCGATCCAGCGGACCTCCGCATCTTCCATCGCCAGGCCGCGTTTGGTGACGAGGTTGAAGACATTCGACGACCAGTTTTGTACCGTGACGTATTGGATTTTGGCACCTTTGAGAGCAACCAATTCCACCACGGCCGAGTGCAATGTGGCGGTTTCAAACTTCGGTGCGGTGCAGCCTTCCATGTACATCACCTCCGCGCCCTCATCGGCAATGATGAGCGTGCGCTCAAACTGGCCGAACGATTCCGAGTTGATGCGGAAATACGCTTGCAGCGGTTGCTTCAGCTTCACGCCTTTGGGGATGTAGATGAACGAGCCACCAGAAAACACGGCTGAGTTCAGTGCGGAAAACTTATTGTCGCCCGTAGGAATGACCTTGCCGAACCATGGTCGGAAAATTTCCTCGTGCTCTTTCAATCCTTCGGTCGAATTGACAAAAATCACGCCTTGCTTGGTGAGCTCTTCTTTGACATTCGAGTAAGCGGCTTCCGAGTCAAACTGCGCTTCCACGCCGGCGAGGAAAGCGCGCTCTTGTTGGGGAATGCCGAGACGTTCGAACGTTTCCAAGACGTCGGCAGGGACATCGTCCCACGAGCGCTTGGGTTTTTCGCCGTCCGACAGGTAGTAGCGGATTTCATCAAAATTGATGTTGTTCAAGTCCTCCGTCGCCCAGTTGGTCGGCATGGGCTTGTCGCGGAAGACCTTAAGCGCGCGATGGCGGAATTCGCGGACCCACTGAGGATCGTTTTTGACATCGCAGATGTAGTCGATGGTTTTTTCCGAAAGGCCGCGACCTGCATCGAATTTATTGCGCTCGGGGAAGGTGAAATCACCAATCGAGCGGTCGATGTTGACGGCTTCGGCGGTTTCTTGGTCGAGAGTTTCAGGCAAGAGATCGAGAGACATGATGGTAGTTGGTTCGATGTGACAAACGAGCGCGCTGATTAGGCGGGGGAGAGTTCCTTGAGGAAATCGTAGCCATTTTTCTCCAGTTCCAGAGCGAGCTCAGGGCCGCCGGAACGGACGATTTGACCGGCGGACATCACGTGGACGTAGTCGGGCGCAATGTAGTCGAGCAAACGCTGGTAGTGGGTGATGAGCAAAAAGCCACGGTCGGGCGAGCGCATGGCATTCACGCCCTTCGCGACGATTTTCAGCGCATCGATGTCGAGACCTGAGTCGGTCTCATCGAGGATGCCATACTTCGGCTCCAGCATCAGCATTTGCAGGATTTCATTGCGCTTCTTTTCGCCACCGGAGAAACCTTCATTGACCGAGCGAGCGGTGAACTTGCGATCCATTTCCAGCAGGTCCATTTTGGCATAGAGATTCTTGTAGTAAGCGACGGCATCGATGTCCTGACCTTTGGGCAAACGAGCTTGCAGGGCGGCGCGGATGAAATTGGCATTCGAAACACCGGGGACTTCGGCAGGGTATTGGAAAGCGAGGAAAACGCCTGCGCGGGAACGTTGATCAATGTCGAGCTCCAACAGATCCACGCCATCGAGAGTGACCGAACCAGCCGTGACAACGTAGCTTTCGTGGCCGGAGATGACTTTCGAGAGAGTCGATTTCCCCGAACCGTTGGGTCCCATGATGGCGTGAACTTCACCGGCGGGGATTTCCAAGTTGACTCCATTGAGAATGGGGGTTCCGTCTTCGAGGGTGGCGTGCAGATTTTCGATGATCAATGACATAACGTGTGTTGGTTGGTGGCTAGTGGTAGGATGGGAAAAAATTAGGAAGCAATGGTGCCGCGAAGGGTGAGTTCGATGTTCGATACGACCGTGCCCGGCGGCAGATCGAGCACGTCTTCCAGCTTCACACCGGGCTTGAAGGTGACGTCGTGAATCTTGCCCGTCGCCTGATCGTGGAAATGTCCGTGATCGAGCAAATTCGGGCAGTATCGGCAAGACTCGCGATCAAAATGCACTTGGCGAATGATGCCGTGCTGGGTCAGCGCTTCGAGGCAGTTGTAGACCGTGGCCAAGGAAATTTGGGGCAATTTGTCCTTCACTTCGAGAAAGACATCTTGCGCCGTAGGATGCACGCGATGTTCCATCAAACAACGGTAGACCTCCTTGCGTTGACGCGTCATGCGGAGGCCATTGATTTCCTGAGGAAAATCGTCGTTATCGGGAGAATGTGTGTGATCGCTGACCATGGTGGACGGCGGGAAACTAGCCCAGATCGACCCACAGTCAAGAATGATTCTTATTTTAATTCTAAAAAATTATTGTCCGCGCCAGAAGGCAAAAGCGCAGAACAAAATGGCGATGCCATAGCTGATTCCGCCGCAGCACAGCGCATTCCAGCGTGTTTTCTTTGCCGTAGCCCATGTGACCGCATCGCGGAAGAGGTAGGGCATGCCGACAAAAAACAGCGAGGCGATGATGAGTCCGTAGGTGTAAATGGGGATCAGCAGACGGGTGGCGGGATCGCGCAGAAAAGCGGAGTCGAGCAGAGGTTGTGCGACCAAAAGCCCGAGAAGTCCCAGTGCGCGAACGGAGAGGAATTCGGTGATCGACATTGCCACCGCGACAAAAATCAGGGGCATGAGCAGCCGCAGCAGCGGTTTGATGCCATTAAAATCGGTCATATCCATCGCCAGAACGCTGATCCAGCCTTTGTTGGGTGGGGCAACAAGGAGCCAAAACCAGAGAAGGCCGATGCCGAGCAGGACTTGTCCGATTTTCTGATTGCGAGGAAACTTTTTCAGAAAGTGCTGACAGGTGTCACTTTTCACCAACAACAGAACATGGCCGAGCAGCAAAAACAGCCCCAGCACGAGGCCGGTGCCAAAAAGGGGCAGACGTTCGTAGAGATGCATCGACGGGCTCATGGCCGCGGTTCATACGCCTTGTGGGCTAGCGTGGCAAGCATTATCCGCTTGTGGGCGGGGCGGGGGAGAAGTCGTTGAACCACTGATGGTGCCCTTGGAATGCGGAAGCCCTGCTGCCGCTTTGAGCGATGGAGCCTTGCTGCGAGCTTGCTTCCGCTCATCGGCGTGCGAGTTGGGGAAAAGCCGCTTTCTTTGCATCGGACGCTTTTTTCAATTAGCGCCTTTGGCGAGGTTGTTCAGCTAAGGGATTGCAAATCCCTTCTCCTTAAGGGCTTCGATCATCGGCGTGCTTTCTTTGCATCGGGCGTTTTTCAATTAGCGCCTTTGGCGAGGTTGTTCAGTTAAGGGATTGCAAATCCCTTCTCCTTAAGGGCTTCGATCATCGGCGTGCGAGTTGGGGGACTCCTTAAGGGCTTCGATCATCGGCGTGCGAGTTGGGGGAAAAGCCGCTTTCTTTGCATCGGACGTTTTTCAATTAGCGCCTTTGGCGAGGTTGTTCAGCTAAGGGATTGCAAATCCCTTCTCCTTAAGGGCTTCCGCAGTCCAAGGGGGCATTCTGCCCACGATGTGATTAGCGTTCCGAGATATCGGATCCATCGTGGTCGTCGGCATCAAGCGCCTTTGGAATTTGGTCCACTTCCTGCAATAGATTGACCATATTGACACCCGTAACCGCGGAGTTGTCGTGGCGGAAGGTGAGAATCGGAGTGGATTTGAGCACCACGCGTTTCATCACCTTGCTCTGAATGCGGCCGTGATCGCGGTTCAGTCGATCCAGCACGGGCTGGACGTGGCCGCCGAAAATGCTCATCCACACCCGAGCCTCGCGGAAATCTTGGGTGATTTCCACTTCACTGACCGTAACCAATTGGCCGGGCCATTCGTAATCGCGCTGCAAGACGGCGCTGATTTCGCGACGCAGTAGCTCGTTGACTCGGTCTTGACGTTGGGACATGGCGATCGGGAAAAGGAATCAGTTTACAGATCTTGCCAGGTCGCCTTCGAGGTATTCATCGAAGTCGCCCAAGCGAATGCCGCACTCGCTGCCGACCTTGATTTCGTCGACCTCGTTTTGGTAGTGACGCAGGGTCGACATCTTGCCGTCGAAAATCGGCACCCCACCGCGGACCACGCGAGCGTGCGCTTTGCGGAGGATTTTGCCTTGTTTGACGTAAGAACCAGCAGCCACGCCCTTGGTGAGTTTGAAGACCTTTTTGACATCGGCGAGACCGACGATGTTTTCGCGATTGAGCGGTTCCAGCAAGCCCTTCATCGCCTCGCGCACTTGGTCGATCAATTCATAAACCACCGAGTAAAGCTTCACCTGCACGTGTTCGCTCTTAATCGACTTCACCGCCTTGCCCTCGACCTTCACATTGAAGCCGATGACAATCGCGTTCGCCGAGCTGGCCATGAGAATGTCCGATTCCGAGATCGGGCCGACACCAGCGACGAGCATTTGGCACTCGACCTTCTTCGATTCGATCGACTCCAAAGCGTTCTTGATCGCTTCCACCGAGCCTTGGACATCGCACTTCAGGACAATCTTCAGTTTTTGTGCACCGGCGCTGTCATTGACCATGGAGAAAATGTCCTCCATGCGCGCTTTGAGCGGATTGACCAGGCGAGCCGAGCGTCGTTCTGCCTGACGTTCCTCGGCAAGGCGTTTCGCGGCGCGTTCATTGTCCATCTCGACCAATTCATCGCCGACGTGAGGCATGTCTTCAAAGCCGATGATTTCCACGGGAGTGCCGGGGCCAGCGGATTTGATCGATTCGCCGAGGTCATTCGAAAGATTGCGGACTTTACCGGCAAAGGGGCCGCAGATGAAAGGCGTGCCGACCTTGATCGTGCCACTTTCCACAATCGCAGTGGCAGTAGCACCACGACCTGCGACCACGCGGGCCTCGATGATGCTGGCGCGGGCGTGGCCTTTCGGGTTCGCCTTCAGCTCCAGCACTTCCGCTTGCAGCAAGAGCAGTTCGAGAAAGTGCTCCATGCCCTCACCCGTGTAGGCCGAAACTTCGGCAAATTCGGTGTCGCCCCCAAAGTCGGTGGTTTGTAAGCCAAGCTCCGCGAGCTGGGTTTTCGCCCGCATGATGTTGGCGGTTGGCAAATCGCATTTGGTAAAGGCAATGACAATCGTGCGTCCGGCTTTCTTCGCGTGCTCAATCGCTTCGCGCGTTTGCGGCATGACGCCATCATTCGCAGCGACAACAATGACCACGATATCGGTCACATCGGCACCGCGTGCGCGCATGTTCGAGAAAATCGCGTGACCTGGGGTGTCGAGGAAAGTAATCGGTTGGCCGTTATGGAAAACCTGATAAGCGCCGACGTGTTGCGTAATGCCGCCGGCTTCCGAGGAAGCAACGCGGCTCTTGCGGATCGTGTCGAGCAAAGTCGTTTTACCGTGGTCGACGTGACCCATGATGGTGATGATGGGAGCGCGTGGTTTGAGCAGTTCCTCCGGTTCTTCCACGGGAGCTTCTGGTTCCGCAATGACTTCCTCTTGCTTGTGCACGCCGGCACCTTTTTCGCGTTTTTCGCGTTCAAAAACAAAGCCGTGGATCTCGCAAACCTTCGCGGCGATTTCTGGTTCAATCGCCTGATTCGGCGAAACGAAAATTTTCAATGCGATGAGGTCCTTCATCAAAATGAAAGACTTCAGCCCCATGCGCGTCGCGAGGTCGGCAACGATGATGGGAGGCTTGATGCTGATGACCTTGCTGTCAGGATCATTCGCTTCTGCTTCCGCTTCAGGAGCCGAGGCCGCCTCAGGGGGCGATGCCGGAATGGCTCCAATGGCGGGAAGGATCGTGCTGATGTCCGGCAAGGGAGGCAGCGGTGGCAAAGCAAGATCGGCGTCTTCCTTGTCCAAGACCTTCGGATGCCCGAGCTTTTTTTCTTTTCGCCCTTATCCTCAAAGATATCGAGAGCGGCCTTCTTGACAGGAGCGGGTGGCGGAGTCGGCGTGACTTTCACGGCGGCCTCACGCTGCCGTTCACGGCGCGATGGCTTAGGCTGGTCGTCAATCAGATCCAGCACTTTTTTCTTCGGTGGTTTGCTTTCGCTATCGGATGGCATCAGTGGTAGTGGCAACGTTTCGGGGGGGCAGTTTTGGCAGAATTACGCGTTCGTCAGCTCTTGTGCCCGGGCCAAAATGGCGCTGGCTTCATCTTCGGAGATTTCGAGCGATTCTGCAATGTAATCGGCAGGCATTTCCAGCACGAGGTCGTCGTCATCGAGGCCGAGTTGTTGGCCCAGTCCGTGAGCGGCATTGTTGACGCGGTCATCGAACATCTTCTGTTGCGATTCATCGCGACGCACTTGCACATCCCAATCCATCAGGCGAGAGGTCAAACGGGCATTTTGGCCGCGACGACCGATGGCTTTGCTGAGATCTTCTTCGGAAACCGTAACGTGAATCACTTTTTTCTCGTGATCGAGAGTGATCGAGCGGATGATGGCGGGCTTGAGAGCCTCTTCGACCAACTGCTTGGGATCGTCGCTCCAGCGAATGATGTCCACTTTTTCATTGTTCAATTCGCGGACGATGTTCTTCACCCGAGCCCCACGGAGGCCAACGCAAGCGCCGACGGGGTCGACCTTGTCGTCCTTGCTCCACACGGCGATTTTCGTGCGATGTCCGGCTTCACGAGCAATCGCGCGGATTTCGACCGTGCGGTCGGCAATCTCGCTGACTTCTGCTTCAAAAAGGCGGCGGACAAAATGCGGGTGACTGCGGGAAAGAATGACCTCGGGGCCGCGACCGTCATTTTCCACGGCGACGACATAGGCGCGGATGCGGTCATTGATGTTGTATTCCTCGGTAGGAACGCGCTCGCGAGAGGGCATGATGGCCTCGAACTTGCCGAGGTCGATGTAGACATCCGAGCGATCAAAGCGATGCACCACGCCCGAGACGATCTCGCCGGCACGGTCCTTGAACTCTTCAAAAAGCATTTCCTTTTCCGCCATGCGCAGGCGTTGCTGCATCGTTTGCTTCGCGGTCTGCACGGCGATGCGTCCGAAGTCTTTCGGAGTGATGTTGAAATCGAGCTCCTCGCCGACTTGCACTTGCGGATTCTTTTTCAGCGCCACGCTGAGCGGCACTTCATTGAACTTGTCTTGCACTTCGTCATCGGCCACCACTTGGAGGGTGGCATAGATTTTGGTCTCGCCCTTTTTGACATTGATGGCCGCGCGCAGAGTGTGGATGTTTTCTGCACCTGGCACCATTTTGCGGTAGGCGGCGCAGAAGGCATACTCCAAGGCAGCAATGACCCGATTCCGGTCGATGGCTTTCTCGCGTTCATAATAATCGATCAAGGCTTCGATATCGTTTGTCATGGTAGTTGAATACGCTTGGCGGTTGATGGAGTGCTGACAACGAAGCACCCTGAGACACAAAAGAGTGGGTAATTACCCCACTCCTTACAATGTCAGAAGTTGCTTCTCGAAGACAATTCAACAGGAAAATGCGAGCGCTGCAAGCGAAAAATGAGCCATCGACTGGGATTGGTGCGAATTGTGAGATGTTTGTTGACGGAACTGAGCAGGCCTGCTAGGGTAAGGATTATGCAAACGACATTGAAAAAACTCTGTTCTCTCGCCATGTGGATCGCTCTAGCTCTGGGCTTGAGCCAATGCTCTACGATCAAAGGCTTTGGCCAAGATGTGCAAAAAGCGGGCGATAGCATCTCCAACGCAGCGAGTCGTGCGGCAAACTGAGGCTTTGCGCCGAGCACAATTCTATTTCTTGATCCGAGTCACCTTGTAGCCCAGCGCTTCGAGGTGAGAGATGATGCTGGTTTCGCCCGCAAAATGGGCGGCCCCAGCGGCAAAAAAGTGACTTTTCTCTGGGGCTTGCGACAGTTTTTTGGCGATGCTTTTCGCCATGGATGCATCGCGCTCTGTCAGTAGTTGGCGGTAAAAGCGTTCCCCAAGCTCTTTGTTTGGCCCCTGGCGCATTTCTTCGATGCTTTTGTCGATCTCTTTCTTGATCGCCTGAAGATCACCGCTGAGGTAGGCATCGACCATCTCTTGTGAGCTGTCGCGTTGCGCATCCCGGTCTTTTTTCATCGTGCGCAGCGTTTCGTCGAGCAGTGCGAGCTGTTCGGACTCGTCGAACTGCTCAAACAGCGCGAGCTGGCTGTCGGCAGTTTCGATGCTCGATGTCGACTTTTCCATTTTCGTTGCCCGATTCCACAAAGTGGCGTCCATCGCCTCTTCGCCGGCGAGTTGGGATTTGAGCATGGGCAGAGTGACTGCAAGCACCCAAGTTTTCATCGGCTCAAACGGAGTGAGATCGAGCTGAGGCTGAATCGCTTTGAGTTCTGCTTCGACGAGCTTCAGTCGGTCTTTGCCGATCGATTCGGACAGCGTCTTCTGATCTTTTCGCATCAATTGGAGAGCCATCTTCATTTGTGTCGGCGTGTCGCAAGGAATTTCGGTGGCGAGGACTTCGCACTGCTGAAAAGCGCTCTCCGCAGCGGGGTGGAGATTGGCCAGCTTGCCTCCACCGAGATGAATGGTGCCAAACAAGTAGCTCGTCTTTTTGAGCTCCTTGCCTTCGATTTTCCACAAAAAAGGCTGATCAGGATGCTCGGCAAGATCGCCCTGAGCAAAAGCCGATGTCGAGATCGCCAAAAAGAACCAACCGAGAGCGCGCAGCAAGCGTTTCATGTCAGCATTGTGCCCATCCATAGCGCCATGTCGAGCGAGGAATGCTCGGCGATCAAGCTCGGGAAAGCCCTGCTTTGTTCGGCAGACAAAGGAGATGAGTTTTTCTCGAGCCAGGGAGGCCGAGTTGATCGAGAAGGGCGGGGGCGCGATGCATCGCGGTGGATGCGGTTCCTCTGTCCTCTGAATTGGATGACAGGCTGGGACGCGAGACGCATCCGCCACGGTTAGGCTTTCAGCCACTGGGCGGCTTCTTTGGCGTAGTAGGTGAGGATGATGTCGGCTCCGGCGCGCTTGATGGCGGTGAGGGACTCCAAAATGATGGCTTTTCTGTCCAACCAACCCGCGGCGGCGGCGCTTTCGATCATCAGGTATTCGCCACTGACTTGGTAGGCCGCTACGGGCAAGGTTGTGTGCTGTCGGACACTGGCGATGATGTCGAGATAGGCTCCAGCGGGCTTGACCATGACCATGTCGGCTCCTTCGGCTTCGTCCAGTAGGATTTCGCGCACCGCTTCGCGGGCGTTGGCGTAGTCCATTTGGTACGTTTTTTTGTCGCCAGCTTTGGGGGCGGAATCGAGAGCACCACGGAAGGGTCCGTAAAAGGCGGAGGCGTATTTGGCGGAGTAGCTGAGGATGGAAACATCACTGTGACCCGCAGCATCGAGCGCACTGCGCAGAGCGGCGACACGACCGTCCATCATGTCGCTAGGGCTGACAATGTCGGCTCCGGCGGCGGCGTGGCAGAGGGCCTGTTGGCAGAGGATGTCGACCGTTT
Organism: Verrucomicrobiota bacterium; assembly: GCA_004293285.1. GTDB lineage: Bacteria > Verrucomicrobiota > Verrucomicrobiia > Verrucomicrobiales > Akkermansiaceae > UBA956. The sequence continues at coordinate 18,647 of RDYF01000050.1, read as the reverse complement.
CATCGTTGAGGATGACCAGCGAACCGTCGGCTTGTTTTTCGACCAATCCGTCATGACCATCGGCATTGTAGGGATCGAGGGCGATGTCGGTAATCACGCACATTTCCGGGCAAGCGGCCTTGATGGCGCGAATGAGACGCGGGATTAGGCCGTCGGGGTTGTAGCACTCGGCGGCATCGGAGGTTTTGAGGGAGTCGTCGATTTTGGGAAAAAGCACCACTGCGGGGACTCCGACCGCGTGAAGCGCGAGCACTTCGGTGACGACGTCCTTTTCGCACCAGCGAGTGACGCCCGGCATGGAGGAAATGGCATCGTTCTGCGCGCCTTCCTGGACAAAGAGCGGTTGGACAAAGTCGCCAGGGCTGAGCACAGTTTCGCGCACCAGCGTGCGGATGGCGGCACTGCGACGGTTGCGGCGGGGACGGATGGGCAGGTTCATGATGGTGGTGTTTGGCGAGAGAGACGGGAGAAGCGTCTGCTTATTGTGGGATCAAATCATAGCCGTCCTTGCGGTCCTTGATGGTCCAGCCGAGGGCGGCGAGTTGGTCGCGCAGGACATCGGACTGACCCCAGTCCTTGGCCTGGCGCACAGCGAGGCGTTGTTCGGCGAGGGCGCGGATCTCAGCGGGGATTTCGATTTCTTTTTCCGTAGCGAGGACAGGAAGAACCAAGCCCAGCGCGCGGAGGACGCGGTGGAAAGCCGCGAGGGCCTGGGCGGCAGCGAGTCCTTCCAGCTTCGTCGCCTCGCGCAGTCCGGTAAAAATGGCACCGAGGGCGCCGGCGGTGTTGAGGTCGTCATTGAGCGCATCCCACGCGGCTTGGAAGGGGCCGAATTCGATGCTCGTGAGCACGGCATCGGTGGGGGCTTTGGCGGCGAGTTGTTGGGCCGTCTTTGTCATTTTCGCGAGAGCTTCGCGCGCGGCGTGGAGACTATCGAACGTGAAATTGAGCGGTTTGCGATAGTGACCACTGATGAGCACATAGCGCACTTCCATCGCCGTCCAACCGTGTTTGGCGAGGTCTTCGAGAGTGTAGAGATTGCCGAGCGACTTCGACATTTTGCCGCCATCGACCATCAAATGGGCGATATGGAACCAAGTCGCAGCGAAGTGTCCGCCGCAGGTGCAGCGGCTTTGGGCGATTTCATTTTCGTGGTGAGGGAAAACCAGATCGACACCACCACTGTGCAGGTCGAAGGTATCGCCGAGGTATTCACGGATCATCGCCGAACATTCGAGGTGCCAGCCAGGACGGCCTTCTCCCCAGGGCGAACTCCAAAAATTTTCGCCATCCTCGGGGCGTCGGGATTTCCACAGGACAAAGTCGCTGACGCTTTGCTTTTCATACTCATCGGCATTCGCGCGTTGCGACTGCGTGCGTCCGAGTTCCAATTCGCGTTCGTCGAGGTGCGACAGCTTGCCATATTCCGGAAAAGAGGCGATGTCAAAGTAGACCGAACCATCGTCCGAAGCGTAAGCGTGGCCTTTCTCGACGAGCTTGGCAATCATATCGATCTGTTGAGGAATGTGCTCCACCGCGCTCGGTTCAATGTGCGGAGGGAGACATTGGAGGAGATCGCAGTCGTGATGAAACTTCTTCGTCCAGCCGGATGTGAAATCGCGCAGCGATTGGCCGAGTCGTTGCGATTCGCGGATTGTTTTGTCATCCACATCCGTCAAATTGCGGACATGGAGCGTGCGAGTGCCGCCCGTTTCCAGAGTGCGACGGAAGACATCTTGCAGTACAAAAGTGCGGAAATTGCCAATGTGGGCGGGGCCATAGACCGTGGGACCGCAGCAATAAAACCGGAAAGTCTGGCCATCGACAGGCGACAAATCCTTGATTTTTCTTGCTAAGGTATCGTAAAGACGCATGGCGATTCCCTAGCGTGGCAGGGGGGCGGTGGCAAGCGTAGCCTATGTGATGTTGCAATTTTTTTTGAAATTTTGAAGATTCTTCTTGCCAAATTGGGAGGATTTTCGCAATTTCCGCGCCCCGCCCGCATCCAATTGCGTCGCAGGCATCAACTTCACACCACAATCACTTTACCATTATGGCCGTTTCATTACGTCTTACTCGCCAGGGAGCTGCTGACCGTCCCTATTACAAAATCGTTGCCGTGGATAGCCGCGTGCGTCGCGATGGACGTTTCATCGAACAACTTGGCACCTACGACCCAATGAAAGAGGGCGTGAACTACGACATCGATCTGGCTGCTGCCGACAAATGGATTGGCAATGGCGCGAAGCCATCGGAAACCGTGAAGTCGATCATCCGCAAAGCTCGCACTGCCGCGACCAAGTAATCTTGGGTGACATTGATGTCGAAAAATGCCGCTGTTTCCCTCGGGAGACGGCGGTTTTTTTGTGTGCTTGACCCAGCCAGCGAAAGGTCTAGTGTCGTGCCCATGAATCGGTGGAGGAAAATCGGGTGCTCTCTCGCGGGGCTGATCTTGGGGATGGCAAGTGCTCACGGGCAATTGGCGGTCAACATTCGCATGAATCAATCGCAGTATCTTGCGGGGGAAGCGATTCTCGTATCGGTAACGATTACGAACCACACAGGTACCGACCTGACCTTAGCGAATCAGGGTCGGACTCCCTGGCTGGATCTTGTCGTCAAAAAAGCCAATGGCGAAACTGCCTCATCGCTCGGTCGAACGAACTTTGGCGCAGTGAAAGTTGCCTCGGGTCAGAGCATGAGCAAGACCATCGACATTGCGGGGATTTATCATTTGCGCGAGCCGGGCACTTATTCGGTGTCGGCACTGGTGCGCAGTGGTGGTGCGGACAGCAGCGGATTCATCTCCAATCGACTGCTCTTCAACTGCGCCAACGTGCGGCCCGACTGGTCGCAGAAAGTCGGAGTAGCGGGTCGACCCGGGAAAGTGCATGAATTCCGGGTGATCAACTTCACCAATTCACGTCGGTCGCTGCTCTACACGCAGGTGATCGACAGCAAAACGGGAGTTTCACTGCAAACCTTGAATTTAGGAGAGGCCTTGCTTTTCCGCAAACCACAGGCAGCGGTGGATCGGACGCAGACCTTGCACGTGTTGTACTTAGCGACCCCAGAATTTTACGTTCATGCGCGCGTCGATGTGCAGGGTCGATTTGTCGGTCGCGACCTACACAAGCGCGGTGGCGGAGGTGACCCGCGATTGATGACCTTTGCCGACGGCTCCGTCAAGGTTGCGGGCTCAGTGCTCTACGATGCCAAAGCGGCAGAAGCCGAGCGTTCGCAAATTCGCAAAATTTCCGAGCGTCCGCCCTATACCTACAACTAAAAGGCCGATTTTGTGGGGAAAATGATAAAATTTTCATTTTTCTTGAATTTGATTGTCAACTCGTCCGAATCTTGCTTATCTCACTTCAAGCATGAATGCCATTTACCGCTATCTGTCACTAACTGTGATGACCCTGTTGCTGGCGTCGCCATTGCAGGCGCGGTATTTCAGCACGGTCGTGATTGATCCTGGTCACGGAGGTCACGACAAAGGATGTCAGTGGGGTCGGATTTACGAAAAGCATTTGTGCTTGGACACTTCCCTGCGTCTGGAGGCGACCTTGAAGCGCAAAGGTTTCCGCACGGCGGTGCTGCGTCGGAGTGACTATTTCATTTCCTTGCCCCAGCGGGTTTCGATGTCTTCGCGCTATCGCAACGCCATTTTTGTGAGCGTGCATTACAATTTTACCTGGCGCCGAGAGGCCAGCGGTTTGGAGACATTCTACCATTCCTCAGGGAGTCGCAATTTGGCGACCTACGTGCAACAAGGCATGCTGCGCCGCGTGCGTGGAGAAAATCGTGGTGCAAAGTATGCTCGTTATTATGTCATCCGAAATGCCAAAATGCCTGCCGTGTTGGTGGAGTGTGGCTTCGTGAGCAATGCTCGTGAACGCGATAAGATGCGTCGAGCTTGGTATCGTCAGGCGGTAGCCGATGGGATTGCCGATGGCATCATGCAGTTCCGCCACCGCGGATGAAGTATCGTTGTCCGACCTGCGATCAAGATGCGCAAGTGGGTCGACCTTGCCCGCATTGCGCGCGTATAGCACGACGCAAAGTGCCGGCAGCAGCCAAAAAGTCGCGGCCATCTTGGGAGCAAGACGAAGTCTATGACGGGCTCGATTTGCCTGACGACGAGGAGAAGGCGAGCCAGAGTTCATGGCGATTTCCTGCGGGAATTGCTTGGTATTGGTATGGGGTGGCCTTGCTTTTGTTGGTGATGATGGTAGGGAGAGTGATCTACATCCGATGAGTTCATTTTTTACCGCTTCCACCCAAGTGCCGACATCGGCCGCACGGCTTTTTGTGTTTCACAGCAACCCGCACAACATACATCATGTGATGCCGCCGACCCTGCGCGTTGTCGAACTCAAAACCGAAGTGCCCGCGCGACAGGGGGGCTTGATCGAGATCCATGCGCGCGACTGGGGAGTGATTCCGATGCGCTGGGTTTGCCGTTGGAAAGTGGTGGAAGAGCCGCTGCGTTTGGTCGATGAAATGCTCCAAGGACCCTTTGAGCGATTCGAGCACGAACATCGATTCGAAGCCATCGATGCTGCGAACTGTCGGATGATCGACCGAGTGGAATACCAATGGGGTCGTTCGTGGTGGGGAAAATGCGTTTCCGAAACCCTGGTGCGAGCGTATTTGGTCGTGCTTTTTTGGTATCGGCATCGTCGCACCCGAGCTTGGGCGCGATCGACGGCGGATTGAGCCGCTATCATTTGGCATTGCGTGATGCAGCAAATGCTGCTTTGTTGGGCATGTGAGTGACTCTTTGACATTGCTGGGCAATTCGCAGACCCGCTGGCCGCAATCGCCCGATGAGGCGAAGCTGGAGACCTTCCCCAATCGCAGTCCGCAGAACCGCTACTGGGTGCATCTGGATTTTCCGGAGTTTTCTTCCTTGTGTCCTGTCACCGGGCAGCCCGACACCGCGCGTTTGCAGATTCGCTACATTCCCGACGAGGTTTGTGTGGAAACCAAGTCGCTGAAATTTTATCTCACCTCCTTCCGCAACACGGCGTCGTTCAACGAAGAAATCGTCAACCGCGTGTTGGCGGATTTGATCGCCGCGTTGAAGCCGAAAAAGCTGGTCGTGCGCGGAGATTTTTCGCCACGTGGCGGCATTTCCCTGACCGCGCAGGCCTCCTATCCCGAGAGCGAGTGGGTGGGTTTATCGATCGACGAGAGCTGACGCTGTCGACCATCGCCTGAGTTGATGATTTTCACTTGGCGACCCGTGGATTTGCGTTTAGCGTGCGCGCGCCATGCACGCCTTTTCCTACATCGATGGTCAGCTTCATTGTGAAAACGTCTCGCTCCAGAGCCTTGCGGAGCAATACGGCACTCCGCTGTATGTCTACTCGGGAAATACCATTCTCGATCACTATCGTCGGCTCGACCTCGCGCTGCAGGGGCTCGATCACGAAGTAGCCTACGCGGTCAAGGCGAACTCCAACCTTTCCGTGCTGCGTTTGTTGGCGCAAGCGGGTGCGGGCTTCGACATCGTTTCGGGTGGCGAGCTGTATCGCGTGATCAAGGCGGGTGGCGATCCAGCGCACTGCACCTTTGCTGGGGTCGGCAAGACCCGTGAGGAGATTGTCTACGCTTTGCAACAAGGCATTTACTGCTTCAACGTCGAATCCGAAGCCGAGCTCGTTTACCTCAACCAAGTGGCGGGCGAACTGGGACTGATTGCTCCTGCCGCGGTGCGGGTGAATCCGAATGTCGACGCCAAAACGCACAAGTACATTTCCACCGGCAAGTCCGAGAACAAATTCGGTATCGATTTCGATGCCATCGAAGCGCTCTACGCCAAAGCAAGCGCCGAGCTGCCCAACGTGCGCATGCGTGGTTTGCAGATGCACATTGGCTCGCAGCTGACATCGGTGCAGCCCTTTGTCGAAGCAGTGAAAAAAGTCAAGCCCTTGGCGCAATCGCTCAAGGACAAGCATCAGATCGAATTCTGGTCCATCGGTGGCGGGATTGGCATTGTTTACCACGACTCCCTCGCCTCGGGTCAACTCCAGTGGTGGGAACAAAAGGAAGAGGAAAGTAAGCCGCTGACCATCGAAGAATACGGTGCCGCTGTGGTGCCTTTGTTGCTCGACCTAGGATTGAAAATTTTGTTAGAGCCCGGGCGTTACATTGTCGGCAACGCCGGCGTGCTCTTGACGCGTTGCTTGTATGAGAAAAAAGGCAGCGCCAAGACCTTCAAGATTGTCGATGCCGGCATGAACGACCTGATTCGTCCTGCACTTTACGAAGGTCACCATGAGATTGCTCCTTTGATCGAAAAGCAAGGCGAGCTGGTCAAAGCTGATGTGGTGGGTCCGATTTGCGAGAGTGGCGACTTTTTCTGTCAGGATCGTCCCATGCCCGACTTTCAACCGGGCGATGTCATTGCTCTGCTCTCCGCCGGTGCGTATGGTTTCGTGATGGCGAGCAACTACAACACCCGTCCGCTGCCTGCGGAAATTTTGGTGCAAGGCGACGAAGCAAAAGTGGTGCGCAAGCGTCAGACGCTCGACGACGTGCTCGCGGGCGAAGTTTGATCGAGCTCCGGCGTTTTGCCATCGAGCACACAAGCGACGCACATGTCGCCGCTGACATTGATCATCGTGCGAAAGCGGTCGAGGAACCAATCGACGGGAATCAGCAAGAGGCTGTATTCCAGCGGAAGTCCTACGGCTGTGAGCACGAGAGTCATCGTCAGCAATCCGGAAGAAGGAATGCCCGCGGCTCCGACCGAGGCGGCCATGGAGCAGAAGACCACCACGAGTTGCTGGGTGAAATCCAGTTCGATCCCGCACAATTGCGCGATGAACAGAGCGGCCATGGCTTCGTAGAGGGCGGTGCCGTCATTGTTGAAATTCGCCCCGACCAGCGCGCCGAGATTCGCCGATTGCTTGCGCAGTTTCAGGTTGTTGCGCAGGCATTCAAACGTCAGAGGCATCGTCGCCGTCGAACTCGCTGTCGAAAACGCCATGGTCAAAGCATCGCGGCACTGGCGGATCAGCAAGCCTGGTGTGACCCAAGATTGCAGACGGATGCGCAGCATGTAGTAGCTGAATTGCAGGGCGAGAGCGGCAATCACTGCCACCACTAGCCAGAGCAAATTGACAAACGAGCTAAAGCCGTGTTGGCCGACTTCTGCCGCGACGACACCGAGGACAATGAAAGGCACCAACTGGACAATCCAGTGGAGCATGGCGATGAAAGCATCCATGAAAACCTTCACCACAGAGGCCGTCGCCGGAAGATTCGGGGAAACCTTGCGCAGTGCGATTCCGAGCATCATGGCGAGCACGATGACGCCGAGCACATTGCCATCGGTAAATGGTCCCAGCACCGTTTTGGGGAGTCGGTCGAGAATGTGATAGAGGCTATCCAACAACGTCGCTTCCTCGGCACTTTGTTTCGCCGCCAGCAGCGAGTCCTGCATTTGTGCGGCTTGTGCGGTGATTTGGGCTTGTTCCTTTTCCAGCGTATTGCGTTTTCCGGGTTGAATCAGATTGGCAACCGTGAGTCCGATGACAATCGCGGCGATGGTATTCGTCACAAGCAAGCGGATCAGCTGAGGGGTTTTGCCCTTTTCGATCGTGGTGCTAATGAGTGCATGCACAATGGCAAAAAAAGCCACGGGAGCGGCGAGCATTTGCAGGAGGCCCATGAGAATGCTGCCGGGCTTGGCGAGAGAGACAGCGTCGGGGCCTTGCCAGAGTCCGACGACCGTGCCGATGGCCATGCCGATGAGAGTGCGTAGGTAGAGTGGGAGCGATTGCCAGCGGGCGAGAATCAGGAACATGCTTCTAAGCTAGGTATTGCGAGGCCAGGCGCAATGGCAAAATCGGATCATGAAAAATCTGACGTCCGTTGTCACACTCAGCGGCGGAACTGCGGATTACGAAGATCGAGACAGTGCGCCGTTGTTCCTAGAAGAAGGCGATGTCGTAACGACGGGTGTGGCTGATGCGACTTGGCCGGGTTGGGTCTGGGCGGAGAGTCCCGAGGGTACCAAAGGATACGTGCCCGAGGAAATTCTTCAGTCTCTGGGCGGTGGATACTTTCGCGTGACGGCTTCGTACGATCCCACCGTGCTGTCACTCAAGCGTGGCGACGTGCTCGAATCAGCGCGTCAAATCCATCGTTGGCACTGGTGTCGCAATGAGCAGGGAAATTGTGGCTGGGTGGCAGACTATCTGCTAAGGGAGATCGTGTAAGGCGTGTGTCGAGCGCGTCAGCAGGCAAGATCAATCGATTCCATGAGTGTCACGATGAGAAAAGGAACTTTAGAAAAAGCGTTGGCGATCAATCTGGATCCTTTGCGCTACGGCACCATTGCGGAGATTGGAGCTGGGCAAGAAATCGCCAATTGGTTTTTCCGGGCCGGTGGGGCGGCGGGGACGATTGCGAAGACCATGTCGGCCTACGACATGACCTTTAGCGATGAAATTTACGGCAAAAGTCGACGCTACGTCTCGGTGGAGCGCTTGAAGCAAATGCTGCATCATGAGTATGCGATTCTCGAGCAGCGCCTGGCCGGTCAGCGCGGCGAGCAGACGACGTTTTTTGCTCTGGCCGATACGGTGCGTGCGCGGGGCTTTCGCGATGTCGATAGCAGTGGCTGCCAAGGTTGGATGGGCGTGAGATTTCAGCCCGAGCCCAAAGGCGAAGTGCAGCAGATCGTGTTGCACGTGCGTTTGTTAGACGATACCAACGCCGAACAAGCGGCGGCGTTAGGGATTTTGGGCGTTAACCTGTTGACCGCGGCATTTTATCATCGCGAGTCGCCAGTGGAAATGATGCGCGTTCTGATGGAAGGTTTGGATCGTCGGCGCGTGGAAATCGACATGTTTCAAGTAGAAGGATCGGTTTTTCGTGCCGAGGAATTTCAGGATCGCGTGTGTGCGTTGAGTCTGGTCGAGCAAGGTTTGGCCGACGCGGCCTTGTTTGGTCCTGACGGAGCGATTCATCAGGCGGCAGACATTTTTTACGGCAAGTCCGTCTTGCTCAAACGCGGCAGTTTCGATCCCGTGACGCGCTTGCACATGGACATGTTGGCGCGAGGTTCGGCGGCATTCCGTGAGGATTTTGGCGACGAGGCTTCGGCTTCGTTGGAGGTGATGGAGCTCACCATGAACAACTTGCTAACCTGCGAGGGAGCAGTGAACAAAGTCGACTTTTTGGCGCGCGCCGATGTCTTGCAGGCGCTGGGCAAGTATGTGCTGGTATCGAAATACGCGCGCTTCTTCCGATTGAGTGAGTTTGTCACACGACACACGCGCAAGCCCGTGGGCATTGTGTTGGGTGTGCCCTTGCTCGAAGAATTGTTCCAAGAAAAATGGTATGAAGAAGTGCCTGGTGGCTTGCTAGAATCCTTTGGTCGCATGCTGCGCAACGGCTTGCGCTTGTATGTGTATCCGATGCAGTGCCAAGAGACGGGTGCCATCATCACCGCGCAAACCGCGCGCATTCCGGTGCAACAGCGCAAATTGCTCGAGTATCTGATCGAGATTGGTCAAGTGCGGGCGATTGCGGAAGGCGATGCGGAACTGATGAAATTCAGCAGTTACGACGTCCGGGAAATGTGGCGTCACCACGATGCGCGATGGAAGAAATTGGTGCCCAAGGAAGTGCTGCGACATGAGCGGTGGACCAATTTTTGAAACAATTTCCCGATGGGCGGCGTTATGATAAGGTATGAAATGGATGAAATTGCCTGCGATCGTGCGTTGCCTCACCCTGCTGAGCGTTTGTTGCGTTCTGCCTTTGGCGGGTGCTAAGGAAAAAGATCAAGCCCAGGTTCCCGATGTGAGTTTGGAAAGCCTGTCCTTTGGTCCCTCGGTGAACGAAGCCGACTTGGATCCTAAAGCTTTGGCCGGCAAAGTGGTGATTTTGGATGCTTGGGGCGTGAACTGCGGACCATGCATCGCTCTGCTACCGGACTTGCAACGGATGGCGAAGTCGGGTGAGAAAAAAGGCTTGGTTGTGATTGGTGTGGAGCGTCAGAACAGCTCGAAAGACGCCATTTTGGCCGTGCTGAAAAAAGCGCGTGTGACCTACCCTGTCGTCAGTGGTGGATCGATCGGAGTGGACTTTGCGGGTTTGCCGCATGCTGCGGTGTATGGCGTAGATGGCAAATTGCGCTGGCACGGAAGCCCTAACGACGATGGTTTCAAGCGCGCCGTGCGCGAGGCTTTGCGCGAAGTCGAGCGATGAGAAAAGGGGGGAGTGGCGGTTGTGAATCAGCGGCCAAACATTTGCACCCAGTGTTCGCCGTATCGGGCTAATCCGATGCGGCGAAAGCTTGCGTCAAACATGACTTTGTGATGGCTGGGCGAGTGGAACCAGCGCTTGTTGGCGATCGAGTAGGAGCTCGACCCCATGAAAATGTTTTCCCCAGAGGCCGTGGTGGAAAATCGCATCGCTCGATCCCAGGGAGTTTTTTTGCCAGCGATGGGGCTTTGGTGAGAAAAGAAATCATTTTGTGCCATGTCCTTCGCGTGATCATGGGCAGTGAGACAGAGTTTGGGGTCGATGATGCATGGATGGAGTCCCGCAAGAATGCGCCATTTGTTGCATTCTTCAATCCCTTGGATGGCATCAGACGGCAGTCGGCTCTGCATCGCGATGAGGCGATTTTTTTCGTGAACGCGGGCGGCATTGCGATGCACGGCGGAGGAATTCAAGGCGAGATTTTGTTCGGTGAGTCGCAAGCTTTGAAGGGTGTCGGCCGCCAATCGCGAGGAGTCGGTGCGCAGCAATTCATCGCGAAACGTTGCTAGGGTGGTCGCTCGGTATTGAGCCGCCTTCAAATTCGGTCCGCCAGCTTGGATGATCGACTGAGCCGACGGCAGCATGCGCGCATGAAGCTCACGCAGAGCCGGTGCGCTTTGACTCTTGAGAGCGGTGCTCATTTCCCTTTCGGGGAGTCGGTATGCGACGAGAAACTGCTGGCGCAATTGATCAATGCGACCATGGGATTCTGCAGGATTACCACGGCTTTGCGCTGTTTGAATGGCTTGTTTGAGGTCCGACAGATATTGCTGTCGAACCTTCGGCCATGCGCGCTCTACTTTCGTGATGAGCTGCTTGCGCTCCGAGTTCGGGAGTGCACGCATTTTGCGCACGATGGGGGCAATGTCATTCGGTCGATTCATGCAAGCTTGCAATTCTTTCAATAAATCGGCCGCAGTCTGAGAGTAGGTGGAGGAGTGGAGCAGTGAGAGACAAACAATGGCAGTGGCAATTCGATTCATGGTTTTTTTGAAGTGAATGGTTGCTAAGGATCAATCATCAGTTTGGCATTTTCGGAACAGACCGCCCTGACGAGTTGCGCCAAGGTGTCGAAATCATCAGGCAGTTCCCCGCGGTCGGCCTCGGTGCCTATCATTTCGCAGAGAATGCGACGGAAGTATTCGTGGCGGGGAAAAGAGAGGAAACTGCGGGAGTCCGTAAGCATGCCGACGAAGCGCGAGAGCAGGCCAGTGGAAGAGAGGGCATTGAGTTGTTGCTCCATGCCGTCCTTTTGATCGAGGAACCACCAGCCCGAGCCAAATTGGATTTTGCCGGGTCGGCTGCCATCTTGAAAGGCTCCGGTGAGAGCGGCGAAGAGGTAATTGTCGCGCGGGTTGATGTTGTAAAGAATGATGCCCGGCAAGGAATCACGGCGTGAGAGTGTGTCGAGATAATGCACCAGTCCGTGTCCTTGGGGGCTATCGCCAATGGTATCGAATCCGCGATCGGGTCCCAGCTTCTCTGCAAGACGGGAGTTGGTGTTACGGAAAGGCCCAAGGTGAAGTTGCTTGGTCCACCCTTGGGCGGCATCGAGCTCTCCAAAGTACACCATCAGGAAATGAGTGAATTGGTCTTTTTCTGCGGGACTAATGGAATCGCCTGCCATCGCGCAGCGAAAGATCTTGGCGGCGGTGGCCTCATCGCAATCGCACGTAGGGCAGTGATCGAGACTATGATCGGACATCCGTCCACCCACAGCGTGGAAGTCATCGTGACGCTGTTTCAGGGCTGCGAGCAAATCCTCCAATGTGGTGATGCTGCGACCGCAGGTGTGAGCTAGTTTTTGGATCCATGCTTGGTAAGCGGCACCTTGATCAATGGCGAAAGCTTTATCGGGTCGGAAAGTCGGCAAGACTTTCGTGCTCAGAGAAGATTGACGAATGGTCCAGTGATCATCGAGAGAATCGGCGGGGTCATCCGTAGTGCCGACCATCGCGACACGGAATTTTTGGAGTAAGCCGTGCACGCAAAAGTCCGGTGACTGGAGCACATGATTGCAGCGTTCCCAGATGCTCTCGGCGCTGGCGGGGCAGAGTAGATCTTCGATGCCAAAATACTGGCGCAGTTCCAGATGGACCCAGTGATGCATGGGATTGCGCAGTGCATAAGGCATCGTCTCGGCCCAGGCTTGGAATTTTTCGCGGGGCGAGGCGTCGCCTGTGACAAAGTGCTCGGCGATGCCGTTGGCACGCATCAATCGCCACTTGTAGTGGTCGCTTCCTAGCCACAAATCAGTGATGTTTTCCCAGCGATGATTGTGAGCAATTTCGGCAGGGGACAAGTGGCAATGGTAATCGTAGATGGGTGCTTCTTTAGCGACTTCGTGAAACAGTCGCTGCGCCATGGGGCTGCTGAGGAAGAAGTTTTTATGCAAATATTTCATCGAACATTGAAGTTGAGAAAAAAAATGGAGAATGCCAAGGAAAGAATGTGAGGATGACCCATTTCCTTCGATTCACGGGAAGTGCATGTTGTCAAATGAATTGTGTTGTCGAAAAAATTTTCACAATTCTTCCTTGTCGACGGAAGAAAACTTGCTGAAATACTCCGTGCACAGTTCTAACCGTACAACCCTATGATCGAAAAACTCGTTACCTCGCGCGCCAAGACCATGGCTGCTATCATCACAACCAGTCTCGTCACGATGCCAGCATTGATGGCGCAGGCTGCAGATAAAGTTCCTGCTTCGAAAAAGTCCATGTTGACGAAGTGGGTGATCGATGGTGGACCAACGATGTTGTTCATCGGTGCTGCGATCGTGGCCTTCATTGCTTTGACCATTTATTGCTTCATGAACATGACCAAGGCGAAGTATTGCCCGGATGATTTGAAGATGCAGTTGATGGATCACATGACCAATGTGCGTGTTCGTTCCGCGATTGAACTTGCTGCCTCTCACCCTAGCTACTTGGGTCGCCTCGTGGCCTACTCTTTCCCTAATATTGATGCAACGCGTCCTGAGGATTTGGGTCGTGATCAAGTCGAAGATGCCATGGCCGACTTCGTCAACAACGAGACTCGTACGTCGATGACATGGATCAACTACATTTCACTCTGCGCGCAGACCTCGCCTATGCTTGGACTGCTTGGAACGGTGATCGGGATGGTGGGTTGCTTCGGTACTCTCGCCGAAACAGGTTCTGCCGACCCTTCGCAGCTCGCTGGTGACATTTCGGTTGCGCTACTGACGACTCTCTGGGGTCTGGTGAACGCGATTCCCTGCATCTCCATGTTCTTCTACTTCAAAAACCGCTTGGCTGACCTGACTTCTGAGTCGATCAAAGCCGCGGAAGACATGATCAACGCTGCGACCGCGACCGTGAATTCGGACACGATTTACGCTAAGATTCCTGAAGGCATTGCCGTCTAATTCTTTGTGCTGCTCCATTGCTGTGTTTCAATGAGAAGCACAGCAGTGGAACATTTTTGTAACCCAAACTACTTTGCCCAATGTCCTCCAAACTCAGAGATGCAAGCGCAGGAGATAGCGATGAATGCGCCTTGGACATGTCTCCCATGATTGACATGGTGTTCTTGTTGTTGATTTTCTTCGTGGTCAATTCCAGCCAGGCGATTGTCAAACAGGACTCGGACGTCCGCCCGCCGATTGCCAGTTTTGGTAAGAAGCAAGAAGAGAAAAATGGTCGAATCGTGATCAATGTGTATCGCGATGGATCCTACAAATCCGAGCGTGGTGAGCCACTGTCATCGGACGAAGAGATTTTTGAAATGGTCAAAAAAGCCAAAGAAGCGAACGACTTGGTGAGTTACAAATCCAAGCTTCACTTGCGCGGCGACAAGGATGCAGTGTTCAAATTTTCTCGCAAAGCGATTGCCGCCTCGGCGAAAGCAGGTGTGGAGCAAGTGATTTTCGCAACCTATTCCACTGACAAATAATTTATCCACAAAAAACCATGGCACGTCATAAAAAATACCAAAACGCGGAAGAGGCACTCCCTGCGTTGGACATCTCTTCTCTGATTGACGTCTGTTTCTTGCTTCTGATTTATTTCTTGGTTGCTACGACCATTCAGAAGAAAGAGGTGGATGTTCCTCTGGCGCTTCCATCGATGTCGAGCGAAAGTGCCAACATGCCTGACATTGAGCCTTTGTTCATCAAGGTGGATGCTAACGGAGCCATTTTCACGGGCTCGGGAGCAAGTCAGCAGGTGCTTGATACGGATACAAGTGTGCGCTCTCTGCCCTTGTTGACGCAGCAACTGACGCTTTACGCCGCTGGCGCCAATTCGGGCGACAAAAAACCCCTCGTGCAGATGTGGGTGGATCCTGGTGCGAACCAGCAGCGGGTGATCGACGTCCTCAATGCGCTTGTTGGCGCTGGGATTAGCTCGGTGACCTTTACCGATCTGGTCGACTGAGGTCTTGCACGATTGCGAAGCACCGGGGTCGCCCGTCCGCCCCTGCGGATTGCGCTCCGGTTTTTTTCTGCCAAGTTTTTTCTGATTTTTTCGTTTCTCCATTGTTCCTCCTTGCCGAGTATTCAAGTCGCAGTATCTTCTGATCAACAAAACCATTTGTTATGAACCACTTCAGTCATTCCGTTCTCCGAGCCAGCCTATTGGGTGCCGGTGTTGCCCTTGTGGGCGCCCCATTGCTTCATGCCCAAGGCGGAAGCCTTGATGAGCAAGTCAGCAAGTCCTTGGAATTCATGAAAACCGGGAAATGGGCCGAAGCTGCTCAGATTCTTGAGGCGGCGTGCAATCGTCCCAATCTCAAATCGCTCTACGGCTCGCGCATTGGCGTGTTGCATTATCGTCGCGGCATCTGTTTGTCCAAACTGCGTCAGTTTGATGCGGCGATGAAAGCATTTGAGACTTGCTACCGCGAGTTTCCTCCCAACCAAGATGGTTCGGGCAATATCTATCACAAAACGGCATTGCTCAAATGGGGCGATGCGGCCATGGGTGCGGAGCAGTATGACTTGGCCATCACGCAGTACAAAAAATTCCTCCAAGAGCGCAGCAATGAGCGCGGTAAGGATGAATACCAAAAAGGTCCTTATTACATCAACTTGTCCATCTGCTATTTCCGTACGGGTAAGTTGGCGGAGGGCATGGAAAATCTCGAAATCGCCCTCAAGAACAAGTTTGTATTCCCGACTCCCGATGCAGGCATTGTTGCGGCGTTCCAAGCCTTTGTTAACGCCGCCACGGCCAAAGGCAATGAACAGACCATTCTCGATTTCATTGAAAAGAATCGTGCTGATATTGTCATCGAGCCTTTCGAAATGCAGGAGTTTAACCCCATCTTTTTGAAGCTCGCACATGATGCCTATCAAGCCCAGATGGAACGCGCGGCGATTACCTTGTATCAGATGGTTTCGCCCACCGAGGTGATTTTGGACGACATCAAGGTCCGTCGTGCCAGCATTGGCAAACGTCGAGGTGTGATGGACGGCCCGCGTGCGATTTCTGCCGACAAGCTGAAATTGTCGGAAGAGACTGTTACCAAGTTCAATCGCGAGACAAAAAATCCCGAAATTACGCAGTTGTTGGCCTTGGCATACATTCACGAAATCAATGGCAACGCGCGCGGCGCTTTTGCGGCATACGAAAATCTGGAACTCTACTATCCCAAGCACGAAAAGCGCGAAAACAACTTGTTCCAGTTGGTGCGCACCAGTTCGATCATTGGAGAGGTGTTGACCACCGAGAAGTATGGTCAGACATTCCTTAAAGTTTTCCCCAATTCCGAGCACGTTCCTGCGGTTCGCCGCATGATGCTTACTTCGCTTTTCTACGAAGGGCAGTACAAGAAATGCATCGAGGTGGCGAACTTGATGATCGACAAGTTGGAAAAAGGTTCGGAGCAGCACGACATCTGCTTGCACGTTTTGGGTGGTTCTCACTACTACGAGGGACTATACGAGAAAGCTCAGCCACTGCT
Source organism: Verrucomicrobiota bacterium (assembly GCA_004293285.1). Classification (GTDB taxonomy): domain Bacteria; phylum Verrucomicrobiota; class Verrucomicrobiia; order Verrucomicrobiales; family Akkermansiaceae; genus UBA956. The sequence goes on along the minus strand of RDYF01000050.1, from coordinate 2,432 downwards.
CGATCGTCATGCTGCCGAGTATCCTAAGTCGAAATTCCGTCAAGCTTCGCTGTTTTTCCAAGGCTCCAACATGGCCAAGCTGCAAGATTTTGCCAAAGCTGCGACATTGTTGGATGCTTTCTTGAAAGAGTTTCCCGAAGCGGGAAAAAATCCCTATCTGCCCTTTGCTTTGTATGATCGTGCGACGTGCCATTACGCGCTCAGCGAGAATGCCCCGGCTTTGGAAAAATTGGATCGTCTCGAAAAAGAATTCCCCCAAACAGAGGTGTTGGATTTGGCCTTCAACATGAAAGGGAATGTGCTCTTTTCGGAGTCTCGCAACGATGAGGCGGAAAAGTACTACAAAATGGGTTTTGAATTGGCCAAGCGTCGCGGTGCCAAAATGGTGGCCGGTGAGTCGGTCTATCTGCTGATCGCCATGCTTGGTGAGAGAGGTACGGGCAAAGAAGGCAATCCGCGCATCAAGGATGCGGTGCCATGGATTGATCAATACTGGAAAGAGTATGCCGATGGTTCGCCTTATCGCACCCAGGCAGCTGTCGCGGGCATTTATGCGATGGATGCGGTGGGTCGTGGTGACGAGGGCTTGGAGCGTTTGCGCGATGTGATTGCGGAAATGGCAGGAGATCCGATGTCGCGAGGCTTGGAAGAGGCGATTGGCTCTTACACCGAGTTTTATCTGACCAAAAATAGCCCCGAGCAACTCAAAGAGCATTACTACAATTTCCCCAAGATCCAAGCGAAGGATACGGTAGCTCGGGCTCTGTTGCGGATGGCGGTGATTGGTGTTTTTGAAGATCTTTTGAAAAACACCAAGGATGATGGTGAGCGCAGCAAGGCGGAGGCGATGATCAAAGTGTTGTTCACCGAGCTCAAATCGGCGTTTTCTCCGAAAGACCTGACATCGTTCATTTTGGTGCGCGTTGGCGATTTCATTCGCGAAAAAACGGGCACGCCGCGAGAGGCTCTGGATTACTACTCGGAAGCACTGAGTCGCAAGGATGGAGGCTACAAATTCGAAGCGATGTTTGGTCGTGCCGACGTTCTTGGCAGAAGCAAATTGGCTGCGGATCTCGAAGCCGGGATCAAGGATCTCGATGAGGTTTTCGCCAATTCGGACAAGAAGCCTCAGCGTGAAAAAGCATTGTATCGCAAAGTCGAGCTGCTTGCTGCGAAGGAAGATTGGACCAAGGTGAATGAAGCGGCGAAGCTCTACATGGACCGGAAGACCAATAATTTTTCGGCCTATTCAGGACCTGTGAACATGTTGCTGGCGCAGTCCTACGAGAAGATGAATCAAATCAACGAGGCGATTTTCAGTTACTCCTCGATCTGCTTCGGCAACCAGCGCGGTGCGATTCGCTATTCTGCGCCAGCTTGCAAGCGCTGGATGGAGTTGCTGTGGGAGCGCGATCAACCGGGGGTTGAGGGCAAGCCCAGCGATCGTCAAGGTGCTTACAATGGCGGCTACAATTATGTCGATTCCACGCGTCGGATTTACGAGAAGATGACGCAGGAAGAGAAGGATCAGTGGAAAGCCGTAGAAGATCTAGTGAAGGAATACGAAGCCCGTCCCGGCATTAAGTCCTTTGCTCAACAGAAAAAAGAGGCAGAGGAAGCGAGAAAATAAACATCCTATTCGAACAGTATCCCATTTCTATGAAAACCATTTTTTCTTTCTCTGGCTCTGCGATCATTTCGCTGATGGCAATCGCTTCCGCTCAGCAAGCACCCGCTCCGGCTGCGCCTGCTGCGCCCGCTGCGGCGGCCCCAGCGGCAGTGACTCCTCAGCAAGCTCCGGCCTTACTCATCTACGAAGACGGCACTTCGGATAATGCTTTCATCGTGGCAGCGACTCGGAGTGAAATTCGCTATCGTCCGACCCCTCAAGCGATCGACACCACCGACATGAAGCTTTCTGAGGTGCAGGCGGTGTATCTGCTCGAGCCCAAAATGTATCGCGAGGCGATGGAATTTTACCAAGCTCGCAAGTATGCAGAAGCCAAAGATCTTTTCGTGAAGGTCAAGGAGATGTTCAAGCCAACGGCGGCTTTGGACAACAACTACTCGACCTTGGCGGGCTTTTATGAGCTCGAGTGCATGCGTCGATTGGGCGATCTGGACGGTTTGGCCAAGGGCGTAGAAGTGTTTCGCAAAGACGGACTGATGCGCGAGCATCATCTCAAGCAGTTGGAAATCTACATGTTCTGGGATGCCTTGCGGACGAAATCTTGGCAGCGACTGGTTTCCTTAGGAGAAGCTCGTTTGCAAGAGAAACTGCCTGCTTATCAGCGCGCTCAAGTGGCCTTTTGCGTGGCGAATGCTTACGAAGCGTTGAAGCAATCTTCGAAGGCCTTGAATGCATACAACACGGCGATGGTGGCGGATTTGGGGGCAACGGAAGAAATTGCCGAACAATCTGCCATTGCGAT
>RDYF01000120.1 GCA_004293285.1 Verrucomicrobiota bacterium | reverse complement strand
CAAAATGTCTACCCTCACCTGCTCCGCCATTCGTTTGCCACACACTTGCTCGAAGGCGGCGCGGATTTGCGGGTGATTCAGGAACTTCTCGGCCATGCCGATATCGCGACGACGCAAATTTACACACATGTCGATCAAGAGCGCCTGCACAAGATTCACAAATCCTTTCATCCACGGGGATAAAAGAAAAAAGCGACACCTCGCAGTGCCGCTTTTTTGCATGAAATGGGAGTAAGAATTACTTCACGATCTTGATCAACTCCCAGAATCGACGCTTTTCTCCTTCTACCATCAATTGCACGCCTTCGCTCCAGCCGCGAATGACGCGGTTGAGAGGAAAGGTCGCGGGCTGACCACGCATGACGGAGCTATCGAACATCTGCCCATCGGTGGTCCAGCCGGTGTAGTGAACGGTGACGTTATCGGACGCCGCAGGATGAGTCGTGCCTGTGCCTTTTGCCAGACCGGACTCGGTCTTTTCCGCATCAGCAGGCGCTTCTTTGACATCCGCAGGTACTTCTGGTGGCTTGGGAGCGGCTTTGATGTCGAGCAGTTCCACATCAAACACCAACAAACCTCCGGGACGACCGCCACCAGGATTTTCGCCGTAGGCGAGGTCGGCAGGAATCCAGAATCGACGAATCTCACCTTGGGTCATCAATTGCAAACCTTCGGTCCATCCTTTGATCACTTGATTGAGCGGAAAACTCGTCGGCTGCCCGCGATTGAGCGAGCTATCGAACAGTTTGCCATCGGTGGTCCAGCCCGCGTAGTGCACGGTAACGGTGTCCGCCGCCGCAGGTTTTTGGGTTCCCGTTCCAGGTTTCAACACTTTCGAGGCAAGGCCCGAGGTAGTTTTCTCAGCATCAGCAGGAGCTGACTTCACGTCAGCTGGGGTATCGGTAGTCATCATAAAGTTGCTCTTTTTCTCTTCGGCCAACATGGGTGAAACGCTGGCGCACAAAGCTGCCATCAGGCATAAGGTGGAGGTGATGTTTTTCATGTTTGGACGCGCCCACTGTGCCATCCGATCGACATGTTTCAAGGCAATACTTTGATGCGAATGTTGCGATAGAAGGTCGTGCTCCCAGGATCATGCGCCTGAATCGCCAAGGTGCCCCCTTCCGCGCGCAGTTTGCTGGTCGCGGGCTCGGACTGATGATCGACAAGCATTTTCCCATTCACACTCGCTTGGATTTTGCCGTCTTGCACGCGAATCACGTATTGCATCCATTCATCATCAGCGAAGGGTTCGAGGTTTTTGACGACACCGTACAAGCCGCCTGATTTCTGTGGATCGTGCTGGGTATTATTGACCTGAATTTCATGCCCACTCGGCCAGCCCTTTTCCTGAACCACGGTGTGGAAAAAAATGCCACCGTTGGAGTTTTTGCGCGTCATCACTTCCAAGCGCAACTCGAAGTTTTTGAAGCAGGCATCATTCACTTTGCCCTCGTAGAAAAGATGAGCGCAATCGCCCCGAGCCCGAATCGCCCCGTCCTCGACAGCAAAGGATTCGGGAAGTCGATTGGCTTTCCAGCCATCGAGGGTCTTGCCATCGAATAAACTCACAAAGCCCTCTTCCACCGCTAGACAAGGCGACCCTGCGACCCTGCGAGGAAACTCAGGAACAACAGACGTAATAGGTTTTTCATGCAGCCATGAAACTACGCAAAGCAGCCGATGCCAACAAGCAAAAAGCCCAGCCACCGTGGCGGCGCTTTCCAAGCACCAAGCCAAACTAGCAGACATCTCTGCCTGGCGGATGAAATCCGCCGCCACGGTGCAACATCCACAGCTACGCAAGAAATGCAGGCGTTTTCCCGCTGCCCTTTCTAGAACAAAAACAACTCACCCGCGTCTTCGCTCGCCTTGCGCTTTTTGCTCTTCGGCAATGGCGCAGCTTGCAATGGCACAGTACTGCTCTCCAGTCCAACCGACGCCCCCTGAGGCTCGGTCGACACCTCCGACACCTCCGACACCTCCGTCAATTCCGTCAATTCCGTCAATTCCGTCAATTCCGTCAATTCCGTCAATTCCGACACCTCCGTCAATTCCGATGGCCTTTCGATGCTCTCTTCCGCCCCTGCATCCGATGCTCCCATCTCATCAATCACGGGTGCTGTTTGATCGATCTCACTCATCACATCCGCCACCACCTCAGCGATTTCTGCCGTAGGAACTTCTTGCACGGGAGTCACGACCTTACGCTCTCGGGGATCACGACGCGACGAACGCTCGCTTTGCCCCCATTGCGCGACACAGGAGTCGAGCCATTTTTCGACAACATCCCGACGATGAAAGGGATGAAGCAATGCAGACCCGTAGACCAATCCGCCCACCAGTGCTCCGTGACAAAAATGCAAACGCCAAGTCACGTCCTCACGCTCCCAAGAACCAAGCACGCGCATGATCGCATCGGTCAAGTGATTCTCGGACTCTTGATAGCGCGCCATGATCGACTCGTTTTTGCCCGCCAAAAGCTTTTCCAAACAACGCCCTAACAGTCGCGCATGTTGGATTTCGTCATTTCCCTTCGCCGCTTCCGCATCCAATAAGGGGCTCGCCCATGCTTGAAACAGCTCGCGCAAACTCACTTTCGCCCCGAGCGCGGAAAGGGCCGCCATCCGCGCTTCAAGCAAGGGTTTGATTCGATGCACCAAAACGGCATCCAACAAGCCTTCGCGACTGCCGAAATGATAGTTCACCGCCGCGACGTTGGCCTTGGCCATCCCAGTAATGTCGCGCACGGACACTCCCTCAAAACCTTTTTCTGCAATCAAACGTTCGCATGCATCAATCAAACGTTTTTTGGTTTGATCTCCTTTCACTCGCAAATCCATCATCGGCGAAATGAAAACACTTGTTTCACTCTACTGTCAAACAAGCGCTTCATCATCGCAGAAAATCTTGATCCCATCACACTTTTTTCAAGCAAACGTTTCGTTCAAACATTTAAGAATGCTTGAGGAATTTGCAGAATCGACCGAAACGCTCACACTCCCAGGTATCCCTGAATCGCTTTGACTAGGCCAGGGATATCGTGCTGCTTGGCCTCAAATGCAGGCGCTTTACCCAACTCGCGCAGGGCCTCGCTGGTCACTGGTCCGATACTCCCTGCCACGCATTTTTCCGGCCAAGGAATGCCCAAGGCGAAGAAATGCTCGGCAGTCGATGCCGAGGTAAAGGTGATCAGATCCGCTCCTTCTTCTCGCAAGCGTGCGACAGCACCCGTCGGGTCTTCGGTCTCGGCGACGGTGCGATAGGCGATGCAGTCGTCGACGATGGCGCCCATGGCCTGTAAGCCCATCGATACCACATCACGCGATTGCTCGGGCTTCACCACCAGCACGGTCAAGTTTTCAACACATTCATTGGCAAAAGCTTCGACCAACCCTTCGGCAACGTAGCGCTCGGGCAGTAGGTCGCAGCCGATGTGATACTCTTTGAGCTTTTTCACCGTTCCAGGCCCAATTGCCGCAATTTTCGGCTTTCCGAGGCAGCGCGCATCGTCGTGAATGGAGAAAAAGGCGTCGAAAAAACGCGAAACTCCATTCGGCGAGGTGAAAACGAGCCAATCGTATTCGTGCGCACAGGCCACCAGCTCGGCAAATCCCAGTTTGTCCACGGGATCTTCAATGCGAATCACCGGCAACTCAACGACATCCGCACCCAGCTCGGCGAGCCCTTTGCTCAATGTTCCTGCCTGCTCCCTCGTGCGTGTCACGACGATGCGCTTGCCAAAAAGCGGACGGGTCTCGAACCACGAAATTTTCGCTCGCTCTTTGACCACATCGCCGATCACCGCCACCGCCGGAGAGGAAAATTTCTGACTCTCAGCAATGTCGGCCATGGTGCCCAGGGTGCCAACAATCGTTCGATGCGACCCCGTCGTCGCCCAGCGGGTCAATGCCATGGGCGTAGTCGGATCGGCCCCGTGTTGGATGAATTGATCGCAAATTTCCCGCAGCCGCGCCACACCCATGACGAATACTTTGGTCCCAGGCGCTTGCGCGAGCTGTTGGTAGTCGATGGAGCTCTCGCCTTTGGTCGGGTCTTCATGCCCGGTGAAAATGGTCAACTGCGAGCAGTGATCCCGATGCGTCACAGGGATGCCGGCATAGCATGGACCCGCGATGGTTGAGCTAATCCCAGGAACAATCTCGAAGGCCACTCCAGCATCTGCGAGCTCCGCAGCTTCTTCACCACCACGCCCAAAAATCATCGGGTCGCCCCCTTTGAGTCGCACCACGTTTTTGCCTTCCTGCGTCCGCTGCACGATCAAAGCATTGATCTGGTCCTGCGGCAGCGCATGGTCTTTGGCCCGCTTGCCCACATAAATTTTCTCGCAGCTCTTTTTGGTCCACTTCAGCAACTCGCCGCTGCTCAAGGCATCATAGACGAGCACATCCGCATTCTCGATGCACTCTTTCGCTCGCAATGTCACCAAACCCAAATCTCCAGGCCCAGCTCCCACCAAATAACAAATTCCCTTTTTACTCATACAAGTGTTTCAAATAAACGTTTTGCTAATTCCATCGCATCGACGGCTGGTCCTTGCACCGACGACAAACGGGGCTCACCTCCCGCTTCAGGAAAGACGCGAGCACTCATGGACAGTTGACCTTCTGATAGCGCAGAATAGACCCCCACCGGTGTGTGACACCCTGCATCCAATAATCGTAAAAATTCTCGTTCAGCGTTGACTCTCAACAAGGTATCGACATCACCAATGCTCTCCACGACCGACTTCATCCACGGATCGGTCGACCGCACCTCGAGACCAATCGCCCCCTGCCCTGCCGCAGGATAAAACACTTGTTCTTCCATGATCTCGAAAAACAAACGATCGTCTGAATTGGGCAAAAAACCCAATCGAGCCAAGCCTGCCTCCGCGAGCATGATGGCATCATAGTCCTCTGCGTCGCGCAATTTCCGCAAGCGAGTCGGCACATTTCCGCGCAAATCGATGATCTGCAAATCAGGGCGCATCCACTGCAATTGTCGCGCCCGACGCACGCTGCTGGTGCCGACACGCGCGCCCGCAGGAAGCGCCTGCCATCCACCCGGCTGTTTGCTGACGAGCACATCACGGATTCCGGCCCGTTCCAGGGTCGCAGGAATGATGAATGAATCCGCCAGCACGGTCGGCACATCCTTGAGACTGTGGACTGCCACATCAATTTCTTGAGAGGCCAGCGCCATTTCGAGCTCTTTGATAAAAACTCCTTTATCGATGACACCCTCACTTTTCGCCACCTCGCTCAGCGCGACGTCCGTCCTGCGGTCGCCAGTAGTCTTGATCACGCAGCGCACGATCTCGACATCAGGAAAAGCCTGGCGCAACTTTTCTTCGGTCGCATTTGCCTGCCACAAAGCCAATTCACTGCCGCCATTCGTCAATGAATGAAACACAAGCAACCCGTGGCGGAGGCGTCCCGCCTCCCAGCCCATCAAAACTCATTCATCCCCCCGTGGCGGCGCTTTCCAAGCGCCAAGCCCCTCAAAAAATCCACCCATCTCCCATTCGCCTTTCCTGGTTCTGAGTTGCAGGTTGCGGGTTGCCTTGTTCGTGTCCAAAACGGCTACAAGCCTTCGCCGTTTTCCCATCTCCCATCTCCCATCTTCCATCTTCCATCTTCCATCTTCCATCTTCCATCTTCCATCTTCCATCTTCCATCTTCCATCTTCCATCTTTCCATCTTCCATCTTCCATCTTCCATCTTCCATCTTCCATCTTCCATCTTCCATCTTCCATCTTCCATCTTCCATCTTCCATCTTCCATCTTCCATCTCCCATCTTCCATCTCCCATCATCATGGCGTAGCCATGTCGGATCATAGCCGTGGGTTTCAACCCACGGAAAAGGTTTCCATCATGCCATTGGTGTCGCGTGAGCGACACCGGAACGCAGAGAACCACGAGAGACCGACAACGAATTTTTGACAGAATTTCAGAATTTTCAGAATTTTGTTAGAATGAATTTCGCTTCCCCGCCCAGACCTTACAGCCAGCCAAGGGCCATGATACAGATTCCCCCTCACACCAAAGGTGTGAACGGTGAAAGCGAAGGGTGATTTTCATGAAAAAATCACCCTGGATAACGACACAACCCACACATCATTCGC
>RDYF01000119.1 GCA_004293285.1 Verrucomicrobiota bacterium | reverse complement strand
GTCACAAATATCTGTCTGGTTCTCTTGCCAAATCCTTGATTTTCGTATTTTATCCACCTGTCCATGCTTACTCAACCACGCACTAAGTTCATCTGTACCCTTGGTCCAGCAACGGAATCAGAAGAAACCATCGGCGCCCTGATCGATACCGGCGCAGACGTTTTCCGCCTCAACATGTCGCACGCACCGCACGACTGGGCCCGCGAAATGGCCCGCCGCGTGCGCAAGCAGGCCAAAGCCCGCGACAAACACATCGGCGTGCTTTTTGACCTCACTGGTCCATCGATCCGCACCGGTGACCTGCCGAAGCCTTATGAATTGCAAATCGGCGACCTCGTCGAATTCCGCAAATCGTATGTCGCTCCGAGCATCGAGCTCTCCACCACCGTCAACTACGATGGCCTCATGGAGGACGTTAGCGAAGGCAATACGCTCGTCGTCGACAACGGCGCGATGCTGATGCTGATCAAGAGCGTTCGTCCCGATGCCATTACTTGCGAGGTGAAAACTCCTGGCAAACTCGGCTCGCGTCGTCACATCAACCTTCCCGGCGTCCGACTCAATCTTCCTGCTCTCACCGAAAAAGACCATCTCGACCTCGCTCTCGCTGTCGAATGTGATGCCGACTTTGTCGCCGGCTCTTTCGTCCGCGATGCCGCCCACGTGCGCGAACTTCGTAGCAATCTGGAAAAACTCGAAGGTCGTGCGAAAATCATCGCTAAAATCGAAGACCAAGAGGCGATTCGCAACATCGACTCGATCATCCAAGCCACCGACATCATCATGGTCGCCCGTGGTGACCTCGGTGTGGAAGTGGAATTTGAAGAACTTCCCATCCTCCAACGCCGCATTGTCAAACGCTGCCACGAACTCGGCCGCCGCGTGATTGTGGCGACGCAGTTGCTGGAATCGATGATCACCAACCCCACCCCGACTCGTGCCGAGGTGACCGACGTCTCGAACGCTACGTTCGAAGAGGCGGACGCCCTGATGCTTTCCGGCGAAACATCGGTGGGCGCTTACCCAATTCGCTGCATGGAAGCCTTTGTGCGCATCGCATCGCGCATCGAACGCAGTGGCGGTCTCGGCTATGGCGAACACGCCATTTTGCGCGATGAGCGTCAGAAGACCTGCCGCGCGGCGGTGATTCTCGCCGACTCCCTTCCCGGAGCTTGCCTGATCGTCTTGACTCGCCAAGGCATTGTTGCCAATCACTGCGCGCTGCTGCGTCCACGCACGCCTCTCTACGCTTTCTCGCCGAAGGAGCGCGTCTGCCGTCAGATGTCGCTTTCTCGCGGTGTCACGGCTTTCCAAATGCCTTTCGCGACAAACATCGATGACACCATCCAGTCGGCTGCCGACATCCTGCGCCAAAACAACTTGGCCCAGCCTGGCACTCCGATCGTGATTGTCTCGGACATGCTTTCCGATCACTTTACTGCCAACTCGATCTTGCTGTACCACGCGTAATTTCCGCACGCAGATCGTCTCACAAAAACCCGCGCCGCTTCTTGCTGCGCGGGTTTTTTGCGGTCAGCAACCGAGCACATCGGCCACCGCGCGACGCAGTGCTTCGATGGCAAAAAGCAACTCCTCCCGCGTGCTGCTCAGAGGCGGCATCAACACGACTGTATCGCGGATGGGGCGCGTCAAGAGCCCGTGAGCACGCGCCGCCAAGCACACCGCAGCTCCGATTTTTCGCTCACTCGGAAAGGCCGAGCCATCGGGTTGCCGCAATTCGATCCCCGCAATCATGCCGCAAACACGCACCAGATGTGGCGAAAAAACCGACTCCAAATTCCGCTGCCACTCGGGCTGCAATGCTTGCACACGCTCCAACACTCGCTCTTGTGCAAAAATCTCCAAGTTCGCCAAGGCCATGGCGCATCCGAGTTGATGTGCCGTGTAACTATGACCATAGTAAAACACATTTTCCTGCCCCTCGAAGGCGCGATAGATGGTCTCGCGCGTCAGCGTTGCCGCTAAGGGGGAATAGCCTGCCGTCAAGCCTTTGGCCAGGCAAAGCAAATCGGGCACGACCTGCTCGTGGTGGCAGGCAAACATTGCGCCTGTGCGACCAAAACCGGTCATCACTTCATCGAGGATCAACTGCACCCCCGTCGCATCGCACCAAGCGCGCAGCTCTCGCAGCATCCCCGCAGGCCAGAGGCTCATTTGATTGACGCCCTGAATCAGTGGTTCGAGGATCACCGCGGCGATTTGATCTGCACGCAGTTGCTGCAACTCGGACAGATCGCGGACAAAGGTCACGGGCATGCCAAATTGACGAAAGCGCTCGAAAAACAAGCTCACACCGCCAAGCGAAGCAGCACCCATGGTGTCGCCGTGGTAGCCATTGTGAAAAGCGACCAAACCGGTGCGTTCGGGCTCGCCCGTTTGCATGCGATACTGCAAGGCCATTTTGACCGCGCATTCGACCGCTGTGGAGCCGTCATCGGAAAAAAACACGCGCGTCAAAGTCTGCGGCGGAAATAGCGCGCACAGCCGTGCCGCAAGTTCGGAAGCCCGAGGATTGGCGAAGCCGAGGTACGACGTGTGCGCCACTTGATCGAGCTGCGCCAGTGCGGCCGACCTCAAATGCGGATGCCCGTGACCGTGAATGTTGGTCCAAATCGAAGAATTGCCATCGAAATAGCGTCGACCTTCCGAATCCCACAACCATACGCCTTGACCACGCTCGATGACCAATCTCTCGTGCTCAGGAGCGCACCACGCGGCCTGATCGGTGAATGGATGCCAGCAGTGCCGTGCATCCCAGTCGAGCCATTGTCGCGTTGTCTCATTCATTTCCCCCATCGGGCAAAATGCCAAAATCTTTTTCGAGCTTTTGATCGATCTTCTCGATGATGCTCCAAGAGCCCCGCTTGCGCTGGTAGCGACGCCATAAAATGTCGCGCAAGGTCAACCATAAGTCGGCGTCGGGCTCGGGAATTTGCTCCCAATCCGGATCGGTTTTGAGGGTTTTCTGAAATTTCCAACTGCCCGCATGATAGGTGGCTCGAAAGTACCTTGTGCCCTCTTTTGTCTTTTCCCGCCATTCGTGCGCTTCCATGCGCGCATCATGCCACGACCCCATCCCCCTCTGGCAATGAAATTCTCATTCACACCCCCAAGGATTTCCCATTTGCATCGCAGCTGCTCCCGCAGTAGCTTACCGACGTGAGCGCTCTGACTATCGAAACCATGGCCGTCATCGGCGAGGAACTATGCCTCATTTTTAATGATGGAGTGGAAATTTACTTGCCACTCCCTCTGCTGCGTCGCGCCTGCCCCTGCGCCGCTTGTCAAGGAGAGCCCGATGCCCTGGGTCGAGTGGTTCGTCCGAAGGTCGATCATCAGCCAAGTTCGCTCGTATGCCTTGCAGCTTTTCTGGCAAGATGGCCATTCAACCGGCATTTATTCGATGAGCTATCTGCGCGAACTTTTTTCCCACGTCTGATCCATGCCGAACGCTCTGATTCACGAAACGTCGCCGTATCTGCTGCAACACGCCAATAATCCCGTCGATTGGTTGCCTTGGTCGGACGAGTCGTTCTTGCGTGCCGAACGCGAAAATAAACCGATCTTTCTCAGCATCGGCTATTCGACTTGCCATTGGTGCCATGTGATGGAGCACGAGTCGTTTGAAAATGACCTCACCGCCGCTCTGATGAATGAGCATTTCATCAACATCAAGGTCGATCGCGAAGAGCGTCCTGATGTCGACGCCACTTACATGGCTTTCATCCAAGCCACAACCGGACAAGGCGGCTGGCCGATGAGTGTGTGGCTCACGCCCAAAGGCGAACCTTTGCTCGGTGGCACGTATTTCCCTCCAGAAGATCGCTACGGCCGAGCGGGGTTCCCTCGCATCCTGCGGGAGGTCGCACGACTCTGGCGCGAGGATGAAGCAAAAATGCGCGACAATGGCGCACGCTTGCTCGCTCAGTTGCAACAGCAGTCGCAAGCAGCACCTCATCACGCACGCATCGCAGAAGCACGCGTGCTGGGCGATTTTTTTGACAGCTGCGATCAATCGTTCGATGAAGAACTCGGCGGCTTTGGTTCCGCACCAAAATTTCCCCGCCCTGTGGTATTGACGACGCTGATGCAGTTGATCGACCGCTGGGGCGCAGAGCATCCCGATAGCCAGCGTGCATGGCAAATGGTCGCGCATACGCTGCAAGCGATGATCAATGGCGGCATCCACGATCAACTCGGCGGTGGCTTTCATCGTTACTCGGTCGATCGCTATTGGCATGTGCCGCATTATGAAAAAATGCTCTACGATCAAGCACTCATCGCCGAGGCATTGATCGATGCCTGGCTGCTGACGGGCGATGCCGTCTACGAGCAAACCGTCACTCGCCTTTTCGCGTATCTGATCGACGAAATGCTGGACCCTTGTGGCGCCTTTCACGCAGCAGAAGATGCCGATAGCTTGCCGGATCATAACGCGAGTCACAAGCGCGAAGGCGCCTTCTGGACTTGGGAAGCACAGGAAATTTCCCAACTCCTGCCGCCTCGATCGGCGCTGATGCTGTCGCTCGCTTTTGGCATCGAAGCCCAAGGAAATGCCCGACCTGAGAGCGATCCGCACGAAGAATTGGTCGGCCAAAACACACTCTATCGCGCCCTGACCATCGAACAGATCGCTCAGCGGTTCGATACGACAGCCGAGGAGGTAGAGAAAACTCTCGCCGAAGCACAATCCCTGCTACTGGCACACCGCAAACAACGACCTTTGCCCCATCGCGATGACAAAATCATCGTCGCCTGGAATGCCCTCGCCATCCGCGCACTCGCCAAGGGAGCCCATGCGATGAATCGCCGCGATTGGCTGACCACGGCTCAGGGCGCTGCGAAAATTTTGTTAGAAAATCTTTGGGATGGGAAAATCCTCTACCGCACCTACCGCGGGCATCGCTCTCCTCATCACGGCACGCCTGCGGACTACGCCAATCTGATTGCCGCGTTGATTGCTCTGCATCAAGCGGATTTCTCCGACGCTTGGTTGACCTCGGCACGTGAGCTGCAAGCTGCGATGGACCGACAATTCTGGAGCGATGCGCATCACGGATACTTGCTGCGCACGCACTTGCGCGGTCAGGAAATTCTGAGCGTACGAGAAGACTACGATGGTGCCGAGCCCGCCGCCAATCACACGGCTGCCGTTTCATTGCTACAGCTCGCCGTGCTTTGCCAAGAGCCTCGCTACCAAACCCGCGCCGAAGCTTTGTTGCGTGGTGGCACGAACACCCTGACGCAACATCCTTTCGCCGCTCCCGTGCTACTCAGCGCCTATGATCTCTGGGAAAGAGGCATCGCTCACTGGCAATGCTCGATGGATCTGATGCCAACTTCCGCATATCGTCCGCGCGCGGTTTTCAGCCATCTGCCGAATGCCACCCACGTGACCATTTGCGAAGCGCAGCACTGTCGTCAGTTCGACGCCGCAAAGGACGCGGCCACAAGCATCGTCGCGGATCAGAAGCCGACCTGACGCACTGCTTCGTAAAGCACAATCGCCACTGCAGTCGATAGATTCAAGCTCCGCGTGCTATCGGGCTTCATCGGGATTTTCACCGCTTGATCGCCAGCTCCGAAAACCGTCTCTTCCGGCAAGCCTTTGCTTTCGCAACCAAACACCAAGTAGTCGCCATCGGCAAATTCCACCTCCCATACATGACGTCGCGCCTTGGTGCTAAGATACCAAAAGCGCGCTTCCGCACCAGCGGCTTGCTGCAATTCTTCTAACGAATCCCACACGCGTAGGTCGACGTCTTTCCAGTAATCCAAACCGGTGCGACGCACGTATTTGTCTTCTAACGAAAAACCGAGCGGTTTGACCAAATGCAACACAGCCCCCGTCGCTAGAGCCAGACGACCCGCCGCTCCGGCGTTGTGCGGGATTTCGGGAGCGACTAAAACAATCGAAAACATCGTGGGCGGCGTGCTTATTTTTTCTTCAGCAAAGAGCGACCCGACATCTCTTTCGGCTGCGCGACTCCGAGCATCGCCAGCAAAGTCGGCGCAACATCGGCGAGGATGCCATTTTCGAGTTCATACTGCTCGGCATCATCGGCGACGTAAAGCGCATGCACCAAGTTGGTCGTATGAGCCGTGTGCGGCGAACCATCGGGATTGCGCATCAGCTCGCAATTGCCATGGTCGGCTGTGATGAAAAGTTTCCCGCCGAGGGCCAGTGCGCGCTCGACGAGCAGTCGCACGCCGAGATCAATGGCTTCGCAGGCATGAATCCCCGCTTCGACCACTCCGGTGTGACCAACCATGTCGGGATTGGCAAAGTTCACGATGACCAAATCGTATTGCTCCATCCGACGATAGACTTCAAAGGCCACATCGGGCGCACTCATTTGCGGCTTGGCATCGTAGGTCGCCACTTCCTTGGGACTGATCGCAAGGTAACGATCTTCGCCCGGATAGGGCTGTTCGACACCACCGTTGAAGAAAAAGGTGACGTGCGGATATTTTTCTGTTTCGGCACAGCGCAGTTGCGTCAATCCAGCACGCGATACGGCTTCGCCTAGAATCATCTCCAAGGTCTGCGGCGCGAAGATCACAGCGCAATGGTAGTCACCGTAATTCGTCAGCGTGACGTAGTGAACTTGCGGAACGACTTCACGATCAAAGCCATCGAACTCAGGACGCAAGAACGCGTCGGTGAGCTGACGCGTGCGATCGCTCCGATAGTTGAACCACAAAAAGACATCGCCATCGCGCACGCGTTGTTCATCGGCATGAGAAAAGATCAATGCCGGCATGAATTCGTCGCCACGTGGGTCATCGGCATACTTGGCTTTCACCGCTGCCGCAGGACTCAGACAGGTGCTTTCTCCCCGACCCAAAACAATCGCATCCCAAGCCAGTTTGTTGCGATCCCAGCGCTTGTCGCGATCCATCGCAAAGTAGCGTCCGACCACTGTCGCAATCTTAGCCCCGGTCGGTGCCAGTCGTTGTTCGACATCGCCCAAGAAGCCCGCACCACTGGTAGGCGACGTATCACGACCATCTGTTATGGCATGCACCATCACATCCGCCACGCCTGCACGTTGGGCCATTTCGGCAAGGGCAATCAAATGATCCTGATGCGCGTGCACACCGCCATCGCTGACCAAACCAATCAAATGCAAGCGTCCTGTCTTGGCTTTGGCAAAGGCTTGCTGCAGCGTCTCATTGCGCTCCAATTCTCCTTCCGCGACGGCTTTGTTGATGCGAGTCAAATCTTGATAG
>RDYF01000049.1 GCA_004293285.1 Verrucomicrobiota bacterium | reverse complement strand
TCTCCCATCTCCCATCTCCCATCTCCCATCTCCCATCTCCCATCTCCCATCTCCCATCTCCCATCTCCCATCTCCCATCTCCCATCTCCCATCTCCCATGTTACCTCAGGCGCGCCGCCCGCGCCCTTCAGCCCTACGAGCCACCTCGCATTCACTCTTCCTTCTCCTCTTCCATCTTGCGCAACTTCTCTCGCGCCATCTGCTCCCATTGTTCGGGTGTTTTTTCCCGCGCATCGTCTTCGACCATGAACGCGAGCATTTCCAGTGCTTGCTCAGCAATTTCAGGATCAGCATGATCTTTTAGCGCAAGATACGTCCGAATCTGATCCTTCGGACTTTCATTGAAATTGATCATCGACTGCAACAAGGGCAGAGCGAGCTCAACAGGAAGATCGGGTTGCGCTTCAGCAAAATCCCCAAAAGCCGATGGCTGCAGGTTTAGGCCATGATGCATGGCTTCTTCACGCTGTGGCAAAGGAAACGACGCATCGGCTGCAATTTCACGCAATTTCTGAGCAGCTTGATCGTCGGTGATGTTTTCATCCAACAAAATGTCATCAACTTCAGCGCTCGATGGGCTTGTGGAAGAAAGATTCGACTTTCCCTGTCCTCGACGACTCGATGTCTTGTCATTTTTCCCACTGGTTCCCGCCGCCTGAGAGGCTTGATCCATCAACTCGTGCGATGTAGCACCCTTGCGAAGGGGAATTCCTTGCGCTTCATTTCCTTCATGCCCCCCTTTCGGCCATAGCAGCCAAAGGAGAGGAATTACCAAAACGATCAACCACAGCGAACGACGTGAAATTTTCATAGCAGAAAGAGAAAACCCGCCACCACCGAGTGATGACGGGTTGTGATAGAATGATAGTGGGTCAGTTATTCGAGCGATAATCCTGCGTCAAGGTGTGCGTTACACCAGCAATGTTGATCCGCAACACGCGCTGCGCAGTAGTTTCATTCGCACCCACCGTGATGGTCACAGTGCCATTGCCATTGCCAACCAGTGGCGTCGCAGCATCGGCACCCACGACCGCAACGGTCGCCCAGTTCAATCCTGCAGGAACCACGACTTGCCATGCACCTTGCGTGCGAACATCGATCGTGTAGGTCTGCGTCGCACCCGCTCCATTGAACAGCTTCTGCTTCACTGGGCTCAGCACGGTCATGTCAGGAATCGTGCCATCGTTCGGAGTCACCGAGAGACCACCGTTGCTGAAGGCGCTCGTGTAATAACCACGAACCACTGCGCTACCACGACCAACCGATGCAAGCTGCTGATGGACAGCAAAGCCAGAGGCCGGAGCATTCACAAGGCCACGATCGGTATCCGTACCGGTGTAGCGATAGGTCAACAAACCGGTTGCGGCAGCAAAGGTTGCCGTAGCACGCTGAGCGGGCGATGGAGGAATCACAATGCTGTTCGAGACACTCCACGTTCCGATCGAACTCAAGCCACCAAAGTCACCGCCCTCAAGATTGAACTGAGAGTTGAACTGTGAAGTCCTAAATCCACGGAGAGCCAACACGCCACGCGGTGGAGCGACATAACGGGCGCCCGATACCGTGCGGATTTGTGAGAACCCTTCCTGGAACTGCGAGCCAGGAACGAACTCAGGCGAGTAATAGCGCAGGCTGCCACCAAAATGGCGATCTGCCGTTGGGTCATTCATGTTCAATGGACCAAGAACAACCGATGGAGCGGAACGTGTCGAAGAAAGCGAACGCAACGCAACCAAGTCACCATGCAGGATAGGACCAGAGAAGGACGAGCGCCCATTATCAGGGTGATACATGGACAAAGCCACTACACCCGACGAATTGATCGATCCTACTGCTACCGCATCACCCTTTGGCCCCGGGTTTTCTTGATCGGTCATCGGCATGAACATCGTCAGACGACCCGGCAGAGGATAACGGTTCGCACTGTTGTGCTTCGTGCGGCGCAACTCGATACCCAAGGTGACACCAGTATTGGTTTCTGCACGACCACGGATCATCCACTGACCTGTCGCTCCGTCTTGCACCAACCACAATTCCATCGAAATCATGCCACCCAAGGTTCCGGGAACTGGACCCAGGTAGTAGCCTACTGGATTCATGGCACCACGGAAAGTTCCTCGAATGCCTGCCACCAGACCGGTCACAGCAGAGGAGAAAGAACCTCGGTTGCTGAGACTGATGGTCTGACGATGGGTGTGACCTTGTTCTGGGTCAAAGACGAGACCTTCGTAGTTTCCAGCAACACCTGACGCAGCAAAGTTCACAAATGGACCGCTGGGCGAATACACAGGAGGTGTCGGAACGCCTGCAAAGGGATTGCCCACCATTGGATTCGTGCCATTGGCCAATTCATCTCCATCACTCATGCCATCGCCATCACTATCGCGATTCGATGGATTGGTGCGAGGATACTCAATCAAGTAACCACGACGCTCCAGCACAGGACGGTCTTCGAACAACATGTCCGTGCGCAACACGAGAGCATCGGCATTGTTCATGTTGTTTGGCATACCAGGAGACCAAGGAATGGCCTGACCACCAATTTCATTGTAGAAGGCACTCCAACTTGGCACTCCAGCAAGCAACCACTGGGTACGATTGAGGGCGGTGCCGTTCAGCCAGAGCCAGGAAGACTCGGTGGTGATGTCACTTGCGCCAAGCCACAGATTGCCCACAAGCTGATTGCGGAAACGGAAGACCGCGGCAAGATACTCGTCACGATTGCGGAATACCGCGACACGACCACCGCGCGCTGTTGCATCAGCGACCGCTTCTTGCCACGTGAATTGTCCGTCAATGACATAGTAAGGGGCCAATTCGTCACCGTCGGACAAATCGTCATCATCGGAATCGGGACTGCTTGGATCAGAACCAAGACCCATTTCGATGAAGTCAGGCATTCCATCCAGATCTCTGTCCACAAACGATCCATTAGAGAGTCGATAGCTGCGCATCAACACGCTACGCGCATTGATTTTGTCAAGGGAGTGAATGATCCAGCCTTCTTCCTTTGGATCAACACCGACTTGCGGAGTATTGACGATGAAACGTCCTTCGATTGGCGGAGTCAACGTTCTGACCACAGCGGCATTTTGTGCGCCACTCCATGTCAGGTGAGAGATGCTCGCCGGATTGATGACGCCCAAAGGACCAACAGGTGCAAGACCATTGTTCCAGATCACCGATTCTGCATTGCTCACGAAGAGCGGCAAGGCCAGCGAAGTGCCACGCAGAGCAAAAGGCTGATACAAGGTGGGCTGCAAACTATTAGTGCCAACGTTGGTTCTTACCCAGAACACATCGGAACCGGTAGGATCAGGCTTCAGCAACAAAGACGCATCCACGGGATTGCGAACAAAGACAGCATCAGCAGAAATCAATTGGTTCGATGGCAAGATCACGGTGTTGCCTTGCTTCGTCACATTGATATCTCCGTTGTAGAGTGTGATGCTACGGTTGCTGGTATCTGTCAATTCTGACGCGTTGGTGAGCGTATTCACCGAGTTCGAGCGACGAATGTCACGAATGACCGGAGGATTGATGATTTCCGGAGTCGTGATCGTGCCATCTGCGGCCCGCACGGCTGCCGTTGTTGTCTGCGGCGAGTAAGCAATCAGACGATTGTTCGAAACGTAACCCACAACGCTCGTGCGGTTCGGCAGATAGCTGATCATGCCCGCATTGCTCATCCAGCCAGCTCTTATTGCCGTAGGAGGATTCTGCACGTCTTGCGCCGAAGTGAATACATTCTCCGTGACAGATCGATAGTTGAAGACAATCCGAACCATGGCCGATGGCGATCGGCATGACTCGAACACCGCTAACAGAGGTATACTTCGGAATCGCAGGAGAAGCCAAAATCACTCTGCGTGGCGCTCCCACGAAGGAGAGTGTGTAATAGGATAGCTCCATGCGGTCTGCAGCGTCGACATTCTCAACTAGTGTTCCGGCTGCATTAGTAATGACTAACAAAGATTCCGCATCATCATCCCATCGGCGATAGCATAGGTCGCGGGAGTCACATCCGGTGTTTCAAGGATCGTCCCTACCAGTGTCAACTGCTCGCTCGCTGTAATGGTTCCATCTTCCGCACGGCGATAGATTGTCACCAGCGACTCCGAGTCGTTTCCAAGTGCGTCAATGAGCATGTCAAACCGGTTGTCCCATACGACGACCTCCGTGTTGGTGACATAGAGCGCATCCGCCACAGAAGGAGCAGGGATCACCAGAGGCTGACCTTGACGATTGACCCAGATCAGAACTCCGTTCGCATCACGCAGCACGGCTGAACCATCTTCGCCAATCTTCGATGCCGTGGGACGTTGACCAAACTGAGCATAGCTCTGGTCAATTGTCACCGTGCGATCATCGGTAAGTTTTACCGGGAAGGAATACTGTGCTCCGAGAATCGGAGTCGTACCCGTTGGGTAGTTCTGTGCATTGTTGGGGTCAGATGGCGTAGGCGCCATGACTTCATCGTAGTCGACAATGCCGTCTCCATCGCTATCGGATACCAGAGGATTGCTGGTAAAGCCATTCACACCGTTGATTTCCGATCCGTCGGTCAAACCATCACCATCGGTGTCGGCCCGAGTTGGATCCGTGCGATGAGTATTCACCTCGATAAAGTCAGACAAGCCATCGCCATCTGTATCCACCAAAATTGGGCTAGTGCGATAGGTGTTGATCTCATCACCGTCAAGCAAACCGTCGTTGTCGGTGTCACGATTGGTCGGATTGCTGGTAGGGAACTCGACCAAGTAACCAAGGGTTGTGCTGACAGGCAGAGTGCGCCAGATGAAACCATCTCCCATGGCGACACCATCGGCATCGTTCAGGTTATTGGGCTGTCCAAAGCCCCAGTAGCTAAACAATCCAAGTGGAGTACCAACACGCTGTTGCGTAATCGGATCCATATTATTGCCATTGGCATCAACCCACCAATACACACCCTCGGCATTCGACCCGAGCGGAGCGAGCGGATTAATGTCATTCAAGCCAATCCAGACTTGGCTACCACCAAAGGTATTACCCAATTGGCGAATGGCGCCATTCAACTTGGCAAGGGTATCGAAGACAGCCAAACGACCACCGTCCTGCTTGGCGGCATTGCGGGCCGTTTCCCAATTGAAGCTCGCATTGACATAACGGAAAGGATACAGTTCTTGACTGTCGCTCAAGCCGTCTTCGTCAGTGTCAGGCATAAAGGGACTTGTCCCCGCTGCGACTTCCTCGGCGTAGGTAAGACCATCACCATCGATGTCACCACGGAGCTGAGAATCTGCAACCAAAGGAGATGTGACTTGAAACTCGATCACATAGCCTTGCAGCTTCGTGTTGGGGGCCATCGACCATGCTTGACGTGCTGTGGCGCCCACTTCCATGCCATCCGAATCGGTGTTGTTGTTCGGCTGGAAGGTATCCCAGTTCGTTGGTGTAGAAATGTTCGGACCAAACTTGTTGCCGTTGGCATCAAGCCACTGGTAAGTGCCCTCGACCAAGCTGTCGTGACCACCTACCCACCATGATTTGCCAAGCATCGCGCTACCACGGATGGCTTTCAGTCCATCCTGCATGCTCTGAGTGCTCAGCACCGCGAGACGACCTCCACGACGGGCGGCATCAACACGCGCTTGTTCCCAGGTGAAGGTGCCTTCGACCAATTCAAATGGGTAGATCTCGTCGCCATCACGAACACCATCGGTGTCGCTGTCAGCATTTCCAGGGTTGGTGCCGAGACCAATCTCAGCCACATCAGGCAATCCATCGCCGTCGCGATCGACCGAACTGGTGAGACCAAGGCGGTAGTTGCGGACGAGTGCCGAACGTGCATCAGTCTTTTCAAAAGTCGTAACAAACCAGCCCTCGGTCTCAGGATCGGGCGTCAACAAAGGAGGCAATGCCACATAACGACCTTGGATGGCGGGTGTGAGAGGCGTCAGGATCACAGAGTTTCCTGGGCCTTTTTGGAAGTGACTGATTACGGCAAAGGGAACCTGAGCGCCATTGGTCAAATCCACAGGTGCTTCCGAATTGATCCAAGCCACCGCTTGCAGATTGTTGACAAACATCGGCAAAGCAGCTGTCGAAGATGTGATGCTGCGTGCGGGACTCAAGCCTTCCACACGGTTCGTCACTGTATTCACAATACTGGGGAGCCAGAGCAGACCCGACGGACCTTCAGACTTCACCAACAAAGAAGCATCCCAAGCACTGCGAATCGCTGCGGTATCGTCAAGCACTTGGTCGGGCAAATTGACCACAGGGCCCAGACGAGTGAGTGCCGCATCCACGCGGTAGAGTTTTACCGTGCTTCGACTTGCTCCAATTGTGTAGACATAAGGGACAGTGCCAGCACGCGTGTAGGTGGTCACTGGCAACAACTTGTCACCAAGATCCAATGGGAACGTATTGACGAGGTTCGTCACGCCATTCGGACGCTGACGTAAGTCTTGCAACTCATAATTGCCCGTTTCCTCGAAGACTGGATTGAGGTTCGCATCAGGGAGAGTAGCTTCCGTGACAATGGGAAACTCAAGAAGAGCCCGGACGTTGGACAGATAGCCAACGTTTTCCACTTCTGGCTGGAATCGCAGACTCACGCGGCGAATGTTTTCGCTATTGAGATTGAACGAAGCCCAGTAAGAGGCTGTTTCCACATTAAAGAAACCTCACACGCGTCGTACCAAGGTTCGGTGCGCCAGGAGCAACATCAATCTGTGTGCCACCGAGCACTTGCAACTGCGCATCCCAAGTAATGCGATACATGGTGTAGTTGCAAACATCCCAATAGTTGATGTTTTCAATGTCAAAGATGGGCAAGCCGTCAGCGGTAACACCGCTCTGGAAGCGCTGCGTCGACTCGGTGAATCCATCATCAAATGACTGGCCTACCACAAGAGTGAAGCCGTAGGTCGTCGGAGAAATCGGAGCGGTATCAACAATCGTGCCGGCAATGAGAATTTCAGGAGAACTCGTGAGTCCACCATTCGCAGCACGACGATGGACGACTACGCGAGAAACTGAATTTCTTGTATCGTATGTGCCATCGTAACGGTTGTTGTACATAATGCACTCCGTATTGGAAACATACAGTGTGCGAGCAAGGCTGCTGTTCGGGATAACGACCGAGCGACCTGCCTTATCGACCCAAATGATCGCGCCATTGCGATCTCGAATCGCAACGGAACCATCGTCTCCGGACTTGTCCGTATCAGGACGATGCCCGAAAGGCGCAAAAGTTTGGTCGATCGACACCGTTTGCTGTGTACCGTTGATCACCGTATTGTGCAAACCATTGGCTGCCAATGTGGGAGAAGTGGACGGATAGCTCGTCGCATCGAGAGGGTTGGTGGGAGGCGCAGCGTTGATTTCATCAAAATCACTGACCAAATCACCATCCGAATCAATGATCAGAGGATTCGATTTGAAGCCGCCGGCCAGACCATTGATCTCTTGGCCGTCGGGCAGACCATCGCCATCCGTGTCAACAACTTTAGGATTCGTCTTATGAACAAACAGCTCATCTGGATCACTCAAGCCATCATTGTCCGAGTCGGCGAGGGTAGGATTGGTGCCATACTCATCAAACTCGACAAGGTCATCAATGCCATCCGCGTCACTGTCTTTCGACTTTGGATTGGTCACGGGACGCTCGAGCAAGTAACCCAAAGCGGTGGTCGCTTGAGTTGCACTCCACAAAAATTCCGTACCCGAGTTGACCGAAATCGCTTCAGGGACATTCAAACGGTTGCCGGGAAGCAAACCACCCGCCCAGCGAATGTAGGTATTGGGAGTTGCAGGAGAATACAAACGCATTGCCGGATCGGCAATCGTTGCCACGGCCGTAGCGTTCACACCACCGCCTCCGACCAAAGTCACAGTCGGCGCTGCGGTATATCCCAGTCCAGGATTCAGCACCGTAATTGCCGTTACAGCGCCGCCATCAATACTGGCAACCGCCGATGCACCAGCGCCGAGACCCGCAATTACAACATCCGGTGGAGTGATGTAACCCGATCCAGCATTCGTAACATTGATAGAAATCACACGCGACAAGGTCGACGCCGGGGTCAATACCGCGCTTCCTGCTGCACCAGCACCGCTGGTTCCTGCAAAAGCCACTGTGGGTGGAGTCGTGTAAGAGCCGGGATTGTTGACGGTGATCGAGGTAATCCGACCAAGTGCCACAGTTGTTGTTGCCGTAGCACCTGTGGGATTAAAGGTAACATTCGGAGCAGAGAGGAATCCTGTGCCAGGATTTTGAATGACCACATTGGCGACACCTTGACTCAGAGTGGCGTTGACAGCAGAGCTGAGTGTAATGGTGCGGTTTGGAACATTAAGATTGGAAATGGTTACAGGACCAGGAAGGCCCGAACCGTAAAGACGACGACCCGATGTGAGAGCATCGATGTTCACCACGTTGGTGATCGAAGTGCTTCCAGGAGACACATAACCCAGCACAGCTGATCCAATTTCCGTGCCATTAAGTTCACCAGCTGGGGTTACCCACTGGAAACGACCGTCTGACAGAGAGTCATGTCCGCCCAACCAGAGACGTTGGGTAAGATCAACCAAAGGATCGTAGTTGTTGGGAAGCGGGTTAGGAAGAGGAGTCGTCAAGAGACCGCGTTTGACGCGATACAATTTCTGAGGAGAATCAATGATGGTGAGATTACCACCCTTGTTCAGAGCATCTGCCAAAGCAGCTTCGAAAGCAAACTGTCCCTCGACCGTGCTGAACGGATAAACTTCTTGGCGGTCGGAAAGACCATCACCATCGGTGTCACGGTCATACGGGTCAGTGCCCAGCGCCAGTTCTTCGTCATCCGACAAGCCGTCACCATCAAAGTCACCAGGGGTAGGAGGAGGCAGATTGCCCGTAATGCTGAAATTGCCGATGCTACCGTAGTCACCATAGCCACCCGTAGCCCATGTGCCCTCGCCCGCGCCTTCCACAATCAAGAAGTAGCTTCCTCCCACCAAGTTCGAAGAAATGCTGGTGGGCAACGAACCTTGATCGTTCGAATCCACAATCGTGCCGCCGCCACTGTCTGTAATGCGGAGACGAATGTTCAGATTCTGACCGTTGACGCCAGTGTTAGGGCCACTAGGCGTCGCATTGATGGTCACCAATCCACCGCTGGTTTCAAAAGAATAAACATCCAGATCCGCCTGGGTTTCGATACCACCGTCTACTGTAAAATTACCGTCTTCATCAGGCAAAAGAGCTTCCGCTGAGAAAGAATCATTGCCGACGAGATCAGTGTTGAGAGGCAAGGTCTGCGCAATGATCGCAATGTCATCCTCTTGGTTGTTCGCACTCGTGTATTCACCTCTAGACCAATGAACAACGCCTGCTCCGTAAGGAGCTCCCATGATAGGGCCCCACGTACCATTGCCACCGTAATATTCCTCATTGGGAGTATTGCGACCATCGTGAATCAAATCGAGAGTATGACCAACTTCGTGCGAAGCGGCCAAGGCGGCACTGCCCACACCACCATTGAAAACCCAGCAAGGCTCATCGGAACCACTGTAAAATGAGCCCAAAAAGGCAACGCCGCCAGCGCCAGGTGCAGCATCGTCGGTCGGCGTGAAAATTACCATCATCCGCTGGCCGACAGGCGCAGCGTCGAAAACGGTGCGATCCGTGGTCACATTGACGTCAAACGAGCGGAAATCTTCTGCAACGTAATCCCAAATCTGCGTAATTTGCGCTTCCGTGAAAGAAGACGCCACTGCGTTGATATCGCCCCAGCCGCTGCCTGAACCTGTAATGTCCTCACCATCGAAGTCCAAATAAATCACATTTTCTGAATCGACATTGCTGTCCAATTTGGCCACGCGAGTCACGCGAGCTTGAGAGGTGGCAGCACGATCGGCAGGAGGCAACCCTTGGACAACTGCGCCGTTTTCGTCTGACCATTTCGAGCAATAATCATCCACCACAGCAATGGCAGTGATTACTGGTTC
Organism: Verrucomicrobiota bacterium; assembly: GCA_004293285.1. Taxonomy (GTDB): domain Bacteria; phylum Verrucomicrobiota; class Verrucomicrobiia; order Verrucomicrobiales; family Akkermansiaceae; genus UBA956. The sequence continues at coordinate 65,141 of RDYF01000049.1, read as the reverse complement.
TTGTACTGTGCCAGAAAGGCGATAAGATACAGGATGATTCGGTTGACGTAGAGCTCCCACGACACGACCATCGGTCATCTCGATGTACTGAAGACGGAATTCGGTGCCAGGCACATTCATTCCAAAGACCTGAGCACCATCTTTGCGGTTCTTGCGACCAGTCAATACGCCTTCTACAGCTTTGTCTCCACCCAACTGCAAAGCGATCTTATCGCCTTTCTTGGCAAGCAAGGCCTCACGCTTAACAAGAGGTTTGCGCAGTGAGTAACCTTTCCAAAAATCAGCCATAGTCGCCTCTGGAAACTTCTTAGTTATGGCATCACCGCCAGTGTTCTCAAAGGACTTCCGCACTAATTCCGAGTCCGGATGATGATGCTTGCAATGCGCTCCGCAATGGGCATGGGCATCGTCAGTCTTCGGTGAAACCACTGCGACTTTATCGGCAGATGCGCTGGTCGACTCCAGGGGTGACTGGATCAACCATGCTCCTGCAGCCACCGTAAAGGTGAAGGCCGTGATGAGGAGGGGTTTGGATTTTAAAAGAGACATAAAAGATAAGATAAAATGCTATTGAGAAAAATGGTTAATTTCTAACACCGCGATCATGATGATTGCTTACGGAGGGGGAAGCAGACTGCCCATTTCAGCGCTGGCATCAACAGGTGTCATAGAAGCAGGAGCTTCTGGAGCACCATTGGCACCACGGAGCGGACGGCCCGTCGCATCAATGATTTGAGCAGTCACGAAGATGATGAGGTTGCTCTTGATTCGATTCTCCGCTTTGGATTGGAACAGGCGTCCAACGACTGGGATATCACCCAGAACAGGCACCTTGTCTTCGACGTTCTGAACGTCTTCGCGCATCAGGCCGCCGACGGCAACCGTATGCCCATCGTAGATCGAAAGCGAAGTCGAAACACGTCGCACCGAAAACACGGGCATCTCAATGCGGTTCTCAGTAATCGTCACGGTCGTGGGTTCACCAAGAGCATTGGTCGATGGCGCTTCGATCGGACTACCGTAGTTGATGAAGCCTTCAAACTCGACAATTTCGGGAGCAAAACGCAAATCGATGACCGAGTCATTATTGCCCAAAGTCGGCTCGATTTCCAAGGTCACACCCGTGTTGCGAGGTTCAAATGCGGTCGGAGTCGCAGGAGTCACAGGGAATCCTTGAGCTTGACCACCGCCCCCAACGATACCACCGCCGGGCCCGATAATGCCACCGCCACCGAAGCCCTGTTGACCCACGTTCTGAGGCAGTTCGGGGGGCTCGTATTCGGTCGGATAGATAAATTCGCGAATGATTTCAATCGTCGCTTTCTGACCAGACTTGGCCATGATGCTCGGAGCCGTCATGATGTCGGCACCTTTTTTCTGCGAAAGACCACGCATGATCATCTGCACCTGGCTGTCACTGAACAAGCCAGTCAGACCAAGAATGCCAGGAGCAACCGAGGCGTTTTGCGAAGTTCTCTCAGGATTGTTCAACAGCGCGCTGATGCTATCGCGAGTGATCGCAGCATTGCCCGAGCGATTGCCGCCGGTAACGATATTGCTCACATTTTCTCCAGAGATGACAGGAATGCCACCTACGGCAGCTCCAGCAACAGGCGAGATGAAGTCCGATGAAGTGCGAGGTGTGCCACTGCCGATCGAGCCACCGCTACCGAACAAATCGCCACCGAGGCCGAAGGGCGAGACAATCCAGTCGAAGCCGAGCTCATCATTGTTTTCTTGGCTGATCTCGACGAATTTCGTCATGATCTTGATTTGCTTCGGAGTGTCGATCTGCATGGCGTCGACAATCTGCTCAATCAAGTCGAGGTTGGTCGGCGTGTTGCGCACGACGAGAGTGCTGTTCGCTGCAATGAAGTTCGCAGATGCTTTTTCAGGGAAAGGAACACCCTTGGTTTTGAGCAAATCTTGCACATTGCCACGAGGCTTCAAACCGGCGATACCGCCATTGGTGTCGGGTGCCGAAGCAAAGGGATCATTGCTCGCCTCAGCTTCACCACCGCTGCCGTCATTGAGAGCATCGAGGAAGTCGGGCGGAACTTGGAAAGAGCGAGTAACAATGTCTTCGCCATCATCAGAAGAAGGAACGAGAGTGACAGCAAAGTCATCGACTTTGTATTTCAGCTTCGTGCTTTCGCAAATGTATTTCAGAGCCGTAGCAACAGGCACATTCGTCAGACGAAGTTCGCGCACGCGCAGCGTTCCTGGGTCGGCCGTATTGGCAAGTGCGCCCGCAGCGGCATCCAGGCCAGAGCTGTCGGGAGCGGCAGCATTGGCTTGTGGTTTGCGCACCACAAAATTGATGCCCTTGTCAGCAGGATTGGTGGTCGTAGTATCGAGTTCGCGCGAACGAGTGCGAAGGAAATCAATGGCTTCCTCGACCGAAGTGTCTTCAAAATCGATCACTGGAATGACGATGGAACGCAATTTTTCCATGATCAAAGCAGAGCCCGAGGTCAAACCAGGGTCGGCGATCTCTCCCGAAGCGGCGGTAGGAACGTCGCGCGGAACCGCCAACTCCCAAGCTTGGTCGACTTCTGCAAGTAGCGCAGCGCGAGTGTGGTCATAGGCCGAACGATAGTAATCCGATTTGGCGGCAGAAATCCGCTCCATCCAGCGACGAGCAGCTTTGTTGTAGGGATCGATGCGCAACACGCTTTCAAATTCACGGGTGGCTTCGTCGTACTTGCCCAAATTGTAATGTCCTTCACCCATGTAAAGACCACGACGCACTTTGTCGACATTCTGCGTGTGTTCATAGGTCAAAGCAGGATTGGTGCGAACGGGATCATCGAGATAACCCAACTCAATCTGAGCGCGCCCATTGCCGGGATCCACATCAGCCGAAAGAACAAAATCGAGCAAAGCACGGGCTTCCGTGTACTTACCTACTTTGCGATGCTGGCCAGCGAGCGCGATGGAAGCATCAACCAAATGCTTCTTCATCACCGAGCGGCGATCATCCAGCACGGGAGCGGGAGGCAATTTCGCAAGAGCTTGTTTGAAATTGGTGACAGCTTTGTCATAGTCGGCAGCAGCGTAGGCGGCACGACCATCAGCGAGCAACTGATCAGCCTCAGCTACTGCTTGTTGACGACGAATCGCCTCGCGCTGAGCAAGGGCAGAGCTGTTGCCTGGATAGAGAGATTCGCCTGCATGAGCAGTGATCAAAGGCATCATGGCAGCTGCAGCCAGAAGAGCGGAAGCAACGCGATTGGTTGGGGACGCAGGTATTTTTTGCATGTGTTACGTGGGTAGTAGTGACGGAAAACGGGCGGGTTGAAAAGCGAATTGTGGGTCAGCGATAAAAAAAATTAAGACTTCGGGATTTCGACGGTTTGAGTTTTACCTTCCTTGTCTGTGAATTCGACAGTAAGCGCCTCAGGGGTGATTTTTTTCAGCAAATAGCCCTTTTGTCCCGCCTTGTTGGGCAAAGAAAATTGGGTATTTTCCAAAACTTTGAATTCTTTCCCCTCCTCGCCAACGGCATCGAGCACCAAAACTGCGCTGCGATCATAGCGAACCGTCGCTGGTCGCTCTTTGGCTCTTGGCGTTTTGGGAATCTCAAAAGTGTCTTGTTTGTGCGGAGCCAAATCTTCAATGACAGCAAATTCATTTTTCATGGTCAACTTGGTCGCCTCATTGGTCACTTCGCGCTCCACCACCTCCTTCAAACGGAATCGATTTTTGCCAAAGCCTTCATCAAAAATGTTCGATGTTACTGAAATAAAGCTTTTCGTACGGTTATACTGCAGCGAATTGGCCAAATAGCTTTGCTGCTGTCCTAAACTTGCCGATTCAAAAACCGGCGGCAGTTGAACGATTTTGAATTGATACTGATTGGGTCCAAGCGAACTGGAAAACCAAAGAAAATACCCCGTTGATTCGTATTTCACGAAGCGTAGTTTTTGCAGCAAGCTGGGATGAGCTTTTTTGTCATCGGCGTCAGTCTTTGCCTCAAATTCTTCCAAATTGGTGAAGCCGTCGCCATCTTCGTCGCGCTGTGGAGAATTGGCGAAACCGGGGTCGATCTGATTTTCCAGCCACCAACTGTTCGGGATGGGAGGATGGATGGGCGCATCGAGCACGGGGTCGACGGGTTTGGCAATCTTACTTCCACTCTCGGCCTTTTTGGCGAAAAGCGATACTCCGACAAATTGATCGATCGGACGCTGTGAATCCGAGCACACCGCTTGTTGAAGAATGTGCGGTTTTTCGACAAGAGCGAGAGTGCTGTTGAGCAAAGGAGCGCTTTGGACCGCGACATTCGCTTGGCCATTGCTTTTCGCGATGAACTCAAAGTCGGCCTCGGCGTTGCTGCTTTTGCTGTAACCAAGATAAGCGAGCCCCAGCCCAACGATCGCGCTGGCGGCGAGAATGACTTTATCGTATTGTTGTTTCATACCTAAGAGGAACGGAAAGAATTAGCGGGCAGCAGGCTGAGGTTCGTCGAAAAGAATCAAGTCAACGCGCAAGAAGACCTGCAACTTCTCACTGCCGAGTACTTGTTTGAGGATGCGACTGCTGTCGTTCGCGGAAGCAGCAGCATCAGTCGAAGCCTCAGCGGGAGCCGTCGCAGCGGGCTCGCTCTCGTCGGGCAACACAAAAGTCGCCACCGCCGCGGGTGCCGGCTCCGCAGAGGAAACTTCCTCCGAGTCATCAAAATTCGCATCCGAGGCCTTTGGCGCACTTTGCTTTTCGTTGACGATGCGCATCGATCGGATGGCGAAAAAATACTGCGACGATTGCTGCAAGCCATTGATCAGGTCGCGCAGGGTGCTCTCAGGCGCCAAAAAACTGATTTCAAAAGGCATCGTACGATAAGGCACAGCCGCAGAAGGAACATACGTTTCGCCCTTCTCTTCCAACAAAGGTTCACGATAGAAATTCAGCAGCTTGGTCGGCTTGGCTGCGGCAAGAATGCCATGCACTTCACGAATCGCACCCAGTTGATAGGCGAGAATGCCGGTGGCCGAACCTTGGGCGGGAGTGCTCACGTAATTTTCAAATCCCAAATAAAAACCTTTAGGCAGGTCTGCATCGTCGCCATCGATCTCCAAACCTTCCTCCGCATATTTTTTCTTGGTCTCTTGCGTGGCCTCGACCAACAAATTGGTAAACGCCTGCGGGTTGATGTTGTCCATCGACTTCGGACGTTTGGCCATCAACTTCGATGTCAAAGCCTGCGCATCGGCCTTAAACGACGCGAGGGCTTTTTCCTTCTCCTGTTTGTTTTGCTGCGTAGGAAAAAGCGAGAGATTTTGCATCTGATTGATGTCCATCGTGTGGCCATCAAATTGCTCTTTTGCGGTTTGATATCGGTCCGCACCATTGCTCGCGACAAAGTAGAGCCCACCAGCGCCAAGCAATGAAGCCGCTGCGAGAATGCCGATGAATTTTTTTTCCTGTGAAGTCATGTCAGTAAAAAAGGTAAAGATCTCAAAGCGATCAGCGTGAAGGCATGGGTTGGGAAAGCGGAATGACAATTTCAAAAGGCCATGCATACTCCTCTTCCGCCTCAGAGGCGGCCTGATTCATGCGCACGATCTGTTCGTATTGCAGAGGCACAACTTGGCCTTTTGCGTCCTTGGTGGTAAAGCTGAAATACGGATTGGCACTGGCAATGAGGGCGTCGACCATTTTTTTCACGATGTCCTGTTTGATCGGATTTTCACGCCAAAGCCCCTTAACGCGAATCGCATTGATGGTGGCCACGGCAGGCGCTGGAGCGACCACCGGTTGACCGGGACGGGGACGACCCATATTGACAGCAGGAGGTGCATCCACTTTGACCGAAGCCATCTGAGAAGTGCCATATGCCGCGTCAAACTCAGGTTTGACCAATGATTCGCCATTTTTCACTTTGGGATCATTTTTCTTCGTAGGATCAAATTGAGTCAACGGCTCCAAGTCGGTGATCCAGGTGTATTCGCTCGAAAAATGCGCACGCAACTCGTCGAGTATGGTCGGCCAGCTTTCTTGTGCTTGCTTGATGGCAACGTATTCTTTGACGTTTGCGGAAATACTGGCCTCCTCTGCCAGCAAGGCCTTGATCGGACCAGCTGTCGCCGCCAAATCGGATTGCAGCACGGTGATTTCCTCCAACTTCGCCTCAGCAACGGTCGCTGCACTCACGTTCCAAAAGGCATAGGCGCCGAATCCCGCCACCAGCATCGCTGCTGCTGCAATCAGGAAAGGTCGACGCTTCTCCGCAGCACGCTCTTCTTCCACACTGGCCGGCACTAGGTCGATGTGCAAACTCGACTTGCCGATGCTGCGCAGCCCAAGCCCCACGAGTTCCCCCATCATGTGGGCCTCTTTTTGAATCAAATCCAAATCAACTGTCTTGCCGACCATCACCTGGCGCATGGGATTGAAGTATTCGCAGGGCAAGCCGAGCTTCTCTTCAAAAAATTCCTTCGCATAAGGCAGATTGGCTCCACCGCCTGCAAGCAAGACGCGACGTGGCGCGTTGCCACCGTGGTTGCTGCGATAGTAATTCGTCGTGCGAGCAATTTCCGTTGGCAAACGAGTCAGTGCATTGCGAATCACTGTCGCCATCGCTGCAACGGCTTCATCGAGATGACTGGTGTGACCGCCACCCAAAGCAACCAAACCATTGGTGACTTTCTGCGCCTCGGCCTCCGCGAAATTGACACCGTATTCCTTGGCAATCGCCGTCGTGATCGATACCCCACCGACGGGGATGCTGCGGGTGAAAAATCGTTTGCCTTCGAGATAGAGCAAGTTGCTGGTCTTAGCACCAATGTCGATCAACAACACCGGCTCTTCCACATCGGCATACGCATTCTGAAACGCATTGTAGAGCGCCATGGGGGCAACATCAATTTCAGAAGTCGTTAGACCAGAAGCGATGACACAGCTATTGATTTCATCGAGCGCTTCCGACTTGATCGCCACCAGCACCACTTCCTTCTCAATGCCGGCACTCTCCAGCAATTCATAATCCCAAACCACCGTGTCAATGGGGAAAGGCAGCTGCTGTTGTGCTTCAAACGTAATGATTTGTTCAATGTTGCTGCTATCCAGCGGGGGCAACTTGACAAAACGCGTGAAGACCGATTGTCCGGAAATGGCGTAACGCACTTTTTGCTTACTGACCTTCAGCTTTTGCGCCAGTTCCAGCACCGCTAGGCGAGTCTGAGGCATGCGCGCCGCCTCGGTGGAAGGATCAGCGAGAACCTCGACGGTTTCATAACCCTTCAGCACAAGGCCGCCAGTTTTCGAGGGCTCGAACACAGCCATGCTAATGCGCTGTGATCCGATGTTAAGAGCGACAGTGGTCTGATTTTCAGCCATAGGAATGAGGAAAGAGAATCGTGAGGTGAAAGGAAAAATGCGCGACGATTAAGGTTCTTGCTTCACATCGGCGTAACGATCCCACCACATCACTGCGAAGGGCGTTTCGTTTTTCGAGAGCAACGGAACAGAATCAGAGGCGGAAAGCTTTTCACTGGTCGACTTCCACCAACCGACATCGCCCTTGTTCGTACCGGAGGCTTTCACCTCGCCGTTGACAAGGATTTCAAAACCGACAAATTCCACCGCCTTCTTGCCACCGCGAGGCGAACCAGTGAGGCGCGTGATCGAAGCAGGGCTGAGATAGATCGAAGAATAGACATCTTCATTCAGTGGCACGTTGATGTGCGTAATCGTTTTCGAGAGTAGGAAAAAGTAACCCGATTTTTCCGGATTTTTTACGGCGACATACCATTTCACTTGGAGTTGCTCGGCCGTCATCGACTTGGGCTCAGGCTTCATCTGCACCTTGAAACGAGTCTCCACTTCTAACCAATCTTTGGGCTTGAAGGGCTTCTGCTTATTGCCAGGAAATTCCGGAGAGGGCAAGTCGTCAAAAGTTGGCTTATCAGACTCCACCTTGACCGCCTGAGCATAGGCATAAGAACAGGCAAATAGAGAAACGACGACGCTGACAATGCGAAGAAAGCTTGGGATTTTCATAAGATGTGACCGAGAGTTTTTCTATCTGTAGGAATTTCAGAGCGCTTTGACCAGACAAAAACTTGGCTTAACGGAAGATTTTTTGTCATGGATGCCATCAGAAAAAGGATTTCGGTGATTGACAAACCAACGCTTTTGCCACTGCTCTTTTGCTGATGAATCAACACGTCGCCCTTTTTCCACCGCAGCAACCCCAAGTCGTGGGCAGCTTCGGTAGCATGCAGGACCTGCTCGATTGCACGCAACAGCAAGCGATATCTTCGTGCGACTGGATCGAAATCCGCCTCGACATCTTGTGTCGCGATGGCTGGAAGGAAGGGGAAAAACCCTGGGGGCACTTGCAAGATTTGCCGATTCTTTTCACCGCGCGCTGCCAGAGTGAAGGCGGCGTGCTCGCGCTTTCCTCGGCACAACGACACTCCATGATCTCGGCGGTGCTGGATGACGCTGCCGCCGTGGATGTGGAACTAGCTCAGTGTCGTGAGATGGCAGAAAGCCTGCTCTTGTTGCGCGACCGCAAGATTCCTTGGATTGCTTCGATGCACCATTTCACCGAAATGCCATCGATGGACCATTGTCGAGAAGCCCGTGAAACCGCGACGACTCACGGCGCCAGTGTTTATAAGCTAGCCACCTATCTGCCCTCGGTCGAATCGATCGCAACGCTCGAAGAATTTCAGCGCGAAAGCGCCACCATCCCCGTTTCGAGCATGGGAATGGGCCCTTACGCGGCGGCATCGCGCGTGCGCTGCGCTCTAGCAGGTTCGGTGTTGAATTATGGCTACATCGGCCAAGCCCCGACCGCACCCGGACAATGGCCAGCCGCTGCATTGCGCGAAGCCATTCGACTCCGAGAGATTCCCGCCATCGCCTAGGATCTCCCTTGCCATGGTCGAAAAGTCGCGACATGATCTTGCCATGCGGATGCACAGAAATATCCTCTTCTGGGCCGTGCTCTCTCTGACTTCGGCTGGGAGTTTCGCACAAGAAACGCCAGCGGTTCTTCCGTCGGACGCTGCACCAGTCCCTGCCGCCGATTTCCCCGAAAAGACCGACGCGGATGCCAAGCCTATCATCAGTGCTAGTGGCCAATTTCGCATTACGGGTGGCGATGCCGCGATGCGCAGTTCGCTGTCGTTCCTCGCAGAAGCAACCAAAGACGAATTGCTGGCGCTATGCCACAAACCGGCCGCATGGAAAATTCCCATCTCGATCCTTTTGCATGGCAAACCCGGAGACCCCATCCCTGCACGTCAACTGGTCAATGATCTGCAATGGGGCGAAGATGGATTCCGCCTCAGCATTCATGCTCACATCGCCCAAGGCATCCACCCCGCACGCCTGCGCTCCGCCATTTTGGCCGCGCTCATTTATGAAAAATCCTTGCGCGAACTGCCCCCTGGACCACTGGAAGAAAAACTCATTGTTCGACCCTGGCTGATGGAAGGCATCTCCGAGGCGCTCGATTGGCGAGCAGGGAAAAGCGACCGACGTCTCTATCAAGCGATTTTCCAGTCGGGCGGACTTTTCCAGTTAGAGGAAATGCTCGATGTCTCTCAAGCTCAATGGGACGAAAGCGATGCCGCCATGCGCGCGGCCTTTCGGGTCTCAGCAGGTGGACTCATCATGGCCTTGCTTGAGCAACCTTCAGGCTTAGAGGGCTTCGATCAATTTCTCCGGGAAGCCGCTCGCTTCGGGGGCGATATGCCTGTGCTGCTGCGCAAGCATTTTCCAAGCCTCAGCCTTTCGCAAAAAAGCCTCGAAAAATGGTGGGCGCTGCAAATGGCCAATCAAGCACGGCTGTCGTTGACCGAAGTGATGTCGATCGCCGACACCGAGCAAGCCCTAGGACAATCACTGAAACTAAGACAACGCGAAGCAACCGGCATCATCCGCACGATGGATCTATCGGAATGGGAGCAGCTTCTCTCTCGGCCAGAACCCGAACGAGCCTTTGGTGTAGCTCAAGCACAAGACGCACTGATCCAAATGAGCTATCGCTGCTTCCCCTCGTATCGACCCATCCTACGCGATTACCAAGAATTTTTCCAATTGCTGGTCAAAGGAGAAAAAAAAGAAAAGCTCTCGGCTTCCTATCAAGAGCTCGATGAAATGCGACTCATCATGTCGCAGCGCAGTAAGCGAGCCATTGATTACTTGGACTGGTTTGAAATCACCCGTGCGCGCGAAACGAGCGGAGTTTTCGATGACTACATCAAACTCAAAAAACGTCTCGATCAAGGCATACGCGCGCGACCTGATGCCGTCTCACGCTATCTGGATCGCGCTCAGTTGCTTTTCCAGCGATGATCCATCGACCTCATCAGCGTTTTTGCTTTCCACACTCGCTCTTTCGCATCATCTTCTGCCCCACCAATGACGACCGTGCTGGAATGCATCAATGCGGGAACGACTTACCTCGAAAAACGCGGGGTCGAGGATGCGCGACGCAACATGCAATTTCTCGTCGCTCACCATCTCGGATGCAGCCGCATGGATCTCTACTTGCGCTTTGATGAGCCACTCGACGAATCCACCCTCGCGCCGCTTCGCGTGGATCTGAAAAAGCGCGGAGAACGCATCCCGCTGCAACATCTGCTCGGCAAGGTGAGTTTCTATCAGCACGAATTCCATGTCGATGCCCGAGCACTGATTCCACGACCCGAAACGGAAGAGCTAGTGGAAATGCTTGTGTCCGAAGTAAAGCCCACTCCGCGACAGATTCTCGATCTCGGCTGTGGCTCGGGCGTCATCGGTCTAAGCCTCGCCGCCGCTTGGCCCGACGCACAAGTCACTTTGGCCGATGTCTCCACTGCGGCTCTCACGCTGGCTCGAGAAAATGCCCAAGGGCTCGACATCACGAATGTAGAATTTCTCGAAACTTCTCTTTTCTCCGGCATCGCGGGGCGCTTTGACCTGATTGTCGCCAACTTGCCCTATGTCCCAGAAGTCGATCGCCCGACGCTTACGCCTGAGGTGGGACACGACCCCGATTTGGCGCTGTTTTCCGGCGCCGATGGTCTCGATCTGATTCGCCAATTTTGCCCCCAAGTCTCCCAACACCTTCATCTAGGCGGCACCGTGGCGATGGAAGTGGGCCACGATCAAGGCGAAGCCGTGTGCGCCTTACTGCGAGCGGCCGGACTCAGTGAACTCCAATTGCGCAAAGACATTTCGGGCATTGCGCGTTTTCCCCTTGCCAAAATGCCTGCTTCCTCAAACTCTGTTGGCACGGCGGCAAGCCTTTGATTTTCCCACACACTATGGACAAACTTCTCGTACACGGCGGCGCGACTTTGCGCGGTAGCATCAACATCTCTGGTTCCAAAAACGCTTCGCTGCCCATCCTTGCCGCTTCGCTGTTGACGGACCAAGAGGTGATCATCCGTCGCGTCCCCGATGTCTCGGATACGAATTACATGGTGCAAATCATCTCCGCTCTCGGCGGCGAAATTGAACGCAGCTCGGGCACCGTGCGCATTCATAATAAAACCATCAGCGATACCGCCCCCTACGATCTCGTCCGTCGCATGCGCGCCTCGATCTGCGTGATGGGTCCCCTGCTCGCACGCACCGGACGCGCTGTCGTTTCTCTTCCCGGCGGTTGCATCATCGGCGATCGCCCTGTGGATCTCCACTTGCGCGGACTCGAAGCACTCGGCGCTACGACGGAGTTCGACTCCGGAAATATCATCATCACCGCTCCGAAAGGCGGCCTAAAAGGTGCGGAAATCAATCTTCGTGGCACTCACGGCCCCACCGTGCTCGGCACTGACAACGTCATGATGGCTGCCGTTTTTGCAGAAGGTACTACCGTCATCGAGTCCGCCGCAGCCGAACCAGAAGTGGAAGACCTTGCGAATTTCCTGAACGGACTCGGCGCGAAAATCGAGGGCGCGGGCACTCGCCGCATCACCATCCAGGGCGTGACCTCGCTGCGCGGCGTCGAACATACCGTCATTCCCGATCGCATCGAAGCAGGAACTTTCATGGCCGCCGCCGTGATTGCAGGAGAGGGCGTCACACTGAATCGCATCTGCCGCGAGCACATGACTGCCATTACCAAAGTTTTCGAAGACTGCGGTCATCGTCTCGCATTCAATGAAGCTGGCGACCGCGTCACCATTCATCGCGGAGAAAATCCCGTCGGTGCCGAAATTGTCACTTCCCCCTACCCCGGCTACCCGACTGATATGCAGGCGCAGATGACTGCGGTCTTCGCCACTACGCCCGGCATTTCTGTCGTCAAAGACACCATTTTCCCACAACGCTTCATGCACTGTGCTGAGATGAAACGCATGGGAGCCGACATCAAGGTCGATGCCGGAACTGCCATCATCAAAGGCGTCAAAGAACTCTCCGCCGCACCCGTCATGGCGAGCGATCTCCGCGCTTCTGCAGCTCTCGTTTTGGCGGGCTTGGCAGCAAAAGGAACCACCACGATCTCGCGACTCTATCACATCGATCGCGGCTATGAACACATCGATGAAAAACTTCTTCAACTCTCGGCCCACGTCGAACGAGTCAAAGAATAACTCGCACCACGCATCTTCCGGAGACATCGTAGCTGCGCGTTCCAAGCGCAGCGCCGAACAGGAACCATCACGGACACATCGCGGGGGTAAGCGACAACATGGTGGCGCAAAAACGATCCTTAAAAAGGAAAGAGGAAAGATAGAGGACGACGATCAACCGACACGGAAAACGATGCGCGCTTTCGTCGTATCATAGGGCGACATTTCCATGCGCACCACATCGCCCACGACGAGGCGAATGAAACGTTTGCGCATTTTTCCGGAAATATGAGCCAACACTTCATGTCCATTGGTCATCTTGACCTTAAACATCGTGCCCGCCAAAACGGCAGAAACGGTTCCCTCGACTTCGATCGCTTTATCCTCTCCACCCTTCGCGCCTTTGCGAATTCTTGGACCAGCATCAGGACGTGGTCCCGAAGGACGTGCGGATTTGCCCTGTGATCTGCCTGCGGGTCGGTGGAAATTTGCCATAATGTCGAATCTGAATCATGCGCCGCCCAAAAAACACAAAATTTATGAGTCAACGCGACGCAATCCTTACGATTTTTAAGCATTTGGCAATGCTAAAATAAAAAAAACCACGAAAATTTGAGATTTTGCATTGACATCAACGTCGCAGACCTCTAGTTTTCGCGCCCCCGCAGCGAACTTGATGGTTCGTGCAACGCACATGGCACATCATCGACGCGAAGGACAAGATCCTCGGTGCCGTTGCTGTCGAGGCCGCCGTTCTGCTGCGCGGCAAGCACAAGCCGATCTTCACCACTCACATCGACACCGGTGACTTTGTTGTCATCATCAATGCCGATCAAGTGCGTCTCAGCGGCACGAAGGAAAATGACAAGATTTACACCCGCTTCACCGGCTTCGTTGGCGGTAAGAAAGTGGAAACTCCGCGCATGGTTCGTAAGCGTCGTCCTGTTTTGCTTCTGGAGCGCGCCATCTGGGGCATGCTTCCCAAAGGCAGCTTGGGCCGTCAGCAGTTCACCAAGCTGAAAGTCTACGCAGGTGCCGATCATCCCCACGCTGCCCAACAACCCGTCGAGCGCGTTCTTGCTTAATCTGAAACTTCTCACTTCATCAATTCCATGAGCGAAATCACCACAGCATCCGCCACCGGTCGCCGCAAGAATGCCATCGCACACGTTTGGTTGTCCGAAGGCTCCGGCCAAATCATCATCAACGGTCGCACTTTTGAGGAATACCTTCCTACCATTCCTCTGCAAAACTCCGTTCTGCTGCCTTTCCAACACGGCCACTTGATCAACAAGTTTGACGTAAAAGTCGTCGCCAAAGGCGGTGGCATCCACGGCCAAGTCGGCGCCATCAGTCTGGGCATTTCGCGCGCACTGACTCAGCTCAACCCTGAGATCCGCAAGCTGATCAAACCCCACGGTTTGCTGACTCGCGACGGTCGCATGAAGGAGCGCAAAAAAGCAGGTCGCCCTGGCGCTCGCAAGCGCTTCCAGTTCTCGAAACGCTAATCGAGCTCACGAAAAAAAGCCGCACCATCTCGGTGCGGCTTTTTTGTGTTCGGGGGAAATTACTTCGATTCGACAGATCCGAACAGGAAGGCGGCGAATGCCTTGCGCTCAGCCCAAAGCAAGAAGGCCGATGTCAGAAGGATGACCACCACGGGAGGCGCGAACAGACCTGCCCCACCGGTGAAGTAGATTTGAAACAACACGATGTTGGCAATCACGGGGCCCAGAACCAGTAAGCCGAGTCGACGCGTCGCAGGAACCGCTACGAGCAAACCGCCGAGGATTTCGAGCACTTTCACAAGCGCCAAAAATCCGCTGACGTACATGGCACCGAGGAACTGCGCCGCCGGTGACCCCTCGGGCGCTGGGGGAATGGGGATGAACTGCAAGAAGAAGTTCAAGCCAAAGATGAGAAACAGCACGCCAAGAATGGCGGCTACGACGTTGGTGACGATGGATGGTATTTTCATATCAATGATTCGGTATCGTGGGTGAGGGGAGAAGGTTAAAAAAGTTCGAAAAGCAAGGCTTCACTATCGGATTGAGCGACAAAGCTCCAACGACCTGCCTCTTCGCTGCTGAGGGCATCGCCCGCGCGCAGAATGGTGCCGTTCACTTCGATCTCGCCGCGGATGACTTGCAGCCACATGCCGCTTTCGAGTTCGAGCTGGTGACTGGTCTCTTGTCCTGTCGCCAAACGAAGTCGATAGACCCAAGCGTCCTGATGAATGATCGCCGATCCGTCTCGGCCATCGGGCGAAATCACCAATACCTTGGGGTCGTTTTCCCGCGCAGGATCGGGATGCCACTCGGTGTAGCTTGGCGTCAATCCATTTTGTCGGGGCAAAATCCAGATCTGCAAGAGATGCGCCTCTTGATCCAAGTTGGGATTGAACTCACTGTGAGTCACACCACTGCCCGCACTCATCAACTGAATCTGCCCCGGCGATAACACACGACCATTGCCCATGCTGTCTTTGTGCTCCAGTTGACCATCTACCAGATAACTGAAGATTTCCATGTTGCGGTGCGGGTGAGTGCCAAAACCCCGACCCGGTGCAATCCGATCTTGGTTGATCACTCGCAAGGATCGAAATCCCATAAAACGCGGATCATAGTAATCGGCGAAACTGAATGTGTGATACGAATCAAGCCAACCGTGGTTGGCGTGGCCTCGCTCGGCGGAACGACGAATTTTTGTGGTTGCTGTCATGCTGATGCTTGGTTGATGAAAACAACCTAATGCCTGCTTGCTGATCGGTGAAATATCATTTTCCTTGCCTAAGCATACCTTCCAGGTATTGTTGAGGCGATGGAACTACGACACCTGCGTTACTTTATCGCCGTAGCGGAGGAGGAGAATGTCACCCGTGCGGCGGCGCGACTCCATGTTTCGCAGCCTCCTTTGAGTCGACAAATCCACGACTTGGAAGCAGAGTTGGGCGTGGAACTGTTTGAGCGCACGGGCAAGTCGTTGCGTCTCAATGCCGCGGGGAAGCTTTTTTTGGTCGAAGCGCGCGCCGTGCTGGAGCGCGCGGAGCTTGCGACACAGGCGGTCAAGAGCTTTTCTCAGCATCGACTCGAACAAGTTCACATCGGCTACGCGCCCTCTCTGTCGGTCGCGATTTTGCCCAAAATCCTCCGTCGCTTTGAGAAAGAGCAACCTCAGGTGCGAGTGCATTTGCACGATCGTTCGAGCGGAGAAATGTGCCAAGGGCTGCGCGATGGCAGCTTGCACATTGCTTTTTTGGCGATGCCAGCGCAGTTGCCGCGCGATGACATTCAGTTTCAACCGCTGCAAAAGCACCCGGTCTGTGTCGCGCTCCCACCACATCACCCGCTGGCTCGCAGGCGAACGATCTCGATGGAAGAACTCGTTCGACAACCCCTCATCGGTTACAACAAACAGGACTATGCCGAGTATCATGCCTGGCTCGCAGAACTCGCCCAGACTCTCGAGACGAAGATTGTGCTGCGCGAAGAATGCGATAGCATGACCAGCCTGATCACAGCGATTGAGATGGGACGTGGCCTAGCTCTGGTGTCGCAAAGCATCCGCAGCTTCAGCGGTCCACGTTTGGTGTTCCGACCCCTCCATCCTCCACCGCAACCGTTTTGCTTGGCTCTCGCCTGGCGTGAATCCACCCTCACGCCTGCGACTCGCGCGCTGATCGCTGCGGCGCAGATGGAAGCGTCATCACTCGACCCATAAACGCGCTTGCCGTCGACGAAGAAATTTTCCTCCTGGGAGATTGATCACCGACGGCGCTGCAGGATCTAACAAGCCAACGCAATTTTCTAACAATGCTCGGGAAATTTCCCTGATCTGCTGGCGCTGAAGGTAGTCGTGAAACACCAGCATTTGCATCGCCAAGGGCAGCGCGCGCAGGGTCGGCGCATGCAACCTGCCTTGCGGATCCAAGGCGTGTGCTTGCTGCAAGGCCCATTGCTGCACTTCTTCCATGTCTTGCCAGGCGCTCGCTTGCCTCATCAAACAAGGCGTCACATCGCGTGCGGCGATTTGATTCATCAGCGGCAAAAGTTCATGACGCAGTCGATTGCGAATGGTGAAGGGCTCGGCATTGCTCGCATCTTCACGCCAATCTTGCCCCAATGCCTGCAAGTACTCGCGCAATTCGCTTTTGCGCCGATGCAACAAAGGCCGCAGCACTTGCAACTCGCGACCCGCACAAGTCATCGATTGCACCATGCGCATGCCTTTGCTGCCATGCGCGCCTCGCATCGAACGCCACAAAACAGTTTCCGCTTGATCGTCGCCATGATGCGCGAGCAACAGACGCGCGCATCGATGCTGACCCGCCACTTGCCCAAAAAATTCGTAACGCAACTCGCGCGCTGTCGTCTCGATGGATGACTGACGCTTTTCTGCTTCGCTTACTACGTCAAACGATCCGAGGCAGAAAACAAGTCCGAACTGATGACAAAGTTTTTCGACCCATGCCGCATCGTCGCGCGAATCCTTCCCACGGAGTTGGTGGTCGATGTGGCAAACGATCAAATGCCGATAGCCCGACTCCCACAGCGCCCGCAAGAGCGCTACAGAATCCATGCCGCCTGATACCCCGACGAGGTACTTTCGACGCGGCGAGAGCAGTTCTTTGTCCAGCGATGGATCCCACAATGGCACGACGCCAGCGTAGCGCATCTGATTCAACCTGCAATCCATGAATCCGCAGGATTGCATTCGATTCCTCATTCTCCTACACTCACGACATGAGTTCTTTTGTTCTGCACGAACGCCTCGCGCGCGGTTCGACCGACCTTGGCCGCTACGCGCACTGCCGGGTTTTGCTAAAAAATCATGGCCCTTTTCCGTGGATCTTGCTCGTCCCCGAATGGCCAGAGGCCCGGGAATTGCACGATCTTCCCGCAGAACTCTATGCACAGGTGAGTGACGCGGTCCGACGTTTTTCGCAATGGATGAGCACCTGGCCCGGCGTGGAAAAGGTCAATGTCGGCGCCATCGGCAACCAAGTTTCTCAACTGCACCTGCATGTGGTCGGACGCCACTCCCAAGATCCTGCTTGGCCGGGGGTCGTCTGGTCGCATGGCGAAAAGACTCCCTACAGCGAAGTCGAACTTGCCGAGCACGTAGCGCGAATCAAAGAGTGGCTTGCTTCGGCATGATCACGAGTTTGTGCGTGCATTTTGGTCGTCTTGTTGTATCCCTTTTCTATCCCTACGATGAAAACGATGAAGGCTGACGAAAAAAGTTTCCTCTTAGAACTCCTTCATACGCCGAGCCCCACCGGCTTTGAAATGCCCGGTCAACGCATTTGGGCGAAATATGCCGGTCTGTATGCCGACGAAGTACAATGCGACAGCTACGGCTCCACGTGGGCGATCCGCCGCGGAAAAACCGACCGCACGGTGATGCTCGCTGCTCATGCCGATGAAATTGGCTTCATCATCAAGCACATCGATGCGCAGGGCTTTCTTCGGCTCGACCGCGTTGGCGGCAGCGATGTCGCCACAGCGCGGGGCCGACGTCTGCGTTTTCTCGGCGATCAAGGGGAGGTCATGGGCATCATTGGCAATACCGCCATCCACCTACGCCGCGATTCCGCCGGCACGGAAAAAGTTCCCGCCATCCACGAACTGTGGGTCGATGTCGGCGCTTCGAGCGCTAAGGAAGTCGCTGCACTCGGACTCCGCGTCGGCCATGTGGCCGTTTATGCCGATGGACCTATCGAGCTCGCGCACAAACGACTTGTCGGTCGCGCGCTCGACAACCGCATTGGCAGTTTCATCATCGCGCAAGTCCTCAAACGCCTCGCAGCTCAGAAAAAAAGTCCTGATTTTACCGTAATTTGCCTCAATGCCGTGCAAGAGGAAATCGGCGGCAATGGTGCGATGATGGCAACGCATCGCTTGATGCCCGATGTCTGCGCCTGCCTCGATGTCACGCACGCTACGGATACTCCCGGCATCGACGCCAATCAATTCGGCCACATCACTCTCGGCGGCGGCCCCACTCTCACGCACGGTAGCGCCAATCATCCGTCGGTGGTCGAACGCTTGATCCACGTCGCCCAAGCGGAAAAAATCACCATTCAGCACGAATCCAGTTCACGCTTTACCGGCACCGATACCGATGAAATTTTCCGCACCCGCACCGGCGTGCCCAGTGCTCTGGTGTCGCTGCCCCTGCGCTGCATGCACTCGGTCGTCGAAACGGCTCATCTCGATGACATCGAAGCCACCATCGACTTGTTGACTCATTTCGTCCGATCGCTTTCTGCCAAAGATGTTTTCCACCAATCTCTCTGATGCGCCCGCACTTCCTGCTTGCCTCCCTTTTTTCCTTGGGCCTCGCTGCTGCCGCTGAGTCGCCTGCCGAGGCGGCGGTGAAGTTTTGTGAAGCACTGCGCGATGGCAAGGAGCAGGCCCAAGTCATCGCTTACAGCGCCCTCAATCCGCAAACCGGCGACATCAAGAAAGCGAAAATTTTTGCCCAATGGAAACGCGACGCTCAAGCTTTGCTGCCTCGCCCTTTCGAAATTGCGGAAGAAAAGGTGCTTGGAGATCAAGCCGCCGTCATTTTATCGCAATGGGAGGCGACAGACGGCCACCGCATGCAACTCTCTCTCGTAGCCTGCACCAAGCGCGAGGGCAAATGGCTGGCCTGTCCCGTGATGGGCTCTTTTGAAAACAGCAATGTGCGCTATGATCCTGCCATCCTCCGCGACCGACAGGCACTGACCAGCTGGATGCATGCGCGCGAAATCCAACTGCGCGAACAATGGCAAATGCGCGTCCGCCAGCAATGGCAAGAACGCATGTCGCTTCGTGTCCCGCCGCAATCCCTCACCACCATCGAGCCCAAAGCCCTACTCCAAGATTTGCTGGCAGGCATCCGCGACCGCGATCAAGCAGCTACCCTCGCCCGACTCGGCGGATTTTCTCAAGACGCGGTGCACGACTGGCCGCGCATCGAACGCAAGATCCATCAAGTTTTCTCTTCCGACGCCTGGAATCAGTGGCCGTGGAAATTACTCTCGAGCAAGCAGTCGATCCTTGCTCTCGGTTCTGCCAATGAATTGGGAGATGAAACGTCGATCGAAGCTCTCGTACTGCATCCCGATTCAATGAGCGAAGAACCCGATTTTCTCTCGTTCTCGATTTTCCGCGACGATCAAGGTCGAGCACGCATTCAGCTACCCGAAGCCTTTTGGCTCACGGCGGCAGCTGAAGAGGAACTGAGCGAAATCATGGACTGTGATTCACCGGAACACCGCGAGCTCTATCGCTCCATTCGCCTCCAAGCACGTCGATCTTGGAACAATGCGCCGATTGAGCAGCCCGAAGCTCTCGCTGACATTGTGGAAAAAAGCCTTCAACAATCGGACTTCCCCAGCTTCTGGGGTGCAGGCAGTTTGTCCGCCCAATCAGGCGATGACCTCCTCGAAATGCCCGCCATCATTGGACTTTGGAAAAAACTTCACGGCTCTACTCCGGGCGAATGCCTGTTTGGTCGGGTCGGCTTTCAAGTCCACAAAAGGCATGCTCTACTCGCCATGCAATCGTACACACCCGGACAACAAAACCCCATCGTCCACCACAAGATTTGGCTAGAGAAACGCGGTAAGGAATGGTTTTTGTGCGATGCCATTCCTCAGCCAACTCCCGATGAATTGCTGCAATGGTGGAATGATCAAAAAAATGCTTGGTCGGAAAAAATGGCCGACTCGATTATCGAACAATGCACCCGCATTGGCGGTCTCGCCCCCCTCGCTCCGAAGGAGGAACAAGTGCGCGAAGTCTTTGCCTCATGGCTGCGTGCAGCAGAGAAGCGTGAACTTTCTGCGCTGCTGCCTTTTTGTGCGGCGTTTCAGGATGAACGATCGATCAAGGCTATGCTGCAACATCTCGCCCAGGCCCTGCAGCAGGAAGGCGCCGAAGCTCAACTGATGTCGATTCGCACGCATGGCCGATGGACCACTGTCAGTGCCAAAATCCCTTCTTCTCCCAATCACTCGGAGGTGTTTTACCCCATGCATGTCTTTGTGGTCACCGATGATGGACCACGTCTGCTACCACAAATGGATTTGAAGCTCACCGATCAAGAAAATCCGAGCCGTCACTTTTTGAATCAACTGACTTTGCGCGATATGAAGAAATTTTTGCCCGATGCCGCCGTTGGCGAACTTCAACACCTTTACGAAGCTCATCACGCGGAAGTAAAGGCGTTGCGCACTCCAGCGCCCTAACACGTCGCGCACTCGTTGAAGGCATCTGTCATGGTTCGGTTTCCTTATCTTCTCTATCGCCACACCACAGCTATCAAGTTCTGGTTGTTTCGACGCATTCTTCCCAGTGGTCGCGGCGCATTGATTTCAGCAGTCATCAGTGCAACGATGTTGATGGGCAGCCCGATCAAGCCTCTCTATCAATTGTTCGCGCTGCTTTTCGGCCTTTGCTCGGTGGCTCTCGCTTGGGCTTGGTTTCGTCGAGCCCACTTGCATGTCCAACGCAACCTGCCGACCGCATCGGTGGTCGGAGTTCCGCTTCACTACGATGTCTTGGTGACCAATCATGGACGCTCTCTGCCGCACTGGTCGCTGCAAGAAACTGCGCCTGATCCGCGCCCAGCTTTCGCTCAATTTGCCCACTCGCGCGAACCGGGGGAAGCTCGACGCAACCACTTTGATCGCGCCCTCGGATTTCATCGCTGGCAGTGGCTGTTGCACCAAAATCAAAAGTTTGTTGGTGGACAATCGCCCCCCCAAGATCCGCTTGCTAAGGAAATGACGGTGCGAGTCCCGATCACACTTACGCCACAAAAACGGGGTGCGCTGCCACTGCACGACCTGCGCGTCTTGCTGCCCGACCCTTTCCGCTTTTTTCAACGCGCTCGCTCGGTTCAGACTGCCCACGATTCCATCATCGTCCTGCCTCGCCGCTATCCTTGGCCCGCATGCCCACTCAGCCGATTGGGACATCGCCATCATGACGGCGAACTCACGGCCTCTCTCAAGAAAGGCTCCCATGGCGAATTTGCCGCTCTTCGGGAATACCGACGCGGCGACCCACCACGACTGATTCATCAAAAGTCCTGGGCCCGACTCGGTCGACCCGTGGTCGTCGAATGGGAAGAACTCTCCTTGCCTCGCTTCGCTCTCGTGCTCGATACTTTTGCCCAAGGCGCTGAAGCCGAGTTCGAAGTGGCAGTCTCGGTCGCAGCTTCTCTCATTAGCGATGCAGATTCGGCTGAGGCGTGGATTGAACGCCTGATCCTCGGTGACCAAGGCATGGTATCGGCCCCTGCGCATGGTCGCCATTCTTCACAAAAATTGCTGGAATCACTCGCACTCGTAGGAATTTCCACCAAGGAAGATTTCCCCGGACTGCGCGAGACCATTTCACGTCAATCCGCGAACCTCAGTGGCGTAGTGATGATTTTCTGCCAATGGTCGGAATCGCGCGCACGCTTTCTTGAACAAATCCAATCCACTGGTCTCGCCGTCATCGCCCTTTGCGTCGAACATGGCGAAGCCCCTCGAACTGATGAAATTCATCGCATCCGACCGCAACACGTAGCTCAAGACTTGCAGAGCCTAGCGAGCTTTGCCGCACATTCGGCTTGATCTATGGCGAGCAACTCAGCGCTCATCAATCGGCACCACTTTGGATAGCTCTTGCGGTCCCGTGTAGAGCGTCAAGGGGCGATACAAGCGGTTGTCGCGCAATTGCTCGAGCACTTGTGCCGTCCATCCCGACATCCGTGCGATCGCGAAAATCGGGGTAAACAAATCCGTGGGAATGTTCAGGGAGTGATACACGGTCGCCGAATAGAAGTCGACGTTGGCATTGAGATTCTTTCTCTCGCGCATGATCTCCGCGATTCTTTCCGACATTTGAATCCACTTCGGCTCTCCAAGCTCTTGGGTCAATTCGATCGCCAATTTGCGCAAGTGGGGAGCTCGTGGATCGAGCACTTTGTAGACGCGATGGCCAATGCCCATGATTTTTTCTTTTCGCGTCAGTTTTCCTTCTACATAGGCATCGACATTGTCCAAGCTGCCCACTTCCTCGAGCATGTGAATCACACCTTCGTTGGCTCCACCATGCAAAGGCCCTTTGAGAGTGCCAATGGCCGATGTGACCGCAGAGTAAAAATCGGACAAAGTCGCAACTGTCACCCGCGCGGAGAATGTCGAAGCATTCATGCCGTGATCCGCATGCAAGGTGTATGCGACATCCAAGATTTTTGCCGCGCGCTCGGTGGGCAATTCTCCCGTGATCAGATACAAGAAATGAGCAGCCTCCGAAAGATCGGTGCGAATCGGCGGCAATTCCAATCCCTGACGGAAACGATGAAACGCCGCAACGATGATGGGCGTCTTGGCCACCAAGGAAATGGCAATCAGCGCATTCGCATCCATGTCGGGATCGCCCGTCTTGGCGCGGTCATCAAAAATGCCCAACAAGGATACCCCCGTGCGCAACACATCCATCGGGTTGCTGTCTTGAGGCAAGGCTTTCAACAAATCCAATAACTGCTGCGGCAGACTGCGCTGCGCCCGCAACTCGCTCTCCATTTGGGCCAATTCTGCCCGATTGGGCAAACGACCATGGTGCAACAAGTAGGTCACTTCCTCAAAGCTGCAATGCTCGACCAACTCATCAATGCTGTATCCGAGATAACTCAAACGGCCCTCCGCTCCCTCGACATTGGAAAGTGCTGATTCATTGGCGATAACGCCCTCTAAGCCTTTTGCGTATGTTGTCATAATCGTATGAGTGTGAGCGCGTCCAACAAAGCGTGTGGCCGTCATTCGCGCAAGGGGGAAAGAACAAAAAAATGCAAAAAAAGCTAGAAGTTTGCCAATTTCCTAACTTTCTGCCAAAATCTGCGCCATGCCGCATGCCACTACGCTCGTAATCGATACCTCCACTCCCGTGGGAAGCATCGGTCTCTGGCACGATGGCTGGCATAGCGTCTCGTTCTCCAGCGACCGCAGCCACAATTGCGACGTGTTTCCTCACCTCTCGTCACTCCTCGCACTGTGCGAAAATCAGCCGCTCACTCGCATCATCGTCGGCTCAGGGCCGGGAAGCTACAGCGGCACACGCGTGGGTATCGCTGTCGCCCAAGGACTTGCCATCGCCCATTCGGCCGAACTCGTCGCTCTGCCCTCCCTCCTCGGCACCCCGACCGCACGCAGCCACTCGCACGTTCGCGCCATCGGCGATGCCCGACGTGGCGACTGGTGGTGGTGCGATATCACACCCGACGAGTTTCCTTTGCACTTGCAAGTCGGGGTGAAATCCGACGTAGCATCACGGCTTCTCGATCCGACACCTACTTTTTCGCTCGATGCGATTGCCGATGAATCATTCGGTAAGCCCATCAGCCAAGAATTTCCCACCGCCGAATTGCTCTGGCAGGCTTGGCTCGCACTCTCCCCAGAGCAACAACAACGCGCCGCCGCCGAAGTCGTGCAGCCCCTCTACATCAAACCACCTCACATCACGATCTCGCCGAAGTCACGCTGAAATGCCACTGATCGAACGCTTGAATCAAACTTCGACCCGCTCGATCTGCGGTGGGCATTTGCGCAAAAATCGCTGCGCTAAAATTTCAAATTGCTCGGACAAGTCGGTCAAACCAATCGATAAATCACCTTCGCGCTCGCTTTCTGCCAGCATTTCCAAACGAGATAGCTCCTGCTGCAAGTGCAGCGCACAGGTGGTCGCGGAATCGACGATGCGAATCCGATCGCCAATCATCTCTTGCAGCAGCGGCACCATCAAGGGGTAATGTGTGCAAGCCAACAAGAGAGTGTCGATTTTCTTCTCCAACAAGGGCTTCAAGTATGTCTCCAATACCTGCCGTGTCGCCGGATGATCGAGCCAGTTTTCTTCAATCAATGGCACTAGCAAGGGCGTTGCTTGTTCGACAATCACCATGCCGGTTCTACGCAACGCCAGGGCATGCTGATAGGCATGAGATGCAATCGTGCCCCGTGTCGCAATGATGCCCACACGCTGCGCTTGCGGATCAGCCAATACGGCTTCGACCCCCGCCTCGATGACTCCAACAATCGGCACTTGATACCGCTGCTTTAACATCGGCAACGCATGCGCCGTCGCTGTATTGCACGCCACCACAATGGCCTTGACTTGCTTGGTCAAAAGATAGCGAACATCTTCATCTGCGAAACGACGAATCGTCTCCGGAGATTTGGATCCGTAAGGAACGCGCGCCGTATCGCCGAGGTAAACAATGTCCTCCGCAGGCAGAAGTTCTTGCACCGCTCGCACCACGGTGAGACCCCCAACCCCCGAATCAAATATCCCCAAGGCACGATCGTTCACACACCCTGCCTACATCATGCGCGATGGCTCGCCAAGCCCAATCACACACTTCGTTGCAAGACTTCCCGAACGATCTGTTGCAACTGCTTCACGCGCCCCTCGTCGATCGGTGCGGGATCGTAGCGCAAACGATTGTGCAAGGAAATCATCTCGCTCACCAAGCCTGCTTCGACCTCTGGCTCCAGCCGACGCAACCACGCCGCATAGGCCATGCCTCGGGGACGTTGCCCAATTTTTTGGATCAGGTCCTTTTCCCACTCCCCCAGCGGATTCGACCGCAGCGGACGCAACAACGGTTCTGCCGAAGCCCCAATTCGCGCGCGGGTTCGCCACAAGCGCCAACCAATCCACAGCAGCAAACCGCTCCCCAATCCCACCATCACACTGATCACCCACGCCTGATTCTCTGGCTGCGTCCGCCATAGGGTAAAATTTTCCCTCACTCGCTGGAGTTGATCGAGAAAATCCCGACGCCATCCAGTCTGGCCCAGCTCCACACCCACCCAAGACGGTGGCGTGGTGTCGACGTTGACCCATCGCCTGTTGCGCTCGTTCCACACGCGACACCAAGCATGCGCGTGCGTCCCCCGCAGCAGGTATTCGCCTGTCTTGGGATGTTTTTCTTGCACCGAAAAACCCACCACGTAGCGCGCTTTTTCTCCTGCCGCACGCAACAACAGCGTCGTTGCTGTCGCAAAGTACTCACAATGCCCGGATTTTTCTTCCAGCAGAAATTGCGCTAAGGCACTGTCCCGTCCCGACATGGTGCGGAATCGCTGGTTTTGCTCTTCCCGTTTCCATTTGTCTCGCAATTGATTTTGTATGGTCAAGTAGGTGCTGTAGCGAAAATGGCGATAAAACCACAGTTTCAACGTTGCCACCTTGTCTTCCAGAGGCATGGAACGCAATTGCAACTGTTCGACAATCTGTTCTAACACTTCTCGCTCTTGGGGCGGCAACAACTGGTCGATCGATCCCGCGCCTGGCTCTTCTTCTTCGAATGGCTCGCCATCCCGATCGATGTCTCCGTCCCAGCGCACGATTCCTTCTACCACCCCATGACGCGGCGTCATTCGCACCGTTCCCACCGAGTTGGACTCCAATTCTTGCACGTTGACGAAAAAACTGTGCAAAGCCCCCGGAAGTGGCACGAGGGAATCGGTCTCTGCCGCTCCGACGATGCGAAATCGCGGCAAATCCTCACGATTTTCTTGGCCAATCGCCATTTCACCTGTCGTCCGATAGAGCTTTTGGTCTTCCGCTGCATTTTCTCCACGATCCGTGCGTCCCACGGCCGCCAAACCCTTGAAGTCCAGTTCCTGTGTGATCGAGCCTGGTGGCTCGTACCGCCAGTGACCACTGGGAAAGTAACGATTGTAGCTGGCCGTCATCAAAACATCGGGCACCACCCCCGCCTCTTTTTGCAAACGCCAGAAGATCTCGGAGGATAATTTGATCTGTCCCACCTGACCGATATTGGTGTTACTCCGATGCCACTGTGCCCGATGGCTGATGCTCGATTCTCCGCCTGCGCCCCGACCCATCAATAACTGATGCGCTCGCAGCAGGCCCCACTGCGTCGCAATGGCTAGCGATAACATCACCAACAAGCCCACCAACAAACCCCGACGATACCGCGATGTCTTTCCCGCCATCGACCACAAGGACCAAACTGTCAGCACTAACAAACCGACAAAAAAAAGACCATCATACGCATTTTTTCCCGCTGAAGCAAAGACCAAGCATGCAATGAAATACACCGGTGTAAACGCAATTTTCGGCACCTCTGGATCCATCCCTAGCTCCCGCTCAAGCGCCACTTTTTTTCGCGAAAAATACGAAAAGGTATGCAGAGGCAATGTCGACTCCGTTCCATACACCTGCGTCCATTGCACGGAAACCAAAAATAACGGCAACCACGAAACAAAGGACCGCACCGTCTCCGGCTCGATGCCATTCATCCACAACACAAAAGCCGTCAGCAACATCGCCACCACGGAAATCGACCAAGCCCGCACATACGCCGTTTCCCCGAAATCCCATCGCCACTTGATCCACAAGGGACCTTCGAGCACAAATGCCAAGATCAACCCCACGACTGGCAGATCGACCATCCACCCCCAAAAAATCACAGCCGCCCCTAACAACAAACGCGGAAAGACCACGTTGCCCTCAGCCGACTTGTCCACCACCTGCACCATTCCTCACAATCTCTCACATTTCTCTGCCCCCATCAAGCCCGCCGTTCAGCCCGCTTTCCCCACATGAGTATCTCATCATCATTTCATCATCGCTTCCCTAAAAAATCTCCTTGCTCCCAAGGCTTGCCTCCGCATCTTCTGTCAACGCGCCCGCATGCATCCGCTCTGTCCTTATCTCCCGCCTTTGCCTATCGATGCCAAGCTCGATCACTCACTGCTCGCGCGTCACGGGGAAAATCGCGATGCCGCGTTTTATTTCGATGCCCTCCTCTACGGCCACTTTTTGTGGCAGCAAGGACACGCTGGACGCGCCTTGCTCGCGCTCACTCGCGCGCTGTATGCCGACCTCTCCCCCGCCGACCCCATTCTTGAACATTGGCCGCTGCCCTATCGTGCCATGGCTTGGATCATCGAGCATCATTCCAGCGACGATTTCCCCGGCAACCCGCGCCTCAGTTACCAACACCAAGCCTGCCGACTCCGTGGTCCGCGCCGCGAGCTGCGTTCCGCCCGCGCCTGGGCCGTATGGGCCATCGTCAGCAGCATCCGCCCTCACCTCCCCCTTGACCCAACCTGCCCCATGCCGTCTCTCGAAGATATTGAAACTCTTCTCGGCGAACACGGTCATCCTCAAGAAGCCGCCATTTGGCAATCGGTGATGGGGAATGAAGACATTAAGACATTAAGACATTAAGACATTAAGACATAAGACCAAGATCCCCATCCGCTACAAGCTCCGCCCATGAGCCAACACGCTGTGATGATTGCCGGCACCGGCAGTTATGTTCCGGAAAAAATCCTGACGAATGCTGAACTCGAAAAACGCATCGAGACATCGGACGAGTGGATCACCACCCGCACAGGCATCAAGGAACGCCGCATCGCTGCCGATGGCGAGTTCACGTCTCACATGGCGACAAAGGCCGCTCAGCGCGCCCTAGAACAAGCTGGTATCGCACCCGAGGATGTCCAATTGATCATCGTCGCTACCATCACGCCCGATACCCTCACACCGGCGACCGCTTGCTATGTGCAAGAAAATCTCGGAGCGCGTCGTGCGATTGCATTCGACATTTCTGCCGCCTGCTCCGGCTTTCTTTATGCCATGGAAGTCGCCCAAAAAA
Source organism: Verrucomicrobiota bacterium (assembly GCA_004293285.1). Classification (GTDB taxonomy): domain Bacteria; phylum Verrucomicrobiota; class Verrucomicrobiia; order Verrucomicrobiales; family Akkermansiaceae; genus UBA956. The sequence goes on along the minus strand of RDYF01000049.1, from coordinate 36,951 downwards.
TGATTGGCGGCGGCGCAGTGGAAAATGCGCTCATCATCGGCGCGGAAAAACTCTCCGCTTTTGTCAATTGGAATGACCGCGGCACCTGCATCCTCTTCGGAGATGGCGCAGGAGCTGCCGTTCTGCGGGCCGCGCAGCCAGGCGAAGGTCGCATCCTTGCCATGGATCTCGGCACGGATGGCTCGCTCACGCATCTCCTCAACATCCCCGGCGGTGGTTCGGCACAGCCGATTACTCCAGAAAATGCCGATGAGCACCTCGCCACTCTCGCCATGCTCGGCAAGGAGGTATTCAAGCATGCCGTCACTCGCATGAAAAATGCCGCAGAAACGGTCATCACTCGCGCAGGGCTAGAACCGCAAGACATCGCCTGCGTGATCCCCCATCAAGCAAACCTGCGCATCATCGATGCGATTGCCGACCGACTCGCCGTACCAAATGACAAGGTCTTTGTGAACCTTCACCATTACGGCAACACCTCCGCTGCCGCTGTGGCGATTGCGCTCGATGAAGCCCATCGCAGTGGTGCTTTCCATCGCGGCGATAACGTCGTGCTCGTGGTCTTCGGTGCCGGTCTCACTTGGGCCGCCGCGGCGATCCAGTGGTAATTACTTACGCTCGATCAAACGGATCTGATAGATGAGCGGCCAGCATTTGCCCGTGACAAACAGCTCCTGCTTTGCCGCATCATAGGCAATGCCATTGAGCACATGATCTGGGTTGGTGGTTTGTTGTCGCTGGGATAAATCCCGCAGATCAATGCGCCCCAACAGGTCATCCACACATTGGCAAAAATCTCACCTTCCACCCATTCCAGCTCGTTGAGATCCGGCACGGCGCGCCCGGCATCGGTCACAGTCACTTCGCGTAGAACACGAAACGTTTTCGCATCAAGAAAGCGCAGCTTTTCCGTGCCATTGCTCATGATCAGACATTGACCATCGGTGGTCAAACCCCAGCCTTCGCCTTGGTAGGAAAAATTCTTCTGCCACGCCAAGGTTTTTGCGTCGTAGACAAAACCTACCTGATTTTTCCACGTGAGCTGATAGATCTTGCCGTCAAGCTCGGTGATTCCCTCACCAAAATACGCATCAAGCAGCTCTTTTTCCTGCAGCACTCGCCCTGTGGCTTTTTCCACACGACGCAAGCGCGTACTACCGTGCCCACCCGTACCCTCAAGCCACTGCCCCTGCGAGAACAACAATCCTTGCGTAAATGCCGACTGGTCATGCGGCCACTCTTGAATGATTTCATAGGTCAAACGCCCATGCTTTTTCCACTCCGGAACGACATGCTCCGATGCCATCACAGGCACGGTCGATGTTGTTTCGCTCGGCTTGTCACAGCTCACGAAAAACAATGTGCCTACGATGATGATTCCTCTCCTCATCACGCTACTTCGCTCACTCGTCAACCCCCAACAACTCGAGAATACGCTGCAAATCGTCGTTGCCGTAGTATTCAATTTCAATCTTCCCTTTCTTCGGCGCATGCGTGATGGACACTTGAGTGGCAAACAAGGTGCGGAGTCGATTTTCCAAATCGCGCAAATGAGGTTCAAGCTCCGTGGCTGATGCAAGTGTTCCTGCCCCAGTGGCTCGCGTTTTCCCGCCGACACCATTGGCCATCTGCTGGACCAATTTTTCGGTCGCACGCACCGTCAGCGACTTGCGCATGACTTGATCTGAGGCCAGAAGTTGTAGTGACTGATCTTTCAAGGCCAGCAGCGCTTTGGCATGCCCCACGCTAATCCGCCCCTGGGCTACCTGCATTTGCACATCCATCGCATTCGCCACACTGGCCCGCGATTTGCCTACACGCGACGCAATCTCGTCCTGCTTCAGCGCATACTCTTTGGCCAGTCGCACATAACCCGCCGCTTCCTCCATCGGATTGAGATCAGCACGCTGCAAGTTCTCAATCAGTTTGGTGGATGCACGCCAGCGACGCTCACCAGCGATCAACTCCAGTTTCTCCCCCACCCGACGCACGATCAGTGGCTGAATGATGCCGTGCTGACGGATCGACTCCATCAACTCATCCAACGGCGCCTCAACGAAATGCTTACGCGGCTGCAAAGGACTCGGCACGATCTGAGTCAATGCCACATCGCGCACCAACTTTCTCTCATCCGCAGAAATCGTCGCCTCCGGTACTACCTGAGAGCCGGCCTGCTTTTTGATCAAAGCGCCTAGTCCTTTTCCGAGTGCTGGTTTGTTCGCCATGGGAGATTGAGTATGAAGACCCCTTGCAGAAAAATCAAAGAGGATTTGATCTGGAACAATCGTTTGAGCCCGCAATCATTGAATTTCTGAGATAAATCGGCAGAAAAAAAATTTCTTTCTCGCTCACGGACGAGCGAACAACAGACAGGTCGGCGAGGGAACCTCCACCAATTGACCCACCGCAGTGAGCTTTCCGGATTGCGGGTCGATCGCAAAAGTCTGCAATCGATCTGAATCTTGCCCCGCCGCCACAAGGAAGGCACCCCCGGGAGCAATGGCGAAATGACGAGGTGTTTTGACAGCCAGCGGAAAAAGCCCTAAACGCTCTAACGAACCAGTTTTGGCATCAATCTGATAGGCCGCAATCGAATCATGCCCACGATTCGAGGCATAGAGAAATCGGCCATTGGGATGAATTTCAATTTCGGCCGTGGTATTGGTCCCTGTGAAGTCTTTGGGCAATGTCGCAATGGTTTGCAACGCTTTCAGCCCCTGCTCTTCCCGCACAAAATGCGTGATCGTGTTGCTGAGTTCATTGACCACATACAACCAAGGTTTTTGCAAATGAATCGCCAAATGGCGCGGGCCGTCACCTGCCGCCAAGGGCGCGAAAGGCGGCGTTGCAGGTGCAATCACTGCGGACTTGGCATCGACCTCATAAACCAATACCTGGTCGGTCCCCAAATCCGGCACAAAGAGCTGATTGCCTGAGAAATACACTCCATGCGCATGCGGAGCTGTTTGGCGCTGCGGATGAACACTTTTGCCTTCGTTCTTGATGACAGTCACCGCCTCGGAGGGCATTCCCTTGGCATTCATCAAAAAAGTCGCCGTGCTTCCTGTGCCGTAATTCGCCACCGCCATGACCTCTGCCTTTTCATTCAAAGCCAGATGGCAAGGACCCTGACCACCCGTCGCCACGTCCGCCAAAAACGTCAAGGGCTTGTTCTTCTCCACCGCAAACACGGCCAAAGTTCCCGTGCCATCCGCACGATTCCCCACCGCATACATCAGCGACTTGGTGGGATGTTGACACAAGAAACCAGGATTGGAGTAAGTAGCCACCAGTTCCAGTCCCTGCAGCTCTCCCCTTTGATCATCAAACCGCATCCGATAAATTCCTTTGCTCTCGCGATCCGTCCGCGTCCCCACATACAAATCATGCACCGCACCCACACCCCATCCGCTCATCCCCAAAACCGCCAACAAAATCCTCAACATACCCTCAGCCAACCCCACCACACGCAAAACGTCCAGCCAAAACTTAGGGGTCAGTCCTCGCATGGTAACATTTTTGATTGACGAGCACGACCACAACTAACAGGATTCGTCCATGGCAAGACCGTTACGATTTGTCTACCCGGGAGCAGTGTATCACATCATGGCACGAGGTGATGGAGGAAAAAAAATCTTTCTCACTGATTCGGACCATCTGTTGTTTCTCGACTGGCTAGAGGCAACCTGCAAGAGTCACGGTTGGCGTATCCATGCGTGGGTGCTGATGGCGAACCATTTTCACCTGCTTCTCGAAACCCCCGAACCCAATTTGGTAACAGGCATGAAATGGCTTCTCGGAGGCTTCAGTCAAGCTTGGAACCGTCGATATCAACGCCGTGGCCACGTTTTTCAAGGTCGATACAAGTCCATACCCGTTTCGGGCGAACTCGCTGCTGATGCCCATCAGTTTCGCAATGTCGCCGACTACATCCATCTCAATCCCGCACGCGCCAAATTGGTTGGCTCAAACAAGGCACCACTGCTTTCTTACCGCTGGAGCAGTCTACAAGCTTACGCGAAAGGCAAAGGCCCCGATTGGATGGTTTTCCAACGAGTGCTCGATGCCTTTTCTCTCGCGGAAACAGGTCGCGGACGTCGCGCTTACCTTGAATGGTTGGAGATTCGCGCCAACAACGACGGCGGACGTTTGCCAGATGCTGCCATGCAAGCACTGCGGCGAGGCTGGTATCTCGGCGAAGAAAGCTTTCGGGATCGATTGCTCGCGCTCATTCAACAAGATGCCAAAACTCTCAAAACAAAAGGCAATCATTGCGGTCCAGCACTTCAAAAACACGACGAATCTGCTGCGGAAAAAATTGTTGAACTCGCCCTCGCTCACTGGCAAATCCCCGATGATTCGCATGTCATAGAATCCATCAGGAAAGGCGATCCTCGCAAAGTCGCCATTGCCGCCATCATCAAGGCAAGAACCAATGCCAGCAATGTCTGGATCTCACAACGTCTGAGCATGGGACATGATCGCTCTGTGAGCCGCCTCGTCAAACAAGCCAAAGCACAGCCACAAATCCAAAAACTCTGCAAAGAAATCGAAAAAATGTTACCATGCGAGGACTGACCCCTAAGTGGATTTTGCGGGAGAGGTTTGGGCTGCTGGAGTTTCGGGGGCAGCAGGAGGCGGTGATTGATTGCTTGTTGCGCGGTGAATCGGCGCTTGCTCTTTTTCCTACGGGAGCTGGTAAGTCGCTCTGCTACCAATTGCCGGCTTTGATGCTCGACGGCATCACTCTTGTCGTTAGTCCCTTGATTGCCTTAATGAAGGATCAAGTCGAATCACTCCAACGCCGTGGCATCGCCGCCGCTCGATTGGACTCTTCTCTCGCGGATGACGAACTCGCCGCAGTATTGGAAGAACTCCATGAATCGCCGCGAAAATTGCTTTTTCTCTCGCCCGAACGACTCGCCTCGAAAGCCTTTCTCCGCTCGATCCGCGGCTTGCGCATCGACTTGCTCGCCATCGACGAAGCGCATTGCCTGTCGGAATGGGGCCACAATTTCCGCCCCGATTACCTCAAAATTGCACGCGTCACTCGCAAGTTGGGCGTCGGTCGCGTACTCGCCCTCACTGCCACTGCTACTCCAAAGGTCGCACGCGAGATCCGAAAACATTTTCGCATCAAAAAAGAACATCAGTTTCACTCGGACTTTCATCGACCCAATCTACATCTCTCTGTCGAAGCTCAGGACGAGAACGACAAACCGCATCGTTTGTGTGAGTATCTGCAACAAAATCGCGGACCGACGATCGTCTACGCTACTTCTCGCCAAGACACGGAAACTCTCGCTGCCTTGCTCCAGCAACACGGTTTTCGTGCTCGTGCTTATCACGCTGGTCTGCCCACCTCCGAGCGCTCTCTCACTCAAGACGCTTTTTTGCGCAATGAAACGCGGATTGTCGTCGCCACCATCGCATTCGGCATGGGCATCGATAAACCCGACATCCGCCACATCATTCACTACCACCTGCCGAAAAGCCTCGAAGGCTATAGCCAAGAAATTGGTCGCGCCGGCCGCGATGGCGAGGCTTCACATTGTCTGCTGTTTGCCGACCGACGCGATGTCGCGCGTCTCGAAAACTTTATCCACGCTGCCACACCCTCACCGCAATCGTTGCGAAATTTGTTAGATCGACTCCTACGTTTGGCCGACCCCGGAAAGCTGTTTGCCATCTCGCCCTACGAACTATCGGTAAGCAATGACATGCGTGAAGAAACACTGCGCACCGTCATCGCCTACTTAGAACTCGCGGGGCTGATCGAACGAAATGGCTCATACCACGCCTACTTCCGCGTGCGCTTGTTGCGACCACTCGAAAAAATTCTCTCGGGCTATGCTGCAAGAGAAAAAACGGCCCTCCGCAAGCTGCTCACTGCTGCCGAGTCGCGCTATGGCAGCCTGCACTTTCCGCTCTACGAGATTTCGGAGCAAACCGGAATGTCCCGAGAAACCATCGCTGCACACATCACCTCCTTGGCACAAGCAGGCGACATCCGACTGGAGCAACGCAGCATTCGCGAAGTCTACAAACGTCAGAAAAACTCCACAGTCGACATCGCCGAAGTGATTCGAAACATGCTCGCGACTTTTGCATCGCGCGCCCAATTTGAATTCGTACGAATCCAACAAGTCATCGGTTACGTCAACACCAAGCGCTGCCGCGCACAGCATCTCGCAAAGCATTTTGGCATGGCGACGCCGCCCTGCGGACTCTGCGATCCATGCCAAGGGAAACCTGCCATCGTCTGGACCGAAGTCGAAGCTCCTGCGATCACCGACGAACAGTGGCAGACCATGCTCGACCTCAAGCAAGAAAATCACGCAGCACTCGCAACACCGCGACAGCTCGCAAAATTCCTTTGCGGCATCCACAGCCCTGCCAGTCATCACGCAAAGCTCACCTACCGCCCAGAATTCGGGCTCTGGCGTTTGCAAAAATTCCATCACGTGCTCGCCATGCTCGAAGCCTGATGTTTCGATTACTGATGCAACACTACACGATACCGCGCTTTCCCCGCACGCAGATGATCCAGCGCTGCGTTGATATCGCTCATGGCAAAATCTTCGGTCTGCGCCGAAATCCCATGTCGCCCTGCGAAATCGAGCATCTTGCGCACGGTCGCTGGCGAGCCCAAGGGCGAGCCCGTCACTTTTTTGCGGCCACCAATCAGAGAAAACGCCGGAACGGGAATCGGTTCCAACACGGCTCCCACAAAATGCAAGGTGCCATCTGGACCTAACAAGTTCAGATAATCATTCCACTCCAAAGGGACATTCACGGTGGAGAGAATGAAGTCAAAAGTCCCAGCCGCTTGCTTCATCGCAGCGCCATCCCTTGAATCGATCACTTGATGCGCGCCCAAAGCCAACGCCTCATCCGCTTTGCTGGCACTGCTGGTGAATGCCGTGACATGACAACCCCATTTGTGCAAAAACTGCAAGGCCAAGTGCCCCAGTCCACCAATGCCAATCACGCCCACTCGATCGGTCGGCTTGACACCGCCATCCAGGATCGGCGCAAATACGGTGATCCCACCACAAAACAATGGCCCAGCCTTGCGCGCATCTAACGAATCCGGCAGCGGAATGGCCCAACTCCAGTGCGCTCGCACCCGATCTGCAAAGCCACCATGTCGACCGACAATCGTCTGCTCGGCAGACTGACACAGCTGGTGTCGACCTGACCAACATGGCTGACAGGTGAGGCAAGATCCCGCAAACCATCCCAGCCCTACGCGGTCACCGACCTTCAATCCTTTCGCCAAAGGCCCCATCGCTTCGACAGTGCCGATCACTTCATGCCCCGCGATCAAGGGGTACTGCGACATCCCCCACTCGTTGTCGATCATCGATAGATCCGAGTGACAGACCCCACAGCTCTCGACACGGATTTGCACTTGCTCATCACCCAGTGCGTCCATCACGATGGATTGACGCTGCAACTTCGCGCCTGCCGCCGGAGCCGCCCATCCTTGCCAAATTTCTTTCATGGCTCAAACCTAGTGCCATTTCACGCAGAAGCAAGTGCCAGGCGCAATATCAGCACGCCGCTGCGCAAGATGTGCTTTCCAAATCACCCCGCTCGTGCTTGATTCGGTCGTGGCTTTGGTCGAGACCGTTGATATCATTTTGCCTCTGATGCAGTCGGAGGAAGAAAACGCATGGCGTCAAGCTGTTGCAAAAAAACTTTCGCTTTCGCCCGAGCGGATCAAGTCGATGACCCTGCGCAAGCATTCCATCGATGCCCGCCAACGCGCAGTCAAAGTCCAGCTCCGGCTCGAAGTCGGGATCGATGCCCCACTTCCGCCCGATGAAACACCGCGCTGGAATTGTCCTCCGCTTCCCGCCCATGCCGCGCGTGCATTGATCATTGGCTTTGGCCCCGCCGGCATGTTCGCCGCACTCCGCTGCCTCGAACGCGGGATTCGTCCGATTGTTCTCGAACGCGGCAAAGATGCCAGCGCGCGCCGTTTCGATCTCGCACCCATCCTGCGCGAAGGACGCGTGATTGAGGATTCGAACTATTGCTTCGGCGAGGGAGGAGCAGGGACTTTTTCCGATGGAAAACTCTACACTCGCGCGACCAAACGTGGTCCTGTCGCGACCATTTACGAAATTCTCGTCGCCCACGGAGCCCCAGCCAAAATCCTGACCGATGCCCATCCGCACATTGGCTCAAACTTGCTGCCGAATGTCGTAAAGGCCATTCGCCAATCGGTGCTGGATGGCGGCGGCGAAGTCCACTTCCTCACCAAGGTCACCGATTTCCTGATCGAACGCGGAACCATCCACGGAGTCGTCTGTGCCGATGGTCGTAGTTTCGAGGCCGAATCCGTAGTACTCGCCACCGGACACTCCGCGCGCGATGTCTATCAATTGCTCGCACAACGCCAGATCTTGTTAGAAAAAAAACCTTTTGCGGTCGGTGTGCGCATCGAACATCCACAAGCACTGATCGATCAAGTGCAATACCATATCCCGCGGGGAGAAGAGCGACCCCGATTACTGCCTGCAGCGCGTTATCGACTGGCGACCAAAATTGAAGATCGCGGGGTTCACAGCTTTTGCATGTGCCCTGGCGGCTGGATAGTTCCTGCTGCGACCGAGAATGACGAGGTTGTGGTGAATGGCATGAGCCTCGCGCGACGCGATTCGCCATTTGCCAACAGTGGCATGGTGGTCACGGTTGAACCGGAAGATACCGAGTCCTTTGCCAAGGAACACGGTGTGCTCTCGGGCATTGCCTTTCAGAAAAATCTCGAACAACTGGCAAAGCAAGCTGGAGGCGGTGGGCAAAAGGCTCCAGGGCAGCGCGTGGTCGATTTCCTCAGCGGCAAAATCTCGTCCTCACTGCCGGCGATGAGCTATTTCCCAGGTGCCACATCGGCCCCACTGCACGAACTGATGCCACGCTTCATGATGAAGCGCATGCGCACGGGTTTGCGCCTTTTTGGACAGCAAATCCGCGGCTACACCGGACAAGAAGGGTTGTTGCTCGGCTTTGAAACGCGCACTAGCTCTCCCGTACGCGTGCCGCGCGAGGAAAGCAGCTTGCAGCATCCACAGGTCGCCCGCTTGTTCCCTTGCGGCGAAGGCGCTGGCTACGCCGGCGGCATTGTCAGTGCAGCTCTCGATGGACTAAAAATCGCCGACGCCCTCTAAGCTGGGCTCTCAAGCCTCTCTCGGCTGCCACAGGGTCTTGCACTCGACCGTGCTGCGTATCCACTCAAGACCTTGACAAGAGTCCTGTGACCAATCCGCAATCGCATCGACCGCCAGCGCTTTGACCCGCTTGACGCTATCGGCAGCGCCAAGATCCAAGAGCCGATGCTGCGCCGCCGTGACCACAGCCACGAGACCGCGGATTTGCTCATGACTGGCAAAGGTCGACAGCAATTCGTCTCGATCTCCGGTCAGCAAATTCACCACCCCTCCGGGCAAATCACTGGTAGCCAACATTTCACCAAGCAAAATCGAGGGATAAGGATGAATAGCCGAAGCAAACCCAACCACTGCATTGCCGCTGGCCAGTGCTGGAGCGATCAAACTGATCAACGCCAAAAGAGGTGCCTCATCTGGAGCCATCACGCCGATCACTCCCATCGGCTCGATGACGGTAACGGCGTGATGCGACGACGCCACTGGATTGATGCTACCCAACAAAGCTTGAAATTTGTCGGTCCAACCGGCGTAGTGGATCAATCGATCAATGCTCGCGCTGACTTCATTCTCCGCTTCCGCAACAGTTCGACCATCGAGCGCCAGAGCTGCGGCCATCTCCGCATGACGAGCTTCGAGCATTTCCGCCAAGCGATAGAGAATTTGCCCGCGAAGATAACCACTGCGCTGCGCCCAAGAAGCCGCCGCTTGAGTGGCGGCCTCGACCGCGTTGCGCAGATCTTTTCGACTGCACACGGGAATGTTGGCGAAAAAATCACCCCGATGATCATGCCATGTCACCACCCGACCACTCTCGGACCGTAGAAAAGCGCCGCCGATATAGCATTTGGGCGTCTTGGTTATCGTCAATCGTTTCATCGCAGTCGCCGTCTTTCTGTCATCTCTGATTCTCTAGGTCAACCCCACAAACCTCACTTCACCCGTGCAGCTCACTATGCCCGATCGCCTGCAAAATGGCGCGCGCTGCTCGTTCGCCGCCGTCATTGCGTCGATACTCCGCCAGCTTTCGTTTCATCTTGCGCCACTCCGCCGCATCGTGCGCGAGCAAGCGCTGCATCCTCTCGGAAATCTGCTCCGGGGTCTCGGTCAATGCCCCCGCTCCCAAATCTTCCAACAAATGCAAATTCCCCTGCTCCTGTCCCGGCACCAAATGATGCACAAGCATCGGACACTGCGCCGCAATCGCCTCATGCACGGTCGCCCCACCCGCTTTGCCAACGACCAAATGATGGCTGCATAGCAATTCCGGCACTCGTCGCGTCCAGCCAATCAAACGCACTCGACCGGGAAACTCACGTTTCAGTTCCATCGCTCGCCGATACAACAAACGCAGGTTTTTGCCCATGACAATGGTCAAGCATACCTGCGGCGAAGATCGCAAGAGCGCTCTTGAAGTGCGACGGATGTGTGGTTTTTTGGAAGTGGGAAAATACAATACACGGAACGGCGTGACCGATGCATCCTCTGGCAGCACGGACATTTCCGCAAAGGAGGGATGCACGGGGAAACCCGTATCGAACAGCTTCTCCTCAGGCAATCCCGCAGCCATCAATCTCGCCCGGGTCTGCGGATCTGTGATCACCCACGCCGTGGTCGGCGCTTTTTTCCACGAAGCATTGATTTCCATCGAATCGGTGATGACCGTAAATACGGGTGTTTTGACACCTGATTCCGCCGCGATTCTCTCCAGAAAATACGGATACAAAGGATAGGTACTGATCACTGCATCCAGCGGATGATTTCGCAGGTACCGACCCAAGTATCGCTCGGGCTTTCGCAACAGATGAAATCTCTGGCGCGAAAAATCCATGTCATCGGTGGAACAATAAATCTTATACCACAAGTGCGGCGCATGCGTGGTGACCCAACGATACAGCCGACATAGCGTGCGCGTTACCCAAGGCGCGGCCTCAGCGCAAGGGTCGATGACCCATGCATCCGCGCCCATTTTTTTCAAACTCAATGCCAAATTCCTCGCAGCACTGTTGTGACCTTCGCCAAAAGCAGCAGTAAGTAGAAGCAAGCGCGGTGCAGGCATAAACGAATTTATCATGTTCTGTTGGATTGCGTCGATAGCGATTTTCGGATACCTTGGTCGTGCGCCGATGAATCAAGAAGAACCGATCATCAAACTTACCCCCACAGGGAATGATCGCCCCCCCGCCCGGGGGCCCGTCCGTCTTGATCAGATTCACAAACAACATTATCCCAACCACGCACGCCAAGGACAGATTGCAACCGTTACGTTGCGTGTCGTCGAAGAAGAGGCCAAGCCCGCCAAACCGGTGGAATTGCCCACGTCCCCCGCCCCCGTTCAACGCCACCGCGCTTTTGATGGGAAAAGCCAAGAATACAATATCGATGAAATCATGCGCCCCAGCAGTCATGATCCTGATGCCATCGAAAATACCTGGACCACCCAAGCCAAAAACTTGCCCGCTGGCATGGTCGCCGTGATTTGCTTCTGCGTCCTGCTATCCGCTACGGCCATCGTCCTGCTGATCCGCCGCAATCACCATGTCGAGGACGCTCAAAAATCAGTCAAGCGCAACGTCATCACAAATGTAGAAACGGAAGTGCGCACGGCCGAACTCTTGGTCAAAAGCATTCAACGCACCATTCGCCAATACTACCTTGCTCCCACGATCGAAGAAAAACTCCGCTACGTTCGCCATCCCGAGGAAACACGGGCCATGATGGAACAATACTACGCAAAGCATCCGATCGAATCGAAAAAATGCGATCTGATCACCAGCTTTACATTTTTTACCCAAGGGGATCGAAATTTCTGGAGAGTTCTCGCCATTCAAAAAAATCAAAAAAGGGAATGGATCTTTCTCGAACAAATCTCCGAAACCGAAGTCCGCATCGATTGGGAAACTCACGTGCACTATCAACCCATGCCATGGTCGGAATACACTCAGAAACGCCCTCTGCGTGCTCTCGATTTTCGCATTTCTCTCTACCCGACCCCCTATTATGTGGGTGAATTTGTCGATGAATCGCGCTGGGCTTCCTACCGCGTCACCGCGGAGGGCTATGATGAAGTACTCTTCGGCTATGTCATTCGCAATAGCGAAGAACACCGCATCATCGAGGCGGCCCTGGAGAAGCAATCTCCTTTTGTCATCGCAACTCTCATGATCCCGTCCGACTCTAAAGTAAAACACGCAGTCGTGATCCAAAAAATTGTGAGCGACAGCTACATCCGAGCGGATGCTCCTAAGTCTTCGTCTCCCTAGATCATGCCAGTCTCCATCACCCGCAATCGGGCCTTTTGGTTCGGTCTTCTGATTTTTTTGCTGCATCAATACGTTCTCGGGCTCACTCGCCTGGCTTTTCGCTCGGGCGGCATGGACAATAAATTCAGCGCCCTCGCACGCGAAAAGCACCTCGCCTTTTTGTTCTGGGAAAATGTCTATGTCCTGCTGGCCTACGCTCTTCTCGGAGCAGCCGCTTGGCTCTTTCTCTCGCCTTGGTGGCATCTGATCGAATCCCGATTTTCGCCCCATAAGCTCTGGTCTACCCTGCGCTGCACGCTGTTCCTGACGATGGTTCATCAGTTTTTCTTGCTGCGCTTGAGCGCTACGCGACCGTATTTTCAAAGCGATGTCACAGCCCTCTGGGGCCAGGATGCCGTTGCTCGACTCCCCGGATGGATGCAGTTTGGCATCTTCGTCGTTTTGCCAAGCACCGCCGCCGTGTTTGCTCTTTTCTGGCATAGCAAAAGTTGGCTGCGACGACCGCGTCAGCGTTGGTCGCTGCTGATCTTGGGCTCCATCCCTTTGGCGTATTCGCTTCATCTGGCTTCTTCTTCTCCGACATCGTCACACGCTGCCACTCAAGCGGACGCGTACAATGTCTTGATCATTGGTTCGGATTCATTGCGAGGCGATCGACTCGGATTTACGGGCTACCAACCTCCACGCCGCGATGGCCTCGCCGCCGATGGCGTCTCTCCCACGATCGATGCCCTCGCCGCACGCTCTCAGGTTTTTACGCACTGCTTCACTCCCATCGGCTCTACCCTGGAGTCGAACACGAGCCTGCACAGCTCTCTCTACCCCCACCAACATGGCCTTCGGAACATGTACCCGAGTCGATCGCAAATCGAACAAACGCAGCAGATCACTCAACCCCTCGCCACGCAATTGCGCCAAGCTGGCTACCACACCACCGCCATCGGCGACTGGTGCGCGGGCTTTTTTGAAATCATGCCGCTAGGCCATGAAACCATCTCGGTCTCGTCCTTCGACAATTTTCAAATTTACATGAGCCAAGCTGTCATCATGGCTCATTTCATCGTGCCACTTTATTTTGACCACCCCCTCGGCTATCAACTTTTCCCTCAAATCGAATCGTTCGCTCAGTTCGTCACGCCTGATGTCGTCACCGACCGATTGGAAAAACATCTCGCCTCGATGGCTCAGAAAAAACAGCCGTTTTTCACGTTTGCTTTTTATTCTTGCAATCACCTTCCTTATCGCTCGCAAGCACCTTACCATCAAATGTTTGCCGATCCCGCTTATCGCGGCAAGCATCGTCATTCGGTCGATTTCGATATCGATGCCTTCATTGGCGGCACGGACTTGCAGGATAAGTGGAAGCAACTCAGCCCAGCCGATGCCGCGCAGATTTCTGCGCTTTACGATGGCTGCACGCGGCAATTCGACGACTGCGTGAAGCGCGTGCTCGATGCGCTCAAAAAACACGGACTCGATCAACGGACCATTGTCGTCATCCACTCAGATCATGGCGATGACCTCTATGAACCTGGTGCCACGCTCGGTCACGGTCTCAGCTTTAACGGCGGCGATCAAACCAATCACGTGCCGCTCGTCATGCACATTCCCGGAAAGAAAGCGCAGGTCTTTCCGCAGATCGTTCGAAGCATCGACCTCGCCCCCACTCTTGCCGAACTCTGCGGTGCCGCCGTCCCTCCCTCTTGGCAGGGACAAAGTTTGCGACCTTGGATCGAACAACCGCAGAGTGCGAAATCCCGACCTTTTTATGCCGAAACCGGATTTCCCTTCATTCAGTTTCGTGTCGATGGCATCGAACGCCCCGCTCTGCCGCCCATGGATCAGATGACCTACATCGATGATCAGTACGACTACCACTTCGTGCTGCGGCCCGAATTTGAAAAGCCGCTGATCGACGCCAAGGAACGCATGCTGCGCACGGAACGTTGGAAGCTCATTCTCACCCCCACGGCCGAAGGCAAAAGACACTATCGACTCTACCATATTGCGCAAGACAAGCACTGCGAAAACGACGTCGCCACCAAGCGCCCCGAAGTCTGTCGCGCCATGCAACAGGCGCTCGACCGCTGGGTCGATGAAGGGATCGAATCCAGCATCTCCCAGATTTTCCCTCAGGGAGAGCCGTAAGACCACATCCATGCGAAGAGTCAACAAGAAGGAAAATCGGCGGCCTAACTCCTTCGGACTCTTGAACATCATCAGAAAATGACGGGTGGGAGATGATTTTCTTGAAAGAATTGGCAAAAAAAGTTGGTATTTTCCTCGATGAAACCTACTGCCGCTTCCTGGCTCATTTTGTTCACTGGCTCGGCCATGGCCGTCCCTCAAGGATTCTCCGTTCACACTTATGCGGAGTATCCTAACGTCAATTATCCCACCGCCCTCTCTGCTGCCGCAAATGGCGATGTCTATGTCTCGTCCGACCCCAATGGCTCGCTCGGTCACGTCGAAGGCTATGGCAAGGTCATTCGCTGCCGCGATACGAATGGCGATGGCAAGGCCGATCAGTTTACGGATTTTGTCACCCCTCTCCATTCCCCACGCGGCGGTCACTTCATTGGCAACACGCTCTACATCATTCACCCTCCTTATCTTACCGCTTTCACCGACAAAGACGGAGACGGTAAGGCGGAAGATCGCAAAGAACTAGTCAAGGGCTTTGGCTGGGGCATCGAGCATCCGCGCGGTGCCGACCACACCACCAATGGCGTGCGCATGGGCATCGACGGCTGGCTCTACGTGGCTGTGGGTGACTTCGGCATGCCCGCCGCCAAGAGCGCCGATGGCACGGTTTACACCCTGATGGGAGGTGGCGTGGTGCGAGTCCGCCCCGATGGCTCGGAAATGGAACCTTACGCGCTGTTTTGCCGCAACATTTGTGATGTCGCCATCTCGCCGACGCTCGACATGTTCGCGCGCGATAACACCAATGATGGCAAGGGCTGGAACACACGCCTGCATCACTTTGTGCAATACGCCAATCACGGCTATCCACTGTTTTATCACAATTTCCAAGAGGAAATGCTTGCTCCGTTGGCCGACTACGGCGGCGGCTCGGGCACCGGCGGACTCTACCTGCAAGAGCCCAATTTCCCCGAAGGATATGGTGACACTTTGTTTACCTGCGACTGGACTACCGGCAAGTTCCATCGCCATCCGCTCAAACCCTTTGAAGCCACTTATGTCGCCGACCAAGATGTCTTTCACGACCAAGCTCGCGCCGTCGACATCGATGTCGATGGCTCGCAGCGCCTTTACCTGGCCGACTGGCGCAATGGTGGATTTTCTTACTCGGGCGACGGAAAAGCTGTCGGCCTGGTTCAACAGGTCGTGGTCGACGGCGCCAAGCACACACCATTTCCTGATTTGAAGAAACTGAGTGATGCCAATCTGATCAAAGGCGTGGTCTCGAATTCGGCTGTGGCTCGTCTGGAAACGCAGCAGGAAGTCCTCAAACGCGGTGCCAAGCCGGTGTTTGCGACGGCTTTGGAAAGCTACATCAAAGACGCTAAGCTCTCGCTCTACTCCCGTGTCGCCGCCATTTTCACTTACAAGCAATTGCTCGGTGCGAAAGCGAATCCTTTCCTCGCCCGCGCGACGGCTGATGCGACGGTCCGCGAGTTTGCTCTGCGCGCGATGACCGACCGCAAGAAGGAACTCGCCAATGTTCCCGCGAAGCCCTATCTCGATGGACTTACCGACAGCAATCCACGCGTACGCCGCCAAGCGCTGACCGGTCTCGCTCGACTTGGCAAAGCCGAACATGCACCTGCCATTTTGGCAGCCGCCGCAACCTACGAAAACGATCCCAGCAAGCTGAAAAAAGGTGCGCAATTCGCCCAAAACGAATCCTACCAGCTGCCGCACATCGCCGTGCAGTCGCTGATTGAACTCAAAGCCCACAAGGCCTGCCTCGCGGCACTCGATGACGCCAAGCTCCGCCCCATCGCTCTCCTCGCACTGCGTCAACTGCATTCGGATGAAACGGTCGATGGCCTGCTGACCATCGCCGCCAACACCAAGGATGAAAACCTGCTCATCGGCTCTCTCAGCGTGCTGGCACGTCTGATACACCAAGAAAAACCCTGGGACTTGCAATCGTGGTGGAACACCCGCCCCGATGACCGCGGTCCCTACTTCGAGCCCATCACTTGGTCGGCCTCGGAACGCATCAAAGCTGGTCTGGAAAAACACTTCGCTCGCGTTCCCGAAGCACAACGCAGGGACCTGATCGAAGTCTTTGCCAAAAATCGACTCGATGTCGCGAAGCTGCAACTCGGAGGACTCGATGCCGTAACGCAAGCACTCAGCAAAACGGAAGTCGACTCCGCCGCTGCTGCGGTTTTGGTCGATGCCGCCAAGGATGGCAAACGCCCATGGAAACAACGCATCGAGTGCTACCAAGCCCTTCTGCGCACCAAGGAGGAAACGACCAAACGTCGCATTGAAGTGCTCGCCGCATGGCTCGACGACACCCAGCGCGATGCCGCCGCTGACCCGCTGATCAATGACTTTGTCAACGACACCGCGCGCAGCAGCGAAGTCGCCTTGCTCAATGACATTGCCAAAAAATCGGCCGACAACTCTTCCCGCGTCGCCTGGCGCGCCCTGCTCACAGCCTTGCAATCCCCGCTCGCCCCCGAGACCGCGAAAAAGGAAGTGCGTCAGATTGCCGATCAAAATCCGCAAGAGGTCGGGTTCTTCCTCGCACTGGCCGATATGAAGCTGCCCGGTTTCGATAAGCAAATCGAAGCAGGCATTTCGTTTGACAACAAAAAAACGATTGAAGCCGCTAAGGCCGCGAAAGCCGCCATCGCCTCCACACAAACGCAGCATACTGGTAAAAAAGTGGCGGAGCTGAGTGTTGATGAAGTCACCAACATCGCCATGACCCAAAAAGGCGATGTCGCCAATGGCGCCAAGCTTTACACCAGTCAAGGTTGCATCGCCTGTCACAGTGTCGATCCCGCTGCAGCCCAAAAGGGCCCGTACCTTGGCGCGGCTGGTGCGAAATTCCAACGCGACTACTTGATCCAGTCGATCCTATGAAAGACGGCAGCATGCGCATGGGCTTTGTGACTTCGGAACAAGATGGCGTCATCACCGTGCGCGACATTTCTGGCACAGCCACCGAATTCAAACGTGCCGATGTCAAGGAAGAGCAGCATCCCGGCACCAGCATGATGCCCGCCGGCCTCGCCGCAGGACTGACGACACAGGAGTTCACTGATCTGGTGGAATACCTTGTCTCACTGAAGCAACAAGGCGGTTGAAACTTGCAGAAACTCGATCTCAGGCTAGCTTTTTGCCATGCTCGCCTGTAACCCACGCATGACCCGCTGTCTTTTCATCGGTCTCCTCTGCCTGATCCAGCCACTCCTGGCCTCCACGGAGTGGCGGACTTTTACTGATCAACGCGATCGCAAAATCGTCGCGAAAGTGATTTCGGTCGGCGATGACTTTGCCCTGCTGGAACTCAAAGCGAACGGTCGTCAGTCCGCGGTCCCATTTGATGTTCTCAGTGACGCTGATGTCGAATACCTCACCTCGCTCGATGTCGATTCCGTCGAAGATAAGATCGCGGGCAATGACAAAAGCGTCCAAAATCCAGAAGACATCGCTGCCAATCGACTCTATCCCCGCAGCAAACAAGAAATTCGTGACGGCATCCGACAAATCGCAAAAACACCTTTGCCCAAAGGTCTCTCGCGCGATGTGCATGAAGCGGTGAAAAAATTGAACATCTATCGATTCCTCTGCGGCCTGTCCTATGATGTCGAGGGTGATCCGACTTTTTCGCAAAATGCCGAACAAGCCGCCAAAGCCTGCGAACGACATGGCGGGCTCTCGCACGATATCGGCCATCACACCGACCGCTGCAATCTCGCCAGCGACGGCAGTATGCTCAACTCTGTCTCGCAATACATCGAAGATTCTGGCGACAACAATCGCGAAGCACGCGGTCACCGCGCATGGTGCCTAAATCCGCCTATGGGGAAAGTCGGCTTCGGTTCCGCTGGCGCACAATATTCGGCGATGTGGTGCATGGATGGCAGCGGTGCATCGAAGGTCAAAGATTTCTGGACTTATCCCGGTCGCGGCTTTTTCCCGCTGGAATACATGCACGGCAATGCTTGGTCGGTCTATTTCCACGAACCCGTGCCCGAACTGAAAAAAATCACCGTGGAAGTGTTCCGCATCACCAAGCGCCCCGAATCTCCCTTGCCGATGTCGGGCGAAATCGAAGGTAAACCGATCGCCGTTGATTACATATCGAAGTCCATGATGAACGGCATCAACTTCGAACCCGCCAAGCCCGCCGAAAAGGGCATTTACTGGGTCCGCGTCAAAGGTGGCGGCCTGCGCATCGGCTATGTGGTGGAACTCTACTAAACCCAGAATCCGCCGCGGGACTGGTGATTGCATGCCCTTTTCCAGATGGCTTCACGGAGGGAATCGCATTGTCGTAGTCGACAACATTTCGTGTCTTCGAGTGTTGCCACGCAGGGCTTGTTCGCTGGTATCTATTCTCTGCGACTCCCGTAACTTGAACGTTTGGAATTGTGTCGAACCACTGTAACTTTGATCTGTGAAATACTCGTTCTGAAAAGGAAATGGTAGGGAAACCTGCTCAAATTGCTCCTGCGCCTTCCGCTGGCGTCGAAGTGATGACGCTCCGGATAACTCCTAGCATATTCGAAGGCGTTTGTGAGTTCTTCCCAGAAATCGTCGGCAAGCTGCCTGGAAATTCCCTCATAATAATCGAGAATTTCACGAATCTCCGCTTGAACTGCCGAATGAATAAAGGACATGCCTACTCATCGTCCTACTGCCTTGCGTAGTTCATCGAAGGTAATGAGTTCTGCAGTGCCCGCATCAATCTCAGCTTCCCGCCGCGCGAGCTCTTTGTCGTCGGGGCCCAAAGGAGCACCTCTGAGGTTGGCTAGCAGGTGAGCAACCAAACCAGCCTGCTCCTCCTCGGAAAGCTGGTCCACATCAGGGAGAACTTCGGTCAACGTCTTCATGATAGAAGTCTCCGCGATACTCGGCATAATGTCAATTTTCTTAGCGACTCTTTCAGGCAGACCAAGGAGAATCGTTTGTCTCGATGGAGGGAAGCCGAGTTGACAGAATTTCAGAATTTTCTGAATGACCAGAGAAGGAGATGATTCATCTTCGAGAAACCTGAACCAAGCGAGATCGGACTGGTGAATCTCGGGATGATTGCCATGACGAAATTCGGAAAAATTCGGAAATTCTGTCAAAACCAGCCTCGATGGCCGCTTGCGTTCCTATCATGGGAGATTCGCTCCCTAGCTTGATCGCCCTGAGCGAACGTCAAGGAGCACGCAAGTTTATCGTCTAAGTGCTGGCGCACCCACGAGCGAGAACCAACTTTGATCGCCGGGCTTGGATGAGAATGAGGCGGAAACAAAGAGGCTAGCCCGTGTTACGATGCAGCAATGCTCGGCATCTTTATTCTTTGTAGTGATAGCGCGCTTGAGCAATTTCTATCCTTTCATTCGCAATCCGATAAATCAGCCTATGCTCGTCGGTGATCCTTCTCGACCAATATCCAGAAAAAGCGTGCTTGAGAGGCTCCGGCTTGCCGATGCCTTGATATGGATCGCCGCGAGAAATATCCTGAATGAGTAGGTTAATCTTGTTCAGGATTTTTCGATCATACTGCTGCCAATGAAGGTAATCCTCCCATCCCCGTTGTGAGAAAAGTACATTCACATCAATTCGCTAAGTTCCTTCATGACTCCTTGTCCACGTTCCAGTTGCTCTATCCCCTCAGATAGCCTTTTCGCATTAGCAGGCGAACGGAGAAGATAAGCTGTCTCTTGAAGGGATTCGTAGTCTTCTAGGGACATCATGACGACCGCTTGATCCCTTTTGCGCGTAATGATTACTGGATTGTGATCGGAGCAGACACGGTCCATGGTACTTGCCAAATGATCTCTTGCAGCAGTGTAGGTTATGGCTCGCATGCGGACAGGATAACGTACAGGTGAGTCATGTCCAGATGATTTTGCAGAACGATCAGCGGGGGCGGGCGATGGACGCGGGGTTGTCTTGCCACGACTTGTTCGGCGGTTATCTGGATTTCTGGGGCTTGATCTCGTGGACATCGAATCCTTCTTGTTGAGCTCTTTGCTTTGCTTCTTCCATCTGGCTTCGATCTAGGAGTCATTCGACTCTGCTTTCCAGCAGTTCGACTCGGCGCTCAAGCTCCTTCTGTTTGTCAACCTCGGTCGAATGATCGCCCCGCTGGCACGATGAAGCAGTGATCAGTATGATGGCAACGACAGTAAAGCCGTTCAGAAACGACTGAGTGTTCTTCATCTCGCTTATCATTGCTCTCATTCTTACGGAACAGTATGCATCAGCAGCAACCTGCAAACTGATAACAAGCAATACTTACGAATTGATAAGACAGCGAAATTGTTGATCAGGCAAGATTTTCCTGGGATTGGGTCATGATCGCGCTTGATGGGGCAAAGAAGCTGTCTCCTGCACAAAAAAATCCCCAGCACCTCGCGGTGCTGGGGATGAATGTTTTCCTGAAAGGATTATGCCTGCTCGCCAGCGGCTTCTTTCTGCGCGACTTCGCGCAGGTAGGCTTTGCGGCTCATTTTCACGCGACCTTTTTCGTCGACGCCGAGGCACTTGGCGGTGATGGTTTCGCCTTTCTTGACGACATCTTCCACCTTCTCCACCCGGCCTTCGGCCAGTTCGGAGATGTGCACCAGACCGTCTTTGCCAGGAAGCACTTCCATGAAAGCACCGAATGCTGTCACGCTCACCACGCGACCGGTGTAGACTTGGCCGACTTCGATTTCGGCAAACATGCGGTCGATCATCGCCTTCGCGCGATCGAGGCCCACTTGCTTAGACGCGTAGATGTGCACCGTGCCATCGTCGTCGATGCTGATTTGCGCACCAGACTCGGCTTGGATGCCTTTGATGTTCTTGCCACCAGGGCCAATGAGCTCGCCAATGCGATCGGCAGGAATTTTCACCGAAACAATGCGTGGCGCGTATGGGCTCAATTCCGCAGGGCCGCTGATCGATTCTTCCATCTTGTCGATGATCTTCATGCGACCATTTTTCGCGACTTCGATGCCTTCTTCGAGGATCGAGAGCGGAATGCCAGGAAGCTTGAGGTCGAGCTGGTAACCCGTCACACCGCGACGGGTGCCGCAGAGTTTGAAGTCCATATCGCCGTAAAAGTCCTCACTGCCGATGATGTCGAGCAGGGTGGTGTAGGCCTTAAGATTGCCATTTTCGTCGTAGTCCGTCACCAAACCACAAGAAATGCCGCCAACGGTGGCGCTGAGTGGCACGCCTGCGTTCAGCAAGGACATCACGCCAGCGCAAACAGTCGCCATCGAGGTCGAACCATTCGATTCCGTTACTTCCGAGGAAACGCGCATGGCGTAAGGGAAAGATTCTTCCGAAGGAATCACGGGAGCGATCGAGCGCTCGGCGAGAGCACCGTGGCCGATTTCGCGACGATTCAGGCCACCCATGCGACCCGTTTCACCAACCGAAAACGGAGGGAAGTTGTAATGGAGAATGAAACGTTTTTCCGTTTCACCACCTGCGTAGTTGTCCATTTCCTGCTTCTCATCGGCAGGTGCCAACGTAGCAATGGCAAGAGCTTGGGTCTCACCGCGCGAGAACAAGGCAGAACCGTGAACGCGAGGCAACAGGCCGACTTCGCCGTGAAGCGTGCGCAGGTCACCAACCTTACGACCATCGGCGCGCAGGCCTTTTTCCATGATGGAAATGCGGAAAGCTTTTTTCTGCAGGTATTCGAAAGCTTGCTCGATTTCAAATTCCGTCGTTTGCGGGAAACGCTCCATGATCGCAGCTTCCACTTCATTGCGGAGAGCGCCGACTTTCTTGCCGCGCTCGACTTTCGAAGCAGCGTAAATGGCGTCCTCAATGCGGCTGCCAGCGATTTCGTAAGCGACTTCCAGCAACTCGTCTTTGGCGACGGTGACAGTGTATTCGCGCTTCGGCTTGCCAGCTTTGGAAATCAGCTCCTCTTGCGCGGCGATGATTTTTTGCACGGCGCTTTGTGCGAAGTGCAGCGATTGAATGAATTCTGCTTCAGGCAATTCCAACGCCGATCCTTCGATCATGATGACGTCGTTTTTGCTGCCCACATACACGAGATCGAGATCGCTCTCAGCGCGTTGATCGTGCGTCGGGTTGATGACAAATTCGCCGTTGATGCGGCCGACGCGAACCGCGCCAATCGGACCAGCGAAAGGAATGTCGGAGAGGCACAGCGCAGCGGAAGCACCATTCATCGACAAAATGTCGGCGTCATTGATGCCATCGGCACTGAGCAACAGCGCGACGATTTGTGTGTCGTAGAGATAACCCTTGGGGAACAAAGGACGCAGCGGACGGTCGGTCATGCGGCAGGTAAGGATCTCTTTTTCGGTCGGACGACCTTCGCGCTTGAAGTAGCCGCCCGGAAAAACACCGGCAGCGGAGGCTTTTTCTTTATACTCAACGGAGAGCGGGAAGAAATTTTGACCTGTTTTGACTTTCGTCGCGGAAACGGCGGTCACCAGGATGATGGTGTCGCCGCAGCGGACGGTGACGGCACCGTCGGCGAGTTTGGCAAGTTTGCCCGTTTCAATGATCATGGGATTCGTTCCCACGTCGATGGTTACATTATGGATTTGCATGTCTGTCTTATTCGTTAGTTGAAACCCAGAGGCGCCTTGCCGCTGGGGGTGTTTGGTGTTTTGGACAGACCCGTAAGTTGAAGAAAAAGGTCAGAGGGTTACTGTCCACGATGAAATGTTTCATGAGGAAACAAAACACCGTTTTATCAGAACGGCCACGGAGGATTCCTCGGTGGCCGTTTGAGAAAGTTGGGAGATTAGCGGCGAAGGCCTAATGAATTGATCAGCTTCTGGTAGCGCTCTTCCGATTTGCCCTGAACGAAGTTCAGCAGCTTGCGGCGCTGGGCCACGAGCTTCAGAAGACCGCGGCGAGAAGAATTGTCTTTCACGTGTGAGCCCAAGTGACTGGTGAGGTGGGCGATGCGTTGTGTCATCAGTGCGACTTGGTATTCGGCACTGCCAGTATCATTTGGATGTTGCTTGTAATCAGCTAGGTTAATGGTATTTTCGCTCATAGATTTGTGCGGTTCAGCGCAGCCGGAATTGGCCATTCTGTCCTGTGAAGGCGCAGCAAACAAATCAGATTCCCAGCAGAAGGCAAGGATTTTCTCGGGAAACTTTGACCAAACGCGGAGATCCTAGGAGCTCGACCCGCTGAGTTTTGCCTTTACCAGCACGCGCTTCCCTGCGCAATCTCGCCGCGCCATGCTCAAAGCCGGAATCGTAGGTCTGCCAAATGTCGGGAAATCGACTCTCTTTAATGCTGTCACTCGCTCTCGTAAAGCGGAGGCGGCCAATTACCCTTTCTGCACCATCGATCCCAATGTCGGCGTGGTGACCGTGCCTGATCCGCGCCTGCAAGTGCTCTCAGACCTCTCGGGTTCGAAAAAACTGGTGCCTGCTGCGATTGAATTTGTCGACATCGCCGGCCTCGTCAAAGGCGCTTCCGAAGGAGCCGGCCTCGGCAACCAATTCCTTGCCAACATCCGCGAAACGGACGCCATTGTGCAGGTCGTGCGCTGCTTTGAAAATGACTTCGGAACTGATTCTCGCCGACATCACCGCGATGGAAAAACGTCGCCAGTCGCGCGAAAAGAAAGCGAAATCGGGCGATAAGGAAGCGAAAAAAGAAGTCGAGCTCATCGACATCCTCTTGCCTCACCTTTACGAGGGCAAACCCGCCATCACTCTCACTTTCGCGACGGAAGATCTTCCTTACATCAAAGACTTTTTCTTGCTGTCGATGAAGCGCACGATCTACGCCTGCAATGTTTCTGAAGACGAACTCGCCACCGCGAGCGCAGATCCCGATTCGCAACCTCTCGTTGCTAAGGTGCGCAAGTTCGCTGCAGAAAATTTCGGCGCCGAGGCTGTCGTCATTTCCGCTCGCATTGAAGAAGAATTGATCGATCTCGATCCCGAAGAAGCCAAGGCATTCCTCGCCGACATGGGAGTCACCGACAGCGGTGTTTCGACCCTGATTCGCGGTGTCTATCACCTGCTCGGCCTGCGCACGTATCTGACCACAGGTGTGCAAGAGACCCGCGCTTGGACCATCAAAGAGGGCGACAAAGCCCCCGCAGCAGCGGGTGTGATTCACACCGACTTCGAACGCGGCTTTATCGCAGCGGAAGTCGTGCATTTCGATGATCTGATCGCCTGCGGATCCAAGGCTGCCGCGCGCGATGTCGGCAAACTCCGCATCGAAGGCAAGGAATACACGGTCAAGGATGGCGATGTCATCGAATTCCGCTTCAACGTCTGATTTTCCGCTCTTTTCTCATGAAATTTCGTCATTTTTGTCGATCCGCACCTGCCTCGTAAGATTCCTTTGTGACAAATGTGACACAATCGTCACATTCGTTAGATTACCTTAGTGACAAGAACGTGACAAAAGTCTTGCTGTCGTCGCCGATGACAACAGCACATATGAAATTGCCCATGACCATCCGTCTCGCATCCGTTCTGCTCGCCCTGTCGAGCGCCGATGCCGCTACCCCCCTTGCCAACCTGATGGAAACGACTCCATCTTCGAAGGCCACCTTGGCCGAACAGCTCGAAGAATTGGGTTTGATCTATCGCAACAAACAAAATCCCACGCTGCAAGAGTTCTGGTTGCTCGGTCGTTACCACGGCCAATATCACGACTCCGAAGGCAGTCTTGGGGACAACAACGCTTGGGAGGATCGACGCACCCGTTTTGGCTTCCAAGCCCATATGTTCGATCGTCTCACGCTCCACGCTCAAGCGATCAGCGGTTCGGACTTCGATCCCGACTACAATGGCTTCACCGAGCTCTGGGTGCGATGGAAATTCACCGATGCCGTGCAACTCACTGTCGGCCAACAAAAGCACCGTTTCACTCACGACCGGAACATTTCCAGTCGTTACATGAACTACCTCGAACGCGCCCAGTTCACCAACATGATGGGCCTCGATTACACCCCTGCCGTCACGCTTTCGGGCAAAAAAGGCAAGTGGGAATACTACTCGGGAGTTTTCTCGAATGCCGCAGGACGCGACATGTGGAGCTATTTCACCGAGCTCAATTCGGGCTGGTCCTTCCTCACTGCCACGACCTATGACTTTGGCAAACTCTGGGGCACGGACTCGACGTTTTTCTACGGCGGCTATGTTCACAGCGATGTGAATGACAATGCCACGAACTTCACTCGCTTCGAGGACTCCGTTTCCGGCGCACTGATCATGACCGAAGGGCCTGCCTCACTCATGACCGAGCTCACTGCTGGTTTTGGCGGCGAGCGCGGGGATGGCATTGGCCTGAACATCCAACCCGGCGTCTACCTGACGGATAAATTGCAAGTCGTCGCCCGCTACCAACTCGCTCTCGCCGATGAGTCGAACGGCCTTGCCGCCCAACGTCGCTATGAGCGCCCCGCCGGCCTGCCCTCGGGCGACCTCTACCAAGCCGCCTACCTCGGCTTCAATTACTACATCGCCGCTCACCGCATCAAGCTGATCTCCGGCATTGAATACGCTCGCATGAATGACGAGGACGTCGTCACGGCCTCGGTCGGTTTCCGCATGTTCTTCGGCCCTCATTCCGCCGCTCCTTTCCCCGGCAATAAAATGCTCGACGGCATCTGGTAAGCCGCCGATCATTTCGCCCCTCCGATCGCCGACCACCTCCCCTGGTGCGTCGGCGATCTTGGCGTAAAATGGCTCGCCTTTCGCCACAGCTCGTTCATGGTCTTGGCCATGCGCTTGTTTCTTTTGGACGGTATGGCTCTGATCTACCGCGCTCACTTTGCCTTCATCACCAATCCCATCCGCAATTCGAAGGGCATCAATACCTCTGCACTTTACGGCTTTATCAACACGCTGCTCACGATCATTCAAAAAGAGCAACCTACTCACCTCGGCGTGGCTTTTGATACCCACGCGCCGACCGCACGACACATCAAATTTCCTGCCTACAAGGCCCAGCGCGATGCCACACCCGAGGAACTCCTCGCCGCCATTCCTCACGTCAAACGCCTCTGCCAAGCTTTCCAAATTCCTGTCTTGGAACTCGATGGCTATGAGGCCGATGACATCATCGGCACTCTCGCCCACCGCGCCGATAGCGAGGGCGGGTTTCACACCTACATGGTGACACCCGATAAAGACTTCTCCCAACTCGTCTCGCCCACGACCTCGATCTGGCGACCTGGTCGCAAGGGCACGGATCATGAAGTGCTCGATGTCGCCACGATCTTACAGCAATGGGAAGTTTCACGAACCGATCAGGTCATCGACATCCTCGGCCTGTGGGGCGATGCCGCCGACAACATTCCCGGCGTTCCAGG
The DNA here is from genome assembly GCA_004293285.1 of Verrucomicrobiota bacterium. GTDB lineage: Bacteria > Verrucomicrobiota > Verrucomicrobiia > Verrucomicrobiales > Akkermansiaceae > UBA956. Next base: position 10,030 of record RDYF01000049.1, on the reverse strand, counting down.
GGTCGGCGAAAAAACCGCAAAGAAACTCATCGCTCAGTGGGATTCGATCGAAAATCTCCTCGCCCATGCCACACAAGTCAAAGGCAAGCTCGGCGAAAATCTCCAAGCCTATGCCGATCAAGCGCTGCTCTCGAAAGACCTCGCGACGATTCAAATCGATGTCCCCATTCACAGCTCATGGGACGATTTAAAACTTTCCCCCTACCCCGAAAAGGACATCAAAGAACTCTTCGCCGAATTCGAATTCCGCACACTCACGAAACGCTTGTTTCCCGATGCATCGACATCCGCTGCTGATGCCACCGCCACCAGCGAAACACCTGACGAAACCACCACACGAAACGACATCCGCTCGACACCCCACGAATACCACATCGCCGATTCTCCGGCATCGCTTGCGCAGTTGATCGATGAGCTCGCGCAGCAAAGTTCCTTCTGCTTCGATACCGAAACTACTTCGCTCGATCCCTTTGAAGCCCGCTTGCTAGGTATCGCCTTTTCTTGGAAAGCCCACCATGGCTGGTATCTGCCGCTCGACGAGGGCGCAGGATTGCCCCAAGCATTGCGCGACATTTTTGCGAGCTCACGGGAAAAAATCGGCCACAACCTGAAGTACGACCTCGCCGTGCTCGCGCAACATGACGTGCCTTGCGAAGGTCCCTTTTTCGATACCATGCTCGCCCATAGCCTGCTTCACCCCGAGCAACGCCATGGCATGGATCGACTCGCCGAATCGTATCTTCATTACACACCCATCAAGTTCAGTGAGATCGCCCAAACACCAGACGCACCTGCTGCCAATGATGATCTCTTTGCCTTCGCTGCCACCCCGTCTGCCAACAAAAAAAATCTTTCGGTCGCACACATTCCGTTAGAAACGCTCGCCGAGTATGCCACAGAAGATGCCGATGTCACATGGCAGCTAGCTTCACTGCTGCGCCAAGAACTCGCAACAGCTCAACAAACGGAAATTTTTTCGCAAATCGAATCGCCTTTACTGCCGGTGCTGGTGCGCATGGAACAACAAGGCATCGCCATTGATCTCGCTGCCCTGAGACTCGTTGGGCAACAACTGCAATCGACCATCGAGTCGCTCACCAGCGCCATTCACCAACACGCAGGTAAAGCCTTTAACCTCAATTCGCCCAAGCAACTTGGCGAGATTTTGTTCAACCAACTCCAGCTAGCCGACAAAGCCAAAAAAACCACAACGGGCCAGTACAAAACAGACGAAGCGACCTTGGCCGCTTTGTCTGGCACTCATCCCATCATCGAACAAATTCTCGAATATCGTGAGGCGAGCAAACTGAAGTCGACGTATGTCGATGCCCTACCCACGCACCTTCAGCATAAAACAGGACGCATTCACACCACCTTTCATCAGCTGGTCGCCGCCACTGGTCGACTCGCCTCGAGCGATCCTAACATTCAAAACATCCCCGTCCGCTCCGCCCTCGGCAAGCAAATCCGCCAAGCCTTCATCCCCGCCGCGGGCTGCACGTTGTTGAGCTGCGATTACTCCCAAATTGAGCTTCGCATCATGGCCGCTCTCTCCGGCGATCCGGGGATGATCCAAGCGTTTCAGGAAAATCTCGATGTCCATCGCGCCACCGCCGCGAAGGTCTATGGCGTGCCTCTCGAAGAAGTCACCAAGGACATGCGCAATCATGCGAAGATGGTCAATTTCGGCATCATCTACGGCATTTCGGCCTTCGGACTCAGCCAACGACTCGGCATCCCCCGCGCCGATGCCGCGAAGCTCATCGATACCTATTTCGCCGAGTACCCCGGCATCAAGCAGTTCATGGAAAACACCATCGCTCAGGCACGTGAGCAAGGATACATCGCCACCCTCAGCGGTCGCCGTCGCGCTTTGCCCGATCTCCAGTCGTCGAACCAAAACATCCGCGGCAATGCCGAGCGCGCTGCGATCAATACCCCCATCCAGGGCACTGCTGCCGATATGATCAAACTCGCCATGATCCGCATCGACGCCCTCCTGCGCGACGGCGGTTATCGGAGTCGACTGCTCTTACAAGTGCACGACGAACTCGTCTTCGATCTCCACAGCGAAGAACAAGAGCTCATTCCCCGCATCCTCGACCACATGCAAAACGCACTGCCACTTCCACACCAAGTGCCCATTCTGGTCGAATCCGGAACAGGCGCAAACTGGCTGGTGGCGCATTGAGCATCGCGCAGAAGAAGACCATCATTTTCTCGCTTCCAACCAACCGCGCTCGATCACGCTTTTGATTTCAAATTGATTGGGGTTCATGTCCTGCCTGCGAGAAATCCGGAGAATCACGGGTGCTTCAGATTTCGATTCCAAGGCTTGGTTGATCGCCACCACTTCGAGCGAACCGCGTTTCAGATAACCATACAAAACGGCCTCGTGGTCCGGCTGAAACATCCTCATGCAGGCCCATTGTTTTTCATCCGTAAAGCCCCCATTGTAGTAGTGATCGGGCTTGATCAAAACGCGTATGTTCGTTTCACATGCGCCTTTTTTCGCAATCACCGACCAAGGTTGCGTATGGTGACCGAGAAAAGATTCGGCATCGACTTTCCATTGCTTCTCTTCAAATACCAGAAAAGCAACTCGATAATCTCCCGATTCAAAAATCACCATCACTTTCTCCGCAGGAATCGACATAGTTTGATCCATGCCAAGCCAATGGCAGCGACGAATGGGACCCTGACTTTGCAGATGCTGACGAAGCTGCTGCATGCCCTCTTGCGGACTGATATGCAATAAGCGCGACATTCTCGAAAAATCCTGCACCGACGTCGTCTTCAGCCATTTCTCCACCATCGACACACATTCGCCAGGCATCATCACAGGCAAGGAAAACTCTTCTTCTCTTGTATCTACAACCCATTTCTGATCATCTTCTTTTTGAGACAACAAGTAAAAAACTGTTAACACGGTCACAATCAGCACCAAGCCAAAGACCATCCAAAATCGCGCAAAAAAGTTCATGATGTTTTCTGATATCGTTTTGTGACGAGAAAGATCAAACAACGCGAGACGCATCGCTTGTTTTGCAATTCATCAAATAAGCCGCAGAAGAAACCAGATGATCGTCTCAGAACTTGCCGACGTCAGCGCCTGCAATCCTGATCCCGTAGTGGATCTAGGAGTGGTGACTTGTCCCCAAGCGAATGATATTGTCGATAAAGCACACAGCAAAGTGGCTTTCCAACACGACCGGGGGGGGCATGCGAATCGACTGCTATGTCTCATGATTTAAAACACCTATTTGATTGGTGTTGATACAACTTTGCATTAACTTTCTAACACAACAAGAAAAACTTCGAAGAACTTAGGGGTCAGTCCTCGCATGGTAACATTTTACCGATTTCACTCACTCTTCCGCGGCCCGGCGACGTGTCGAAAGATGCGCGGCATTCTTGGTTTTGCGATATTCACTCGGGCGCATGCCTGTGAATCGCAAGAATACTTTAGAAAACGCCACAATCCCCGAAAATCCGCATTTTTCGGCGATTTCATGAGCCTTGGCAGTGGTGACCCAAAGCATGGATTTGGCTTTTTCCACTCTTACCCGCGTGATCTCATGCCAGACACTGCGGTTCAAATGCTTGCGAAATCCCCTTTCGAGAGTGCGCCGATTCAGCCCCGCCTCACGCGCGACTTCTTCGGCTCCAATCGGATGCGCATAGTGATCCCAGATGTAGCTCAGCGCTTTGGCAATCCGAGGATCCGTCACAGCCAGGATATTGGTGCTCATGCGCGTCACCACTCCATTGGGCGGAATCAACACAGGCGACATCGGAATTTTCTCCCCATTCATCAGCCGATCCAACAAAGCTGCGGCATCGTAGCCGATCGCATCCCAGTTGACATCGATGCTCGATAACGGCACTGGCGTGCAGTGGCACACCGTAGGATCATTGTCGCAGCCCAGCACCCCCACTTCCTCCGGCACCGCAACATCGGCCGCTTCGCAAGCCTGCAGCACACAGTTCGCCCAGTCGTCGGAACTCAAGACAATCCCCAAAGGCTTGGGCAAATGCCGAATGATCTCGGTCAGCCACTCTTGGGCTCGTCGACGATTTTGCAAAGCATTCGGAGCATTTCTCAAGAAGTGATGGTAGAAATCGATTTCATGAAACGCCGCACCCGCTGCTTGCACCCGTTCACGTATGACAGGGATACGCTCCGTCTCGTGCCAATAATTGCCCACATTCAAGTAGGCAATATGACGAAATCCTCGCTGCAAAAAATGATCTGCCGCCGCCTCTCCGATCTTGGCATTATCATAATACACCCGATGCCTTTTTTGCCCCGACACGCGATCTTCCTCCGGCATGGAGTCGGCAATCCAGCCCTTAGACAAGTCGACCATCGGCAGTTTTGCAGGGAAATTCTCCCACGCACGCACATCTTTGGGCGAAGTAATCAAACTCAGAATCCCGTCCCCGCTCCACCACACCGGTGTCATGCCGGAACGCTGGTAGCTATCATCGAGCGCCCAACCGGCCTCTTTCGCGTAGCGGATGATCCCGCCATGCAAGGAAACGTTGTAGTATCCGAGCAACAACAACACTTGACGCCGAATCACCCTTCGCCCCGCCATCGGCTGGCTTTCTTTTTTGTCCACACACTCGGATGGCGGCTGATTCGGCATGACGCGAGCATGAAGAACTTGTCGTGAATCGACAATGAAAAACAAGAAATGATGAACAGAAAAATCGATCTGGCACGATGACGCCAAGCGCAAACGCCCACAAGCCATGAGGTCAGCATGCTCTTCCTGATCCATTGTGGGAATCGGGAAATTGAAATTGTCGCAAATGAGTAATTGTTATTCGCAAACGAATAACGACACAACCAATGATGTGATGTATCATCTCTAGCGCAACGTGTGAATCTCACCCGCGGCGCTTGAGCAAATCAACACATGTTCCTCCAGGGTTTCTTTGACTGATTTTGATCATTTGTCCGCTGTTTGAAGTTCTGCGCGCATGGTTCCTCGCACCTCTTCGCTTCCCAGCGATGGCGCAGGAAAGAAACTACCAACAAATGAAAAATATGAAAATCAGCAATCCCCTATCAAAAAAATTCACAAGCTTCGCTTGTGTTCTCGCATCGGCATTCGGCCTCGTCGCTGAGTCCAGTGCTGCAACAGTCGTTTGGCAGACTCCGACCGCTCTCAATGACTGGACAGATATCTATGACGCATCCTTCGATGGCGGCTCAGATCCCGGAAAGAGCGTCTATCAGCGGAATTTTATTGGCTACACTTATGTAGGAACAGGAACAACGATTTCGAGCTGGCCGGTAGCTGATCAACAATCTGCAACTGGTGATAACGATTTCCTGATTGGCAGTTTCGATGGCGGTTCCACCCATAATGATTTTATCGATAGTTCACCAACGGGATGGAATACTACAGGCATGACAACCATCATGGACGGAGGACAGTTTGACTTCACCACCTTTACCTTGAGCAATCTGACGGTGGGTCAACAGTATCTGATTCAGTTCCTCGTTGCTGACAACCGCAGCTACATTGGACCTGTAAACCGCAATCAAACCATCACCGCAGGTGGCAGCACATCTGGTTTGCTAACTTATGGCGTCGACGCGCCAAGTTTTGCATCATCGGTGATTGGTACATTTACCGCTGATGCAACTTCATTGGATTTTACGTTCAGTGCGAATCAGTCCACTCAAGTGAACTCGATTTTTGTCACGGCCGTGCCTGAACCCTCTGCGGCTCTACTCGGCGGTTTGGGAGTTCTCGCCTTGCTGCGCCGACGTCGCGCGTAATGCGTCATCCTTTTGTCCCGGGGTTTGGGGCAATGCCAGGCTGGGCACGAATGAGGGCTTTCCGTGCTCAGCCTTACCTTTTTCTTGCTGTCTTCTTCCGCAATGTTAGATGATTGCTTTTCGTATTTCGTTTGTATGACGGTTTTTTTCAGGAAACCTCATGAACAAGAAACTGATAGTAAGCCGAATATCAAAGAAGCAGAGCAAAGAATGGAAAGCTCAATATAAACGAATCACCGTCATCGCGCTTGCACATAGCCCGTCACCTAGCACTGGGGTACGTTTGACTGATTTGATCCCTTTTCCGATGGATGAGTCGCCGATCATCAAGTCCGCAAGCCGCTTCGCTGATCGATAATCTACTAGAAAAAAACCATCATACATACCACATGAAAATGAAGAATTCCCCAGCAAAACAATGCGCAAGCTTCACTTGTGCAATCGCCTCAGCATTCGGACTTTTGTCTCTATCCCATGCTGTCACCTACGATGTGATCACACCGTCAAACGTGAGCTTCATCGATGATACGGGAGTTTTCGGTAGCCCAGATATCAGCAACATCATCAATGGCAGCGGTGTTTCAAGTCCCATTGGAGTTACTATCGAAAGCACGAACATCCCCTCACTCAGCGTCACTGGTAATATTGATGCCACCGGTTGGAGACGAAATGGGGGAAACCTTACCGGTCTTTTCTTCACGTTTACCTTGCAGGATCCTTCCACAGTTAGTGGCATCCTACTGGCGAATTACTTCGAAAGTGGTGGCCCAGCAGCCAGGGGCATGAATACCTTTACGTTCCAGTATTCTGATGATGAGGGACAAAATTATTACTCCGTGGGAACGCTGAGCGCTACCCAAGGCAATGGTGGCTTTCAATTGATCGATCTCGGAACAACCCTCACAGGGGTAACCAATGTTCGCTTCAGCAGTATCACAAACTTCGGTGCTGATGGCACGGGCAATAGCAACATTGTCGGCATGAACGAAGTACGTTTTGTCAACGCCGTGCCTGAGCCCTCTGCGGCTCTACTCGGCGGTTTGGGAGTTCTCGCCTTGCTGCGCCGACGTCGCGCATAATGCGTCATCCTTTTGTCCCGGGGTTTGGGGCAATACCAGGCTGGGCACGAATGAGGGTTATTCGTGCTCAGCCATTTTTTTGCCCACGTCCTTTCCTGCAGTCAGTTTGTCGGAAATGGTTAAATCAATTTCGCAAATGAGCTAAATATCTTCCCTTCTACCGCCGTATCTTTGTTTGATGAAACTTCTCATTCTCTCTCGTGTGCCAGTGATCGTTTCCCTCGGCTTGCTGGCGATCATGCATGCGCAAGAAGCCCCACTGAACTTTGAGAATATCTGGGCCAACACCCATCAAGCCTGGGCCGACAAGGATTGGGCTCGTGCGGAAAAGAATTTGCAAGCGATCATTGGCCAATCGTCTTTCGCTCCTCAAATGCGCAGTGTCGCCCTGCTGCGTCTCGCCCGCGCCTATGTTGTGCAGGGGCGCGCAGCGGATGCGACAAAACAGTATCAGGCGCTTGTTTCGGAGCCAAGCTACCCGGAAGTTCATCGCCTTGAGGCGAAAGAGTGTCTCGCGGAGCAAGAGCGCGTGGCCCGAGGAAAACCGCCGCGTGATCCGCAGGCAAAGCGCTATCATCATGCGCCGCTCGCACCACCTCGTCAGGTGATCTATGTCAAAGCCGATGCTACTGCTCCGGGCGATGGCTCGAAAAACACTCCCTTTTCCACCGTGGAAGCTGCGCTCGAAAAAGTCCGTGCCGCTGTGGGCAGCGCCGCGGGCACGACCATCCTTCTCGCGCCTGGGCGTTATCCCCTGACCTCCTCATTGTCTTTCAACGAAAACCTCAGCGGCACAGCGGAAGCGCCACTGGTGATTCGATCGGCCCATCCGGGCAAGGCGATTTTATCTGGCGCGCGCGAGTTGAAAAACTTTCAGCAAGTCACGGATCCCGCCATCTTGCAGCGCTTGCCCGAGGAAGCGCGGGGAAAAGTGGTGTTTTGCGATCTGAAGGCGCAGGGCATAAACGACTTCGGTCAGCTGGCCATTCGCGGCTGGGCGCAAGGGACTCCGCCGCCGACTCCGGAGTTTTTTGTCAATGATCAGGCGCAGACTCTCGCTCGCTGGCCGAACCAAGGATTTGTCTCGGCGGGAACTCTGATCGAACCAGGAACCGAGCAGAAACCCTCGATTTTTTGCTATCTCGATGACCGCCATGCCCGCTGGACCACCGCTCCCGACGGCTGGATTTTTGGCTTCTTCCGCCACCGTTGGGCCGATTGTGCTTTGCCCATCGGTCGCATTGATCCCTCAAATAAAACTCTCACGACGGCGGTGCGCTACAACTACAGCATGTCCGACAAAGAAGGCATCATCTACTATGCCTTTAATTTGTTAGAAGAAATCGATCAACCCGGCGAATGGTATCTGGATCGGCAGCAGGGCTTGCTTTACTGGTATCCTAACGCGTCGCCCGATTCGGCACGGATGGAGATTTCCTCACTGCCCGCGCCGCTGATCTCCGGAAAAAATCTGCAGCACGTGCGATTCGAAGGTCTTGTGCTCGATGGCGGACGTATGCATGGCATGGAAATGACCGAAAGCAGCGACCTGCGCATTGTCGGCTGCACGGTCCGAAAAATGGCAGCGAATGGCATTGTAATCAACGGTGGTTTCCGCAATCACATCGTCAGTTGTGACATTCATACCATAGGCCGACGTGGCACGGAAATCATCGGAGGAGATCGACCGACCCTCACCCCGGGCTTACATCAAATCGTCAACTCGCGCATTCGGAATTTTGGCCGCATCGATCGCACCTACACTCCAGCGGTCCAGTTAGAAGGCGTGGGCAATCGCGTGGCCTACTGTCATTTCGAAAACGCGCCGAGCAGTGCCATGCGCTTGGAAGGCAATGATCATCTCGTCGAATTCAACGAATTCCGCCGCGTGGTGCTGGAATCGGATGACCAAGGAGCTGTCGATATCTACACCAGCCCCAGCTATCGCGGTATCGTATTTCGCTACAATGCTTTCATCGACATCGGCGATGGCGCGAAGCAGCACGCAGGTCAAGGAGGCATTCGCTTCGATGACATCATCAGCGGCATGACGGTCTACAGCAATGTGTTTCTGCGCGCAGGTCGAGGATTTGGCGGCGTACAGATGAACTGCGGCAAAGACATGGTGGTTATGGCAACTGGAATCCGTCATGGGAAAGACATCGCGGCACCGATCTTCCCAAGGAATTCATCCTCAACGACCTCTATCGGAATCGCTATCCCGCTCTCGCGAAAATGGATGAGACCCCGAATGTGAACTACCTCTGGCGCAATGCGATTCTGCGCTGTGGCCAAGAAATTGCTTGGTCGCCCGAAGCCTACGACCGCGTTGGCAGCACCATACTTGGGGAAGATCCGGGCTTCGTGAAAGATCAGGAAATGAACCGCCAGATCGCGCCAGAAACATTCGATCGACTCGGCATGCGTGCGATTCCGACCGCCGACATCGGACTTTATCCCGACCCTTGGCGCAAGGCATGGATTGACACGCCCTAAGCACAAAAAACCCTCCGCATCAGCCGACGCAGAGGGTTTTCTACAAAAATTCTTTTCCGCTTACTGGCCAGGAGCAGGCATCGGGAAACCGCTTGGTTGTTGTGGAGCGTCTTCGATGCCGACCAATTCCAATTCGAAAATCAGAGTGCTGTTCGGTCCGAGCTGAGCGCTACCGCGCTGTTCGCCGTAAGCCAAAGCAGCAGGGATAAAGAGCTTCCACTTGGCACCAACAGGCATGGTGGTGATCGCTTCTTTGAAGCCAGGAATCACTTGCAGAGTCATAGGAACAGGCTGACCTTCAGGCTCCGTGCCGTCGATCAACGTGCCGCGATAGTTCACCAAAAACTGCTTGCTGTCTTCCTTGCCATCTTTGGGAGCTTCGTATTTCTTGTCGCCACCTTTGGCGAGCACTTCATACTGCAAGCCGCTCTTGGTCGTGGTGACTTCCTTGCGCTTGCCATTTTCTTCGAGAAACTTTTTGCCCGCTTCCAAGTTCTTGGCAGCCAAATCTTTCTCGCGCTTTTCCATCGTCGACTGCAACGCCATCATCGCGGCTTGGATGTCTTTCTCGGAAACTTCCAGCTCCTTGCCAGCCATCGCCGCAGCAAAACCGCGGACAAACTCGGCGTTGTCGATGTCGGCACTACCGATGCCAAAA
>RDYF01000118.1 GCA_004293285.1 Verrucomicrobiota bacterium | reverse complement strand
CGCTATGATCAGTGGATCGCCTCTGGCGGCATCATCCAAGATCCCAAACGCGAGGTTCTCACCGTTCCTCAATTCTGATTTACCCCTCCCGCCAATCCCTCACCCTTGCTTTCCCATTATGAAAATTGGCATTCTCAATAGCGGCGGCGATTGCCCCGGCCTCAACGCAGTCATCCACGGTGTCGTCGGCGCCGCCTCAGAACTCGGCTGGGAAGTCATTGGCTTTCGCGATGGCTTCGAAGGACTACTGCCACCGGGCGATTTTATCCTGCTTCGCCCCGAAGACACCGTCGGCATCCTCAAGCTTGGCGGCACCATTCTGGGCACCACCAATAAGGGCCATTTTGCCGCAAAAATCGGCGGTGGCGATGTCAGCGGCATCTCGAAGGAGATCATCGGCAAGGCCAAAAGAACAATGGAACAAATGGGCATCGGCGCTCTGATTGTGGTCGGCGGCGATGGCTCGCTCACCACGGGCCTGCAGCTGTTCCAACTCGGTTGGCCCATCATCGGTGTCCCGAAAACCATCGACAATGACCTGCAAGCCACAGCCATGACTTTCGGCTTTGACAGCGCCGTCAGCTCGGTTGTCGATGGCCTTGACCGACTCCACACCACCGCCGCCAGTCACAAGCGCGTGATGGTCCTGGAGGTGATGGGTCGACATGCCGGATGGATTGCCCTGTGGGGCGGTATGGCCGGTGGAGCCAATGTGATCCTACTGCCGGAAATTCCTTTCGAGATGGAAAAAGTCGCGCGATTTATCAAAGCACGCGAAGCCGCAGGCTGCCATAGCACTCTGGTCGTCGTTGCCGAAGGAGCCCGACTCCCCGACGGCCATGTCATGAGTGTGGATGCCAATTCCGGCGGCGAAGTTCGTCTCGGCGGCATGGGCGAATACGTCGCACACGAAATCGAAAAGCTCACTGGCAAAGAAACCCGCGCCTGCACACTCGGCCACCTCCAACGCGGCGGCGCTCCCACTTCGCTCGACCGCATCCTCGGGGTCCGCTTTGGCGTCATGGCGGTCAAACTCGCCGCAGAAGGCCGCTTCGGCCGCATGGTCAGCTACCAGTCTTATCACGTCGACTCAGTGCCCCACCAACTCCGCCTCGTCGACCCCGATGGCGAAATGGTCCAAGCCGCCCGCTCCATCGGCATTTCCTTCGGCGACTAATCAAAAGCAAAAATCCCCCCTCCACCGCCTTTCCCCTTCATCCAAAATTAAAAATCCAAAATCCAAAATTAAAAATTCCCATCTCCCGTCTCCCATCTTGCCAATCCTGTCATCTTGTCTCAAAAAAAGCGCCTATGATCCCCTCAGAACACCAGTGACCAGTGACACCAAAGCCTCCGAGACGGCGGCTCTCCCTGCCTTTCATTCAAAATCCAACATTCAACATTCAAAATTCCTTCCCCACCCCCTCTCACTTTCCGCTCTTGCACATTCCTTCTTGCTGCATTACTAGCTCCCCCCCCCACCACGACTACCTGCACGAAATCACTCACACACCTTATGGCCATCCAACGCGCACTCTTATCGGTTTCTGACAAATCGGGCTTGATCGAATTCGCCCAAGGTCTTCACAGCTTCGGCGTCGAACTCCTTTCTACGGGCGGCACCGCCAAATCCCTCCGCGATGCCGGCTTGCCCGTGATTGATGTCGCCGATTACACGGGGGCCCCTGAGCTTTTCGAAGGACGTGTGAAAACTCTTCACCCTAAGGTCCACGGCGGTCTGCTACAAAAACGCGATGACGCCGAACATCAAGCGCAAGCCAAGGAGCACCAAATCCCGACCATTGATCTGGTCGTAGTCAATCTCTACCCCTTTGAGCAAACCATCCAGCGCGAAGGCGTCACACTGGAGGAAGCCATTGAAAATATTGATATCGGCGGCCCTTCGATGCTCCGCAGCGCTTCGAAAAATTATGCAAGCGTGACGGTTGTTACCGATCCCAAAGACTACGAGCGGGTTCTGGAGCAAATGAAGGAAAACGCAGGCGATACCACCCTCGCCCTGCGCGAGGAGTTGGCGGTGAAGGTTTTCCTCCGCACCTCGCAGTACGATGCCGCCATCACGAATTACCTCGGCAAATGCAAGAACGGCACGCGCTGTCATCTCACGGTGAGCTTGCCTCTCGATCAAGAACTCCGCTACGGCGATAACCCGCACCAAAAAGCCGCTCTCTACGGCGATTTCGGCTCTTGTTTTACCCAAATTCAAGGCAAGGAACTCAGCTACACCAACGTGCTGGACATCGAAGCCGCCGCTGATCTGATCCTCGATTTCCGTCGTCCGACCGTTGGCATCCTGAAACACACCAATCCCTGCGGCGTCGGGCAGGACGATGAGGACCTCCGCATCGCCTGGCAAAAGGCTTTTGAAACCGACCGACAAGCCCCCTTCGGCGGCGTGATTGTTGTCAACCGCCCGCTCACCGAGGCCCTCGCTCGCGTGATTTCGGAAATTTTCACCGATGTCATCATCGCCCCCGATTTCGAAGCGGGTGCACGCGCTCTTCTGCAGAAGAAGAAAAATCTTCGCATCATGAAAATGAACGAGGAATACCTCAAAGCGAAAAAGGATCCCCTCATCCGCTCTTGCCCCGGCGGCATCATGGTCATGGACCGCGATCATACCGCCCTCGGTCTCGATAATTTGGAGGAGAAGGTCGTCACCAAGCGACCACCAACACAAGAAGAACTTCGCGCTATGCGCTTTGCCTGGCGCGTGGTGAAACACGTGAAATCGAATGCCATCGTCTATGCCAACTCCGATCGCACGCTCGGCATCGGCGCAGGCCAGATGAGCCGCATCGATAGCTCACGCATCGCTGTCTGGAAAGCCAAGGAAGCTGGACTTGACCTCAATGGATCGGTCATCGCTTCGGATGCCATGTTCCCCTTCGCCGATGGCCTCCAAACTGCCATCGATGCCGGTGTGACTGCCTGCATCCAACCCGGTGGATCGGTGCGCGACGAAGAGGTCATCGCTGCTGCCGATGCCGCAGGAATCGCCATGGTCTTTACCGGTCATCGCCATTTCCGTCACTAAAGCCTCTGCCCCTTGCGCTTCGTTCCCCTCAGTCTCGCCCTGCTTGCTCTGTGCTCTGCATGGAGCGCATGGCAGTGGCTGCGCCCTTATGACCCGAACAATGATTCGCCCTGGCAAATCGATTCCGTCACGGTCAAGCGCGACCACCAATTCGCTTGGTTTGAAATCGAACTAAGCCGCAAGGACGATGCCCCCATCGCCCACCCGCCGCTCACGCGACTGGTCAGTGATCAACAAACCGCGCTGCCGCCAGCGGACGCTCGACTCAGCGCCGATTCCCATCACGCTCAAGTTCGCTTCTGGCTCGATTGGCCTGTCACGGCCCAGGGCTGGATGCTCGATGTCGAGAATTTCTCGCTACGCGTCAAATCACCCGCCGAGATTTCGCTCGATCCCACTCAACAACGACGCTATCGTCACAGCCAATGGTGATATGGTTTACCTCCTCATCGATAATTCGAACACGCGCACGAAGTTCCGCCTCGCCGATGCCCAAGGCCTGCGCGAGGAAAAGGCTTGGCTGCCCACCGCAGAATTGACTGCGGAAAACATTCACGACCTCGTCCAAGAATGGCACTTTGATGCCGTCATCGTCTGCTCCGTGGTGCCACAAAAGGCCGAGCTCTTGCAGCAGTGTTTTTCTTCCCGTGGACCATTCCATCTGGTCAGCCACATCAGCCGCATGCCGCTGAGCATCGATTACCCCAATCCCGCACAAATCGGCGCTGATCGACTCGCCAATGCCGTCGGCGTGGTAGGCCACTATCCCACGCCCGCCATCGTCATTGATTTCGGCACAGCCGTCACTTTTGATGTCATCTCAAGCATCCCCGCCTACTGCGGCGGCGTGATCGCCCCTGGTCTCGGTGCCATGAATGATTACCTCCATCGCAAAACCGCGCTTCTGCCCCTCATCGAACTCGCCGAACCCGCACAAGCCATCGGAAAGTCCACCCAACAAGCCATGCTCGCCGGAGCCGTTTACGGCTACCGCGGACTTGTCAAAGAAATCCTCCACAAACTCCAACAAGAAATGGAGCACCCCGTCACCATCATCGCCACCGGTGGCGACGCCTCCCTGATCGCAAAAGATCTTCCCGAAATCGCCCACATCGCCCCGCATCTCACGATGCAAGGCCTGCTCACCATCGCCCAAAGTCAATTTGCATCCCCACACCCTTTCAAAATTCATCATTCATAATTCATAATGCAAAATTGATCCTCCCCACTTCGCTTCTTTGCTGTTGCATTTCAATCTCAATAAGCTATCTTGCGGGCGTGTCGTCACCCGCCAACATTGCCCAACTTTTGCAGCAGGATTCGCTGATTTCGCTGGAACAAGCTAAGGTCGGTTGTGAGTTTCATATCCGCTTTTTGCAAGGTCCCGCCTGCGAACAATTGCGTCAAATGGGCTTTTGCGAAAGCATGCGCGTGAAAAAAATCACGGATGGTCGCAATCTGCTGTGCACGGTCTGCGGCACCAAACTCGCTCTCTCGCGCGAACTCGCTCACCAAATCCTCGTTGAACCCAGCGACTGATCCTCTTTTCTTTCACCATGTCCTCTCTTCTGGAAACTGTGGCGCTCGCGGGTCATCCGAATGCCGGAAAAACCACGCTGTTCAACGCTCTCACCGGACACCATCAAAAAATCGGCAATTACGCCGGTGTCACGGTCGAAAAAAAATCGGGCGAGTGCTTTACTCCTCACGGACGCAAGATTCGCGTTCTCGACCTTCCCGGTTGTTACAGTCTCGACTCCGACTCCCCTGATCAACAAATCGCCGCACGTGTTTTGCGTCAGCAAGATCCCGATGAACCTGCGCCGCACTTGCTGATCAATGTGGTCGATGCCTCATCGCTGGAACGACATCTGATGCTCACGCTAGAGCTGATTGAACTCGGCCTCCCCATGGTTGTCGCGCTGAATATGGTCGATGTCGCCGAAAATCAAGGCATCCGACTCGACCCCACTTTGCTCTCGGAACAACTCGGCGTCGCCGTGGTGCCGCTGCAAGCCAATCGACAAAAAGGCTTGGTCGAGCTGAAGCAAGCCCTGCGCCACCCGTTCCCGCAAGTGCCCGCAGCTCCCTGGATCCAACCGCAGATGTCGGAGGAGGAACGTCGCACCGCTCGACTCCAGCACATTCAACAAACTTGCTCGATCGCCGCACGACGCCCCGATCAAGCAGAGTTGCTTTTCTCGGACTCCATCCCTGGTGGGGCTGGGGCACTTTAGTCCTGACTTTTTTCCTGCTATTCCTCGCCATTTTCCGCTTCTCCCAAATCCCTGTCGGTTGGCTGGAGGCGGGACAAGAATGGCTGCAAGATGCTGTCGCTTCTCGCATGGCTCCCGGCGACCTCAATGACCTCATCACTCAAGGCATCATCGGCGGTGCGGGGAGCGTCATCGTGTTTCTCCCTCAAATTCTCATCCTGTTTTTTTTCATCGGACTCCTCGAAAGCTCGGGCTACATGGCGCGCGCCGCTTTTCTGATGGATGGACTGATGTCTCGTGTAGGACTCTCTGGTAAAGCCTTTCTGCCCCTTCTCAGTTCTTACGCTTGTGCCATCCCCGGCATCCTCGCCACGCGTACCATCGACTCCGCCAAGGAACGCCTTGTCGCGATTTTTGTCGCACCTTGGATGTCCTGCTCCGCACGTCTCCCCGTCTACCTGCTGCTCGTTCCTCTTCTGCTCCATGAGCCCGAGGGCGGCAGCGTGCGACAAGCTTTGGTCATGACCGCACTCTACGCCACTGGCACGATCACCGCATTCTTGGTGGCAAAAATCCTCCGCAAACGATTGGGGCCCGATGCCCAGACTCACCACTTCTTGCTCGAATTGCCGCCTTATCGGAAACCCCAATGGCGCTACATTTTTCACCACTTGCAAGACCGCGCCTGGTCTTTTGTGAAAAATGCCGGCACCATCATCTTGGCCATTTCCATCATTCTGTGGGCCCTCCAGACCTACCCCAAGAGCAG
Source organism: Verrucomicrobiota bacterium (assembly GCA_004293285.1). Classification (GTDB taxonomy): domain Bacteria; phylum Verrucomicrobiota; class Verrucomicrobiia; order Verrucomicrobiales; family Akkermansiaceae; genus UBA956. Next base: position 2,634 of record RDYF01000118.1, on the reverse strand, counting down.
CAGCGACGACCCCGCAGAGCAGCTCGCCACCAGCGCCATGGGGCGCATCAGTTCTTTCATCGAACCCGTTTTTCTCCCTCTCGGCCACGATGGCAAAACTGGCGCTGCGATTTTGACCTCATTCGCCGCACGAGAAGTCTTTGTCTCTTCCATGGCCATCGTCCATCACATCGAAGAAGCCGATGACGAAACTGCCACCCGCAGCACTCTCCGAGAAACCCTCGAAGCAACCCGATGGCAGGACGGACGCCCGATGTTTACCACAGCATCCCTCATCAGCCTCTTGCTGTTTTACATCTATGCCTTACAATGCCTGCCGACCAGCGCGGTGGTCGCTCGCGAAACCGGATCATGGAAATGGGCGGTTGCGCAATTTCTCTTCATGACCGCTTTCGCTTGGGGCAGCGCTTGCCTCGCCTATCAAATCGGAAAATTCCTCTCATGAGCTCTACTGAACAAAGCCTCGTCGTTGTCCTCCTCGTCCTACTTTCCGTGGGCTACTTGCTGTGGCTTGTGAAAAAAAACAAAACAAAAAATTCCTGTCACCACGACTGCGGATGTCATAAAAAAGATTCAAGATCGCAACGCTGAGATACATCACCAAAGAGTCTAAAGTCCCGACCTTCCCGCATTCCATGCCTCATCCTTCCCAACGCTTTTTTGCCCTCATCGCTACGGCGATTGTGCTGGCATTTTTCTATCTCCTCCTACCCGGCTATGGCCCGGGACGGGAACAGTCACTGCTGGAATTGCTATACAGCAGCTGGAACAGTGAAACTCGCTATGAGCACGGAGTCCTTTTCCCTTTCATCATCGCAGGTTTGCTCGCGTATCGTTGGAAGGAAATTCGCAACTCGTATTCCCAAGGCGAAAACCAAGGTCTCATCTTGTTTGTCTTCGGCTGCCTGCTTTATGTCGTCGCCTACCGCGTCATCCAGTGGCGCGTCGGCATTGGCTCGCTCCCTTTCATCATCTCGGGATTGATCTGGTATCTCTGTGGCCGAAAAACTTTTATCCTCACCGCTTTCCCTGTCTTTTATCTGTGGCTCAGCATTCCCATTCCCGACATCCAACAAGCCACGGTCCCACTCCAAAACATCTCCACCGCTCTCGCCCAAAAGTTCTGCCAAGTCTGCGGCGTGAGCACTTACTCTGCCGGGGCCACGATTTTTTCGACGAACAAAAACTGGGAACCGCTGATGGTCGATGAACTTTGCAGCGGCATTCGCTCCCTCATGGCCCTTCTGATGATCTCTTCTGCATGGGCCTATTCCGCCCGGATGAGCCTCTGGAAACGCGCGCTCCTCCTCTTTTCGGCACTTCCCCTCTCGATCATTGGCAATGGCCTCCGTGTCGCCTCGATCTTTGTCATTGCCGAATACGGCAATCAAGAATTCGCCCGCAAAACATGGCACGATCACTCTGGCCTTCTCGTCTTTTATCCCATGTCCTTGCTGATGATGATGGCTCTTCACGCGCTGCTCGAAGGCTGGAAACCATGGAAGAAACGCACAGTCAAACGCACGATCGTCACCTCCACCACGCCCGCATCATGAACCGATTCTACCTCATGCCTTTCGTGCTCGCTTTGCTCCTTGGCACGATTTTTGTCCTACCTCGTCGCGGCGAAGTCATGACGACCTCTCTCTCAGCGACAGCCATCGACCTCGAACGCAAAGCTCCGCCCTTGGATCTCGGCGACTGGATCGGCGAAGTCTCCACCCCTTCGGACAAAGAGGTCGGCATCCTCAATCCCGATACCAAATTCATCAAAGGCAATTACACGTCTTACGACATGCCTCCACTCTTCGATGCCTCAGGTCAACGTTTCCAATCCGCCGTCAACCTGTCGATCGTCATCTCGGGATTCGACATCAACAACTCCATTCACCGTCCGGAGCGTTGCTTGCGCGCCCAAGGACACCTTGAAATGCTCAGTTTGCCTGAACACTTTACAACCCCTGCAGGACACAAAATCAAAGTCCAGCGCCTCACCAGCACCTACCCCATCGCCCCCAAGGAAGAAGGCGAAAGACCTTTCCCCATTGGCTTTATCAGCTACTACTACTTCGTGGGCCATAAAAACCTCACGCACGACCACTGGATGAGAACTTTCATCGACATGAAAGACCGACTCCTTTACGGCACCGACCAGCAGTGGTCTTTTGTCATGGTCTCCATGCCTTACAACATCGGCAGCAACGCAGCAGAAACCCAAAAACGCCAGCAGCGAGCCGATCAAAAAATTCGACAACTCCTAGGAGAGTTGACAGATCGAATTGTCGATTGGCCCAATATGCCGGATTAGGAGACAGGAGACAGGAGATAGGAGATAGGAGATAGGAGATTTCAATGCTGAATGAAGGAAACAGAAGAAAATCCATCTTCCATCTTCCATCTTCCATCTCTTGTCCTTCGTAGCTCAACGAGCGAAGTAGGATCCATCTTCCATCTTCCATGTTGACTCAGGCGCGCCGCCCGCGCCGTGGCGGCGTCTTTCCAAGCGCCAAGCCTTTCACTCTAAATCCAGCATTCAACATTCAAAATTTCTCCCCGCCTCCCAGCCCCTCTTTCTCATTTAGCCTTTCGTAGTTCTGGGTTGCAGGTTGCGAGTTGCGAAAATCCAAAATCCAA
>RDYF01000162.1 GCA_004293285.1 Verrucomicrobiota bacterium | reverse complement strand
ATGCTTCAATGCTTGGGCGAGCGTGACGTGCTCTAAGTCCGACGCAGGAGTATTGCGGAAAGGGCCGCCCGAAGCGGTAAGGATCAATCGTGATACCTCCGAGGCACCGCCGCGATGGCCATCGAGACATTGAAAAATCGCATTGTGCTCGCTATCGACAGGCAGCAGCGGCACTCCAGCGAGTTCTGCTTCGCGAGTGACAATTTCGCCGGCCATGACCAAGATTTCCTTGCTCGCAACCGCGAGATCCTTGCCCGCGCGGATCGCCGCAAGAGCTGGGTGAAGTCCGGCGGTGCCGACGATGGCAACGATTCGAGTCGGGCAATTTCCTCCAAGCCTTTCGCTCCCAGGTGAATCGTTACGTCATCGGGAATCAGCGCGCGCAGTCGATCCTGCAAATTTTCTTGATAGAGAGCAACGTGTTTGACGCCGGTTTCCCGCACTTGAGCGGCGAGCTTATCCACATTGCTGTGGGCACCGAGAGCGATGATTTCGAATTCATCGGGCAGTTCCTTTGCTACCTTCAGGGTTGAGCAACCGATCGAACCTGTGGAGCCGAGCAAGACGATTTTTTTGATCATGGGGCGAGAAAAAGAGCAACGTAAAGATAAACAGCAGGGGCGGTGAAACAAAGGCTATCGATCAGATCCATCGCGCCGCCAATGCCGGGGAGACTGTGTCCTGAATCCTTCACCGTCAGAGAACGTTTCCACAGGCTTTCGGCGAGATCGCCGACCACTGCCAGCAAGGCGACCAACACGGCAAGACCGATGACATGACCCCAAGACGAAAAAACGGCGAGCTGGTCAGGAAAAATGGCATAGAGCGTGCAGGCGGCTAGGAGGGCAAAGAAGATCGCGCCCGCAAAGCCTTCCCAGGTTTTGGCGGGACTGATGTGAGGAATCATCTTGTGTTTCCCGATCACCGATCCGGTCAGGTAAGCGCCCATGTCGGTAAATTTCGTTACTGCAATGCACCAGAGCAAAACAAAGGATCCGGGCATCGATCCATTGAAATCGGGCGCAAAATCCATTCGTGCCGTGAAGTAAAACAGCCAAGTGAGCCACAACACGCCAAAAATCGTCGACGTCACATTCAACACCGAATGAATGCCGCGGATCGGATGTCGCAATTCCGCGATGAGTGATCCGATGACGAGAAGAAACACGAGGGCAAGGTCGAGGGCTGCGGGAATGGCTTTGCCTTGAAGTAAAAAGTACGACAAGCCGGCTCCATAGGCGATCCCCAAAAAAAGCGCCCAGCGTCGGTGCACGGCAATGCCATTTCGCAGCGATAGCGAACAGAACTCATGCAAGGCCCAGAGAGCGAGAAATGAAATCAGGGCCAAATGCGCCCAAGGCTTCATCGAGCCAAAAGCGAGAGCTACCACGCCCCACAGCAGGATGGTGCTGAATGTGCGCTTCAAAAAAGTGACGGATTTGGAGCTAGAAGCAACGGGTTGAGACATGAGGATGGTTTCCTGTCGCGAGTGGGAATTTTTGGAAAAGGAAAAGCGATAGAATCAGTCGACCGAGGGGCACAAAAAAGGGCACCGCAGAGGGTGCCCTAAAATGACGAATCGAGATCAATCGATCGCTTCGTCAAGAATCAGAGTAGGCTTATCGGTCGAGAAGCGCCAGCGAAGTTTGTTGCGCTTCGATGCAGTGCGGAGCTTGCGTTTGAAGCGATCAGTAGGGGTCTCAAAAGCACGACGACGACGAATTTCTTCGAGAATGCCCTCGGCATCCAGTTTCGTTTTGAGACGCTTGAGAGCTCTGTCGACAGGCTCTCCCTTTTTCATAGTCACTCCGCGCATGCTGCTGAATTGGTTGTTAGTTTAAGTTGAAAATATTGGTTGGGGCGCGCATCCTTGTGGCGAATCGATGCAATGTCAAGAAAGAAAGCGCAAAGAAATGAGAAAAAAACGGAATTTTGCTTCTGCGACCTCGAGGTAAAGCGCAACGCGAGTTTTTTTCATGAGATTTGCAACCGTGACTTGTCAGTGAGGGCACAATCCTTCATCAAAGGGGGGAGGACAAGAAAACCATGACACCCATTTTGCGGAAAATTTTAGGAATGAACTGGGTTTTGGTGATCTTGATGTATGCGCTATTGATTTTTGGCATCTATGCCATCGAGAGTGCGGCGCGTCATTTGCCCGTGAGCGCAGCTTTGCTCGACGAGTTTGGTTCGGCGGGAGCATATTATGCGAATTTGCAAAAAAACTGGATCATCTATGGCACGGTGATTTATTTCGCGACAGCCTTGATCGATTATCGCTGGATCCGCTGGCTCGCGCTACCCGTGTATGTAGCGAGTCTTGGTTGCATGGCAATGGTCATGGGCAGTGATCAAGAAGTTCACCAGTTGCGCTTAGGTCCAATCCAGTTTCAGCCAGCGCAGTTGGGGGTTTTGTCTGGAGTGCTGATGATTGCTTGGATGCTGCAAGATTTGCCTCGCGTGCATCGCTGGTTGGGTTGGCCCATCGTTCGCGTGAGTTTGATTGCAGTCTTGTCGGGCGTGCCCTTTCTGATGGTAATGAAGATGGGTGATATGGGTTCTGCTCTGGTATGGCTGCCGGTGGCTGTGGTTGCCTTGCTGATTGGTGGTGTGCCCTATCGCTATTTGAGCCTCATGGGAATTCTTGGGTTCGCGCTGATTCCGATGATTTATCTCATTGTTTTGCCGAGCGTTTCGACTCGTGGTCCCGAGCGCATTCAGCTTTATCTCGACATGCTCAAGGATCGTCCTGTCGACATCTCGGGGCCTGCCTATGCTTCGTATTACGTCTCCATGGCTGTAGGCAAAGCGGGGATGTCGGGGATTGGCTGGAATGCCAAATCAGAAGACGGCTCGCTGCACGATAAGCGTTACATCCCGTGGAAAACGGCGCACAACGACTTCATCTTCGCGGTGTTGGCGGAAGAGTTTGGCTTTCGTGGCAGCATGCTCCTTATCACACTATTTTCAGCCCTCCTGATTGCTGCGCTGTACATTTCGTTTTATAGCAGAGACATGATGGGGCGAGTCGTAACATGTTGCATTGTAGCGTTTTTCTTTGCTCACATCTTTGAGAACATCGGCATGTGCGTTTTGATCATGCCCATTACAGGGATCCCTTTGCCACTGATCAGTTATTCCGGAACCTTTGTGGTCATTTGCATGTTTATGTTAGGTCTGGCACAGAGCGTTTGGGTGCATCGACACAAAATGCACATTGTCGATGTTTCCGAAGAACGCACAGATTTTCACGACGAATCTCGACTTCCGTAATCGGATGGTGACAGGCAATGGACGTCGGGTGAGTTGACCAACCAAATCAGAATATGGCTCATCCATTGGTTAGAAATCATGGATTGAGCTGTTGCAGAACGTTCTTGCTTTTTGGGCGATTTTCCAATGAATGATTTTAACAGATTTTGATTGAATAATTCGCGAAAATCATTAGTCTTTTCGCGTTCCCCGTTTTGGAATTGTTCGAGAGTGTCTGGGGGGAGACTCTTGGCTGCTAAAGCGGGGAACATTTTTTTGTGACGAATTGGTTTCAAGCGAGCATGAGCAAAGGCCGCATGAGCCGAGATCAAGAGACAAAAAAAGCGCCCATTGCGATGGCAATGAGCGCTTGTGCGAGAATCAGAGTTGGCGCTTATTCGCCGAGGCCGAAACGCACGTAACGACGAAGCGTGAGGGTGTCGCCCAGTTCCTTGCCTTTGGCTTCAAGCAGACCTTTGACGGTGATGCTTGGGTCTTTGACGAATCCTTGTTCGAGCAAGCAGTTTTCGGCGAAGAACTTTTTCATCATGCCAGGAAGAATCTTGTCGAGCATGGCTTCAGGTTTGCCTTGCTCCAACATCTGTGCGCGGAAGATGGCTTCCTCGGCGGCAACGACTTCGGCAGAGATGTCTTCGCGAGCCAGGCCGCGTGGATTCAGGGCAGCGATGTGAAGTGTGATGTCCTTGATCAAATCGCGGAAACCTTCGGTGGCAGCGGTAGCGGCGTTGGTGGTGCCGACTTCGACCAAGACGCCGACTTTGCCGCCCATGTGAATGTACGAAGCAATAGCGCCTTCGCCTTGAGCTTCAAAACGAACATACTTACGGAACAGCATGTTTTCGCCGATCTCGGTGATTTTGGCTTTAATCGTGTCTTCGATGCTCAGGCCATTGCTGACGACAGCATTGGCAGCGGCGAGGTCGGCCGCGACGAAACCTTGGAAGTTTTCGTTCTTCGAAACGAAGTCGGTCTCACAGTTCACTTCCAGCAAGATGCCGGATTTGCCGTCGGCAGCGATGCGTGCGGTAATGGTGCCTTCATTGGCTTCGCGGTCCGCTTTTTTGGCCGCTTTGGCGATGCCTTTTTCGCGGAGCAAGGTGATGGCGGCATCGAGATCGCCATTGGTTTCTTCGAGAGCGCGTTTGCAGTCCATCATGCCCGCGTTGGTTTTGTCGCGGAGTTCTTTTACGGTAGCAGCAGTAATCATAATGTGTGTAGGTCAGTAGTTGGTTCGGAAAAAAAAGGGCGGCACTGATCGAGTCAGGCCGCCCCATTGGGTGAATGTTTAGGCCTTGGAAGCGACAACAATCGCATCGACCAGATTCTGCAAGATGATGCGGATCGAGCGGATGGCGTCGTCGTTGCCTGGGATCGGATACTCGACTTTCGAAGGATCCGCATTGGTGTCGACAATCGCGACGATCGGGATCTTCAAGCGGCGAGCTTCGGCCACGGCGATGGACTCACGGGCGGAGTCAACGATGACGATAGCATCGGGAGCTTTTTCCAAGTTGCGGATACCGCGAAGGTTGCGCAGCAATTTTTCGCGCTCACGACCGAGGGCGGCGAGCTCTTTCTTGGACATTGCTTTGAACTCAGGCTGTTTCTCGATGTTTTCGAGATACTTCAAGCGCTCCACGCTCTTGCGCACGGTTGCCATGTTGGTGAGCATGCCACCGAGCCAGCGATGATTGACGTAGTTTTGGTTCGTTGCTTCAGCGGCTTCGCGCACAGCTTCTTGTGCTTGGCGTTTGCAACCGACGAACAAGATTTTCTTGTTTTTGCCAGCGATGCCAGCGAGGAAATCGGCAGCTTTGTCGAGGCACTTGACGGTTTTTTCCAAGTTGATGATGTAAATCCCGCTCTTATCTTTGAGCAGATAAGACCGTAGTGAACGCCAGCGTCCACCATTTCAGTAATGAGTTCGTTAATCATATTGGTTATTGGTTGTCCCATCTTAAAGCAGAATGGGCGCTTCGAAAAATCCACCGCTGGAATCCCCTTTGATTCTTCTTGGTTAAATGGCAGTGCGAGAAGGGGCGGCTAAGATAGGGAGGAATCGACAATTGGCAAGCAAAAAGCGCTGATGATTCGGAAAAATCTGCTTTTTATGATGAGATTTCTCGGCCCAGTTTATTGTGAGCCATTGCTGTGTTCCTTGTGCGACGATGCAGAAGTAGGGCATTCCCCAGAGGATCGAGGAAAGGGAGACACAAAAAAACCATCGCTCAGCGATGGTTTGGCAAAAAAGTAGCACAACACGTCACCATAAAAATGGCGACCCGTATGGGAGTCGAACCCATCTTGCCAGAATGAAAATCTGGAGTCCTAACCGATAGACGAACGGGTCGTTGTGCAGGTTGCGGCGCGCCAAAGATAATGAAAATTCGGGAGGTGACAAGCAAAAAAAGATAAAAAAATGAATTTTTTTTCTTAACCATTCATTTGCAAGCGATAATGGGCAACCCATTCTTTGCTCCAGCGGGCCATTTCTTCTGCGTGAACCCACCATGAGGCAAAAAATGAGGAGAAATCGAGTTGGGGCGAGGCGGCGCACAGCATCATAGAGAGTGTCAGAATGTTGGCAAAGTAGATGAAGACGAGAGAAAAAAAGGTGTCATTTTCTTTGAGGTCGGGCTGATCGCGAGGGATCATCCACAGGGTCCAGCAGAGGTGGAAGGTCCAACTCATGCCCAGTGCGCTATAGAAAACAATATCGCTATGTTTGGGCAACTTGTCGAACCATGTGAGGAATCCGTAGACCGAAATGAGGGTGACCGACCAAAAAGGGAAAAAATACGGAGAGAGCGCGATGAGAATGTTGCTTTTGTTTGTTGCGATGTAGCCGCCATCGGTCGACACTTTCATTTCGGTCACTTTTCCGAGGTGAAAGATGACGAAAAACGCATGGGTGAGTTCGTGACCCAAAACGTAGAGGTAGAGGAAAGCCTTGCGCAAAATGCCGCTGTAGAAAGCAATCGCCATGAGGATGGCTCCTAGCGTGAAAAACCAGGTTTCACGGCTCAACCAAAAGCGTTGGTGCTGTGCTTCTTGAGAAAATTCGGAAAATAGGGTCCAAGTGGTGATGAAGCACATTGGCAGCATCAACAGCGCCATGATCCAGCGCAGAAATCGCACTCCCAAGCTCAACGGGATTTCATCAAACGTCGGTTCATGCGCGAGCGTGGCCCGAATGTGCCGCATCGAACGCAGGTGCATCGGTTGATTGGCGGCGTATTGTGCGTTGCGACCTGCGGCGCGGATTTGATCGAGAAACGTTGATCCCGAACGCGCGATGTTGCGCGATTTTTTGCGGGGAATCTGTAACGCTTTACGATGTCGCTTCATGTATGACTAGGGACTTAATAGTCAATGGATCTGAAATGATCAAGGTGAAATTCGACAGTGTCGCCCATCATGCAGGGCTCCCTCACTTTAGATAGTGGTAAAGATTTCTTGATATTTTACTTGTACACCATATGTAGTGGTCTATAATTCCCGAATGTCTAACAATAAACG
>RDYF01000161.1 GCA_004293285.1 Verrucomicrobiota bacterium | reverse complement strand
CTCTCGGGATTCTCGCGGATTTGGTTGATCTGGTGGTTTCATCGCAACGACACCTGGCGCTCCTTGGTGCTGCCGCCGCGCGGTCCGGCGCATCGACGTGGCGTCTTTGCCACGCGTTCGCCGCATCGGCCTAATGCGATTGGCATGACGCCCGTGAAGTTGTTAGGGATCGATGGATTTGATTTGCATCTTGGGCCCTGTGATTTGGTTGACGGCACCCCAGTGTTCGACATCAAACCCTACATTCCCGCCTACGATGCTTTTCCCGAAGAAAGTTCCGGATGGTTGGCCGAAGCCGATGCTTGGGAGCAGCGCGATCCGCAGTATCGGCTCGAATACGAACCGCTCGCGCAAGTGCAAGCGACTTGGTTGCGCGACGAGTGGGGGATTGATTTCCTCGAGACAGCCGAGGGCATTCTTTCGCGCGACCCGAGTCCGCATCGGACGCGTCGGATTCGTCGAAAAAGCGCCGACGAATGCGAAATGGGTTGCGGTGCGTGGCGCTTGCGATTTCACTGCGAACATGATCGCGTGGTGATCCATCGTTTGCGTCCAGGATTTCCGTTAGAATCACTGTTGCAATACGATCAAGGAGAAGTGCCCGATCGCGAAGCGCAATGTGCTTTTTTGCAGATGTGGCCGGAAAGTTAAGAGCGCGCGACTTCGAAAATTTTCCGATGCACCCGGGGCGAGTGCATGACCAGTGGATGAGCGAGAGCCCAGATTCGATGATTTTCAGCAATGGGCCAAATCGAACTACTCGAAGGCAAGATGATCAAATCCAGAGGTGTGCGATACGAAAACAGGGAGAGATCCTTCAAGCGATGAGCCGAGGCATCGAGATTTGTCAGAAAATCGCTGTGTGGTCGCATCTGCTGGGCGCCCTTGCCGGGATAGAGAAACGCGGCATGCGTTCCTTGGTGTGGCGTGCCCATGGTAACGAGCGACTTGCATCGTTGGTGGCCACCCAGCTCTTGCAAGTAATAGCGAGAAACCAGACCGCCCATGCTGTGAGCGACCATATGAAACGTCGCTTCCTTGCCCCATCGTTGTTCGATTTCCCGCTGCAACTGTGCGGCCAGCGGCTCGATTCCCGTGCGGGCGTCGCGGGGGTGGAGCGACGGAACCAAGCAGTCGTAACCTTGTTTCTCCAGCTTGCGTTTCAAAAAAAGAAAGCTGTGACCCTGTTGAAAAATGCCGTGGACCAAGACGATGCGCGGCGCCGAGCTTGTTTCACCGGCTTTCACCGATGCGGTCGTGAGTGTCGAAAGCAATGCCGTCATGATCCAACGTTTCATGCTTTAAGATTACTGCGGAGATCATCCGATGTCAACAAGAGGGAATCGAGCCGATCCTGTCTCGACTAAGCACAAAATAGATTGCGAGACTCCGAGGCAGATGCTTGAATCATCAGTGGAAACAAACTTGCACTAGGCATCGAACTCATTTTTCTGTTACAGCTTATGAACACTCACAACTGGTATTCGGGATTCGCCAAAACGGCATCGCGCTTTTGTGGTCGTCCGCGGACATTCGTTCTCGCCGTCGCCGTCATTCTCACTTGGGTCATCACAGGTCCCTTATTTGACTTCAGTGATACCTGGCAACTCGTCATCAATACTGGGACAACCATCATCACCTTCTTGATGGTGTTTCTGATTCAGAGCACACAGAATCGCGATACCGAAGCCATACAGATCAAGCTCGATGAATTGATTCGAGCCCACACAGGTGCGCACAATGCTTTGCTCGATTTAGAGGAGCTCGAAGAGGAAGTTCTCGATGCCTTTCGCAAAAAATACATAGCGCTTGCAACTGCCGCGCGCGATGGCTTAGAGCAAGGGGCCGAAGACACCGGAACTCCCGAGCCATAGAGCGAAGAGAGTTGATTACTCAGAAGACAATGCCGATGGCAAAAAAAAGCGCACCGCTGGGTTCGCCGGGTTCTTGCGTGAGATTGTGGCCGTATTCTACGCGCACAGGTCCGATGGGGAGATCAAGACGGGCACCGAGGCCGATGGCGACATCGATGCTCGAAAGTCCGAGATTTGCTGCTTTTTCACTGAGCGTTCCGACATCGACAAAAGCCACAGCCTTGAGCGGACCAGTGACTTGGTGAACATACTCGCTATTGGCGACCCACCAAGCCTCGCCGCCGAAAGGTTGTCCTTGGCTATCGCGCGGGCCAAGTTCACGTTGTGGGAAACTGCGTACCGTGCTCGGACCGCCGAGGAAATAGCGGAGGTCAATCGGCAAAGTAACGCCAGTAGGGGATGTAATCGCACCACCGCGAAGCGAAAGCCCGAGGTGATGGATTTCGTCGACGGGGATGTAGTGGCTGAGCTGCCCTTCGGCAGCAACGTAAGGCGTGCTCAACGTGCCGATGACTGCGCCAAGTTCTGCGGCTGCTTGCCAAAACCAGCCCGAGGTAGGATTGACTGCGCTATTCCTTCGTTCACGCGTCCAGGTGAGGCGACTGCGGTTGTGGTTGTATTTTGTTGCGCCTAGCGAACTCGGAGTTACGGTTTCGTTAGAGATGTTGACGTAGGATGTTGCAAAGAAAAGCAACAGCGTATCTGTGGTATTGATCGGCCAAGTGAAGTCAACCGAGACCCCCGATTCGAACTTTTGATAGACATCCAAATCACGATTCACGGCAAAGTAGCGATAGCCCGCGCGTATGTCGGTATCGAGGAAAAACGGATCAGTCACTCGGGTATCAAAAAGCACACCGCGTTGCGACCATTCGAGGCCAGCTTGCAATTGAAGGAGCAGGCCCAAAAGATTGCGGTCGGCGTAGGAGGCGCCGACGATGGCTCCCTCGAAAGTTTCCACACCACCGTAGCCGCCTAGAGCTCTTGCTTCGCCCTCGCGCAGGTGCAAGGTGGCGTCGATCAACTCGCTGCCTGGCACTTGCTGCGATTCGAGTTGGATGGAAGAAAAAGCTCCCGTATTGAGCAGTTCACGCACCGTGCGATCGGCGCGGTTGGCGTCGTAGAACTCACCTTCCGTTCCGGCGAGTCGCGCGGTTACGCGATCAGGTAGCGTTTTTTCTAATCCTAACACCTGCCAGCGGCGGAGTCGGTAACGTTGGCCGAGTTCGACTTTGACTTGCGTATGAAATTTCCCCTCACGAGGTTCGCCGGTGAGAGTCACGAGGGCATCGGTGTAACCGCGTTTGCGGTAGAAGGCGATGACCTTGCGGCGGATTTCATTGATGTTCGCCGTGGTCGCCGGTAGACCTTCATAACGAAGAAGAATGCGACGCATGAAATCCTCGCGATAGAGCAGACCTTGTGCCTCGACACGGCCGAGTAAGTGCTTTTCTCCACGATCGATGACGAGGCGGAAATCGACATCACCCTTCTCGCGCGGACGGCGTTCCTGAATGATCGCCTTCATGCCCTCGGTGACGTCTTCTTCCAAAAACGGCACGCGTTTGGTCTGAAGCAACAGGCGCTTTTTGGCATTGCTGAGAAACAGTTGCTTGCTGATCTTTCGATCCTTGCCCTCCAAGCCATCGATGGCGATATGACCGAAATACTGTCGGGCTCCCTCCTCAATCACCAACAGAATGCGATCCTGCGCAACGCGGCCCTCGACTTTGGCTTGCGCATAGCCTTGCAATTGCAGCAATCGCTCTAACACAAAAGCCGCATCAGCCGCGCGGGAGAGGCTGGGTGGTTTCGCTTCGATCGATTCCAGGCGATCACCCAAGATCAAACGCAGATCACTTCGGCTAAGCTCCTGCATACCTGCAAACTGCACTCGCTTGGCAAACGCAGGGAATGCCATGAGCACGAACAGGAGCAATGAAATGAGGGAGCGCATGACCTAACGAAATTTTACTTGAAAGAGCAAAAGGTTGCGCGTTTTGCCCTCGCCATCCACGCCGCCGAAGAGCGACCAGTGTTCGGCGAATGGCAATTTGACAGAAGATCGTTTGCGTCCCGAGTAGGGATCGGGTTGGCCGACAGCGAGTTCAACGTCATCGATGCGTTCGAGAAAAGGCGCGAGGCGTCGGCCAAGAGGCAAGCGACCGCGACGAAATTCTTCTAACAGAAGCTGTATCGCTCGGCTTTGTGCCATCGATCCATCCGACAGGCCTTTCGTGGTTGTGCCGGTAGCGAGCAGCGTCATGATCTCGTGATCCGGCAGCGGCGGCGTGGATGTCAGCAAAATGCGTGGCCCCGAAAATGTTCCGTAGAGGTAGAGGTTAATGTCGTAATTCGACACGCGGGAAAATCCCTTGATGTCCAAGATGGGATCGAGTCCCGACTTTGGCTCAAAACGGATTTGTCCCGATGGCACCGAGAGTCGACTGAGCGGTAGCGTCGCGAGGAGGTCGCGGATTTTCGCTTGTCCGCTTGGTTGGGGAGTGCCGAGAGTGCCGAGAATGCGGCAATCGAGATCGACTTCACCACTGGCGAGATTGCCACGAATGAGAAAGGGATCCTGCGTTTTGATCGATACATCGAGGGCCCATTGCGAGAAAGGTGCGGGCAGTGCTGTGGCGGCATCATCGACGCCGTGATCGAGTGCGGGCAGTTCTGAAGCTTTTCGCAAAGCCAGTGGTTTGCCGTAAGGGATGATTTCAAAATCCTTGTAGAGCAGGCTATCGACGATCGCAATCGAGCCATCGATTTTTGCTTTGTCCCATGGTCCTTTGAGCGCAAGATTGGCATTCGCACGAGAGATCACCGCCGAGCTTCGCCAAATGGGCAGCGCATCGCCGCGCAGTTGAAAGTCTAACAGGGGTGGCGAATCTTCGGGAAACAGTAAGCGGCCTTTCCCTGTCAATGAGCCGCCTGCGAGCTCGATGCGGCACTCGCGCAATTCCACGTCGCGGTCTTCGAGATGCAATTGCAATCTGCCGTCGCGCATCGGTGGGATGACAGGATTGACGGCAGTGGCGGAAAAACCTTCGATGTTCACATCGCCGCGAATTTGCGGGTCACCGATACGACCGGCGATGTCCAATTGCGCTTCGGCATTGCCCTTCATCGAGGTCATGCTAGGCAGCAAATACGCCCACCGAGCCATGTCTGTTTTGGGCAAAGTGAAACGGGCGAGCAATGACTCATCGAGCAAAGTAGCAAAATCCTTCGCCCAGATCGCAGGGCGAAAGGGGATGCTTGATTCTAACGAAATTGGTGGTGATTGCGGAGAAAGCCATTGTCCTTTCGCGGTCAGTTGCTGTTCCTTCGTGGACCAAGTGAGCTCGATATCGCTTGGCGCGAGATCTGGCTGAGCGAGTGCGCGGATCTGGTTGATCTCTGCGCGTCCATGGAACTGGGGAGCGGCGGGGCTGCCATCGACGCGGAATTCCACGAATGCCTCACCGCTGATGGGCAAGGGGGAAGAGCGAGCGAGCCACGAGTCGATGAGGGAAAGCGGGAGTCGTTCGGATTTCACGGCCAGATTCCATGGTTCGCTCTGAGCCAGAAAATCGTCGATTGTTTTCCACGACTGAGGCAATGGGATTTGTGCGGTGGCGTGAAAGCATTCGGTAGACCCATCGCGATGCCGCAAGCTGGTGATGGCAAGAGCTCGCGGGGTGTAGGCCGCTTCGATCCGCACTTCGTGTGTGTGGTGTCGCGCGATGACATCACGGGCCGTTACCGATTCTGGCCATTGGTAATCGATCTTTCCTTGGCCCGAAATCGCATCGTTTCCGATCACGACATCGATGTTTCTTACGTCGAGCTCGCCTTGATGAGTTGCCTCACGTCCATTGCCTTCACCCTGCCAACGGAAGTCGATTTTTTTCAGATCGGGCGGGATGATGGATCGCCATGCTAGCCACGGTGTAAAGGCAGAGAGATCGTCTTGTGTGCTGCGCAATTTCGCGCGATAGCGTTGGGTCCGGAGCTCGAAATCGCCTTCGATCTCGATCCCCATGCCCTTGCCTTGGAGAGACCAAGCATCAAGATTTTTGCTAGAAAAATTCACCGAAAGAGCAGGCTCTGTCGCCTTTGCCATGGTCACTTGAGTGCTCCCGGTGATGTTGCTGATCTTGGTATCGCGCAGGGAGGTTTTTCCTTCTAACAAAAAAGCGGCGCTCGGCGGTGCAGCTGCCTTGGGGGTTGGATAAGGGGCGAATTGTTGCAGCAGCGGTGCGATGTTACTAACCTTCGTTTGATAGGTGATTTCGGCATCGGAAAAATCTTTGATCGATGTTGGTTCCGCAAGCCATGAACCAGAGATGGAGCATGTGGCATCCGTGCCCATCGCTTGAGCTTGGCTCTGCACGGCAAAGGTCGCTCCCTGTTTTTCGAGGTGAACGGTCAGTTGATCAATGGTGCATTCATCAAAGCGTAGGGCAGAAAGGGAAAAATCGGCGTCGAGATCGGTGTTCCCTATTTTCGTGAGATCAGTTGACTCCATCGACCAGGCTCGTGGTTGCAGCAGCAGGTTTGCTGTTTCCACCGTGGCATCAAAAGGCAGATCGAGCGGGACAATGCCACGGATTTCTTGGGTCGAGATTTTTCCCGATGTTTGCCGTAGGGAAATTTCTCCGAGATCTGCTGAGGTGGCGAGTTGCCAACGGGAATTCGCGATCTCGGCATTTGCGGCGATAGAGATGATCCTTGGTGTCAGCATCAAGCGCAGGCCTTCGACTCGGCATTGCGGATGGAATCGCCATTGATCGAGAGTGAACTCGTCACGAGTCCAGCGGATTTGGCATTGTTGCGGTGGCTGCGGCGGGAGATTCTCGGCTTGGAGCATCTGATTGCTCAGTTGCCAGACATCGGAATTCGCACGATGGCTCAGGGATAATTGATTCACCGCGAGTAGTGATCGAGAGCCTTGGCGAATTTCGATGCGACAAGGCTGAAGGTCGATTTCATAACGTCGTGCTTCCTTTTGCCATTGTTGCCATGGAGCGATGAAGGCATCGAGAGACCAGGGTTTTTTCTCCGTCGATGGCTGAGTCGGTGAAAAACTACGATCGAGATCGTAGATCAACGATAGTCCTTCTAACGAAAATCCGTCGAACTCGCCATCGATGGCCCGACGCCAGTGATACAGAGGCTTGAAGCGCGAAAACTGTAGTCGTTCGATGGGTCCGCCGATGGCGCTGAGGTCATGCAGCGTCAAACCGGCACTGAGTCGACCTGAGACACGGAAGCGAAGATCGATGCCGAGTTTCGCGGCGTAGTGTTGCGCGATGCGAGGCAATGCCCAGCGGGCGATGGGGCCATCGATCAGCAATACCAGTGCCACCCAGGCAAGCGCGAGCCACAGCGCGCGTCGAAGCCAACGGCGTGTTTTTTTGTTAGACCGTAGGGCAGGGGTCGTGCGAGGCTCGTAATTCATGCACGGTGAGTGGGATGGGCATGGAGATTAATAAAGTGGCACCGAAGAATCAATCTCCAAAGCCCAGCGGTGAATGCCACCTTCTAGAGAAAAAACCGAGTGCATGCCTTGTTGACGCAGCCAGTGCGTCGCATGCAGCGAGCGGACACCGTGGTGGCAGTA
>RDYF01000160.1 GCA_004293285.1 Verrucomicrobiota bacterium | reverse complement strand
TACTAGCAGCCCTACTTCGCTCTTCGAGCTACGAAGGGCATTCTTCGCATCCAACTACAGCTACCAATGGCTTGCCATTCGTAGCTTCCGTAGGAAGCGAAGAATGGCGGACAGAGAGGGATTCGAACCCTCGTTACCTTTAACAGTAAACACGCTTTCCAAGCGTGCGCGATCGACCACTCTGCCATCTGTCCTGATTGCCCGGTCGGGGGCGCGCAGTAAGGAGGATTTTTGGCGTTTTGGCAATTCTTTTTGTCGATTATTTGCCTTTTTTCTCTTGGCGCGCTCCATCGACGCTGCCCGTGCCAGGGCTATGGTGGGTTTGTGGCAGTTTGTCCATCACTGTGACAAAGTGGCGCGTCATTTTGTCGCGATGCGGCGGCTTGCATCGCGGAAGGCTTGGGGAATCCATTGATCTTTCAGGGTTTTTTCTGGGAAGTAGGTTGTGGCATGAAGTTTGCCATAGGGAATGTGTTCAAGTGACTCTTGCGAGTCTCTCATTCACACCAACTACTTACGCATATGTCTAAAATCCTTGGAATCGACCTCGGCACAACCAACTCCTGCATGTCCGTCATGGAAGGCGGAGAACCCGTCGTGCTGGAAAACTCAGAAGGTGCACGCACCACTCCCTCGGTGGTCGCCTTTACCAAAAGCGGTGAGCGCTTGGTCGGCCAAGCAGCCAAGCGTCAAGCGGTCACCAATCCGAAAAATACCATTTACTCCGCTAAGCGTTTGATTGGTCGGAAGTTCAGCGAGCTGACGGAGGCTGACAAGCGCATGCCTTATACGATTGTCGCCGCTGCCAATGGCGATGCCCACATTCAAGTCGAAGCGGGGGGCGAAACCAAAACGTACTCGCCACAAGAAATCGCGGCGATGGTCTTGGGCAAGCTCAAAGCTGATGCCGAAGCGAAGCTCGGTGAAACCATTTCCGAAGCGGTCATCACGGTGCCTGCTTATTTCAATGACTCCCAGCGCAATGCGACCAAAGCCGCCGGTGAAATCGCGGGCTTGAAAGTGCTGCGCATCATCAACGAGCCCACCGCCGCTTCTTTGGCCTATGGTCTCGATAAGAAATCCGATGAAAAAATCGCCGTGTATGACCTCGGTGGTGGCACGTTCGACATTTCCGTCTTGGAAATTGGCGACGGCGTCTTCGAAGTTCTTGCCACCAACGGTGACACCCAGTTGGGCGGTGACGACTGGGACAATGCGATCATCCAGTTCATCGTCGATGAATTCAAGAAAGACCAAGGCATCGACCTCTCCGGTCAGCCCGATGCATTGCAGCGCATCAAGGAAGAAGCCGAGAAAGCGAAGATCGCTTTGTCTTCAAGCCAGTCCTACGACATCAACTTGCCTTTCATTACTGCCGACTCGACCGGTCCGAAGCACATTCAATTGACGCTGACTCGTTCGAAGTTGGAGCAATTGACCGATAGCTTGTTCGAACGCACGAAAAAGCCGACCCGCGAGTGCATCAAAGAAGCTGGGATCGATCTTTCGAAAATCGACGAGCTGGTGCTCGTCGGCGGCATGACTCGTATGCCCAAAGTGGTTGAAACCGCCCGTGAATTGGCAGGGAAAGAGCCACACAAAGGCGTGAACCCCGACGAAGTGGTCGCCATTGGCGCGGCGATTCAAGGTGGCGTGCTGCGCGGCGATGTGAAAGACGTGCTGTTGCTCGACGTGACACCGCTCAGCCTTTCCATCGAAACCGAAGGCTCGCGTGCGACACCGATGATCGAGCGCAACACCACGATTCCTGCGAAGAAATCGCAAGTGTTCTCGACAGCCTCCGACAACCAACCTGCGGTTGACATTCGCATTTGCCAAGGAGAGCGTCCGATGTTCTCCGACAACAAATTGCTCGGCAACTTCCGTCTCGATGGCATTGCGCCAGCGCGACGCGGTGAGCCGCAGATCGAGGTTACATTCGACATCGACGCCAACGGCATCTTGCACGTTTCGGCCAAAGACAAACAGTCGGGCAAAGAGCAAAAAATCTCCATCCAAGGTTCGTCTGGTCTTAGCAAAGAAGAGATCGAGCGCGCCAAGCAAGAAGCCGAAGCTCATGCGGAGGAAGACCGCAAGCGCGTCGAAGCTGTCGACACCAAAAACAAGGCGGAAAACCTTGCCTTCCAGGTGGAGAAGCAACTCGAAGAGCTGGGCGACAAAGCACCTGCAGAATTGAAGACCGAGCTACAAGGCAAAGTGCAAGCCGTGCGCGATGCCTTGAAGTCCGACGACCTCGAAGCCGTGAAAGCAGCGACCGCCGAGCTCGAGACAACCATGACCGCACTCTACAACGCCGCCCAGCAAATGGGTGGTGCCGGAGCCGCACCAGACGTGCAACCTGCCGCAGACGAACCCAGCGAGCCGAAAAAGGCCAAAGGCAAAGTCGTCGATGCTGAGGTAGTCGATTGATTTTCACGATTTGCCGGATCAGTCTGATCAGACTATTTCGGCAGATCGTTTCTCCCCTTTCAAGCTAAACTGGCTTGTCTAACCAACAAACAATAAACTAACACAAAACACAATATGGCTAACATTAAACCACTCGGTCAGCGCGTTCTCGTGAAACGCATCGAAGCAGAAGCTGTCTCCGCAGGAGGCATCGTCCTTCCCGACAGCGCTAAGGAAAAACCACAAGAAGCTCTTGTGATTTCCGTCGGCACTGGCGGTCGTGACGACAACGGCAAACTCATCGAATTCACCGTCAAGGTGAACGACAAAGTGCTCATCTCCAAATACGGTGGCACCGAAGTCAAAATCAACGGTGAAGAATACCTCATCCTCTCCGAATCCGACATCCTCGGTATTGTGGACTGATGTCCACGGTCACTGGTCACTAGTCATTGGTATTGACGCCCTAACGCTCATACCAGTGACCAATCAACCAGTGACAACAAACCTGACCTATCAAAACACACTCAATCTAACAAGCTAACTACAAATAGAATATGCCCGCTAAACAACTCCAATTCGACGAAGCCGCACGCCAAGCACTCTTGCGCGGTGTGGAAAAACTCGCACGTGCCGTCAAAGCCACTCTTGGCCCAGCCGGTCGCAATGTGATCCTCGACAAAAAATTCGGTTCTCCCACCATCACCAAAGACGGTGTTTCGGTGGCGAAGGAAATCGAGCTTGAGTGCCCTTATGAAAACATGGGTGCCCAATTGATCCGCGAGGTTTCCAGCAAAACCAGCGACATCGCCGGTGACGGCACCACGACTGCTACCGTTCTTGCTGAGGCCATCTACAAAGAAGGTCTGCGCAACGTCACCGCAGGTGCCAATCCGATCTCGCTGCAACGCGGCATCCTGAAAGCTACCGAAGCCATTGTTGCTCAATTGAAGGCTCTGTCTAAAACCGTTTCCGACACCAAGGAAATCGCTCAGGTCGCCACCGTATCGGCCAACTGGGACACCGAGATCGGCAACATCATTGCTGAAGCGATGGACAAAGTCGGCAAAGACGGCACCATCACTGTGGAAGAAGCCAAAGGCATCGAAACCACGCTCGACGTGGTGGAAGGCATGCAGTTCGACAAAGGCTACCTCAGCCCTTACTTCGTCACCGACGCAGAAGGCATGGAAGCGGTGCTCGACAACGCATTGATCCTCATCAACGAGAAGAAAGTATCGTCGTTGAAAGACATGCTTCCTCTCTTGGAAAAAGTCGCGAAAACCGGTCGTCCGCTGGTCATCATCGCCGAAGACGTCGAGGGCGAAGCTCTTGCCACTTTGGTGGTCAACAAACTCCGTGGCATCCTTCACGTCGCTGCTGTCAAAGCTCCTGGCTTTGGTGACCGTCGTAAGGCCATGCTCGAAGACATCGCTGTTCTCACTGGCGGTAAAGTCATCACCGATGACCTTGGCATCAAGCTCGAGAGCGTCGAGCTCACCGACCTTGGTTCGGCGAAGCGCGTGACGATCTCGAAAGAGGCTACCACCATCATCGAAGGTGCTGGCTCCAGCGAAGCCATCACCGGCCGCGTCAATCAGATCCGCAAGCAAATTGAAGACACCACCAGCGACTACGATCGTGAGAAGCTGCAAGAGCGTCTTGCCAAATTGGCAGGTGGCGTGGCCGTCATCAA
>RDYF01000159.1:1693-20250 GCA_004293285.1 Verrucomicrobiota bacterium | reverse complement strand
GCCCACCAATCGCTGGAAGCCACCCGCAAGGCGATTTTCTCCGGCGATCTGGAAACGGCCAAAAACTTGCTCGATGCCAATTTCAAATATGGCGAGGGCATCAGCGGCTGGGGTGACAAAAACCAATTCGGCTGCTACCAAATCCTTGGCGACCTCACGCTCCGATTCAAATCTTCCGATCTCCGTCCCGGCGTCACTTCCCCCAGCGGCCAGGCCTCAGGCGACGGCGTCGGTGCAACAATGGGCATCAACATGAACGGCGTTGCAGGTGAGCCTACAACCTTAAGCACCGGTAAATCCATCCGCAGCACCTTCGATGGCTCGGATCAAACCAAATGGTGCGTGCCGAATGCCGGAAACGCCGTGATCTGGCAGGCCTCACTCCCCGCCGCTCAGAAAGTGTCCGACTACTCCCTCACTAGCGCCGATGACATGCCTGTTCGCGATCCGAAGGAATGGACGCTGGAGGGCTCGAACGATGGCAAGCAATGGACCACGCTCGACAAGCAGGTAATGCCAGAACCTTTCCCGAATCGCTTTGAAAAAAAATCGTTCACGATCGCCAAGCCCTCTGCCTATCGCATCTACCGCTTCACTTTCATTCCGCGCGATGCCTATTTCCAACTTAGCGAAATCAACCTAACAGGTCTGGAGCTGCCGAAAAACTCCACCGTCCCGGCCGACTACCGTCGCGACCTGAATGTGATTCGTGGCGTCTCGACCACTCAGTTCTCGGTGGAGGGCACAAAGTTTCAGCGCGAGCTCATCGTCTCGAAGCCAGCGGAAGTCATCGCCATGCGCATCCGCGCTACGAAGAAAGGTGCCTTGCATTTTTCCGCCAATCTGTCGCGCGCCGAGAATGCCAAGGTCCGTGCCGATGGCAAAACTCTCGTGATGGAGGGCCAACTCCCGTTCAACAAACCCGGCAAAGGTGAATCCGGCGAGGGCGTGAAATTCCTCACGGTGCTCGCCGTTTCCACCGTCGGCGGAAAAACCACCACCACCCCTGAGGGTGTGACCATCGAGGGCGCCGATGAGGCCGTGCTGCTGATTTCTGCCGGCACGAACCTGCGCAATGAAGGCTACGAAAAACAAGTCAACGATCGGCTTAAAGCGGCGCTCGCTCAGCCTTTCGAAAAACTCCTGACCGATGCCACCACCGATCACGCCAGCCTGATGAACCGCTGCAAGCTCGAACTCCCCGCTGGGCCCAATGCCAAGCTCCCCACGCCCGAGCGCGTGCGCCTCAACGAGCAGTCGCCCGACCCCGCACTCGCCGCGCTGTATTTCCAGTTCGGCCGCCATTTGATCGTCTCCAGCTCGCGTGCCGATTCCGCATTTCCCAGCAACCTGCAAGGCATTTGGGCGGATGAATACACGACCCCATGGAACGGCGATTTTCACACCAACATCAACCTCCAGATGAACTACTGGGCCGCTAGCAGCGCCAATCTCGCCGAATGCGAATGGCCGCTGATGCGCTTCCTCGAAGGCATGGCCAAGGAAGGTGAAAAAACCGCCAAGGCCTATTTCAACGCGCCTGGCTGGGTCGCCTATCACACACAAAATCCCTGGTTTGAAACGGCCCCCAGCTACCTCGCCGCATCCGCGGGTCCCACCTGTGGCGCATGGCTGGTGCAACACGTCTGGGAGCACTATCAGTTCAGCCAAGACAAAGAGTTACTCAAAAAATACTACCCACTGCTGCGCGGTGCCGCCGAGTTCTGCGCTGCCGCACTGGTCGAGGACCCACGCACCAAGCACCTCGTCACGGTGCCTTCCAGCTCACCGGAAAATGCCTTTGCCTACATCGCGCCCGATGGCTCTCGCAAGAATGGCTGGCTCTGCGCTGGCTCCACCTATGACATGCAGATCATGCGCGGCTTGTTCAAGGCCACCGCCGCCGCCGCACGCATCCTCGAGACCGATGCCGATTTCGCCCAATCGATCGAGGCCACCTGTGCCCGACTCGCACCCAACAAGCTCAATTCCGCTGGTCGCATCATGGAATGGCAGGAGGACTACGAGGAAATCGAAATCAACCACCGCCACAGCTCACACCTCTGGGGTCTCTATCCCGGCGATGAAATCAATGCCAATACCCCAGAGCTACTAGAAGGCGCTCGCAAGTCGCTCGATCGACGCGGCGATGCCTCCACTGGCTGGTCAATGGCCTGGAAAGCCCTGTTCTGGGCCCGCTTGAATGATGGCAATCGTGCCGAAAAACTCCTGTCGATGCTGATCGGTCGCGGTGCCTCCAATCTCTTCTGCCTGCACCCACCATTCCAAATCGACGGCAATCTCGGCGGCTGTGCAGCGGTCGCGGAAATGCTCGTGCAAAGCCACGATGGCACCATCACCCTGCTGCCATCGCTCCCCGCATCGTGGAGCAAAGGCAAAGTCACCGGACTGCGTGCGCGCGGAAATTTCACCGTGGACCTCGCCTGGGAAGATGGCAAAGTCACCCATTATCGCATTACCTCCGCTGAGTCGAAAAAAGTAACCGTGAAAATCAACGGCACCGAGATCTCTCACCAAACCACCAAACCCTAACGATCTCATCGAAGCGCACCCATCTCGTCCCAAGACCGTGCACTAGGCCAAAGGCCCTTGGACTGCGGCAGCACTGCTGCCGCTTTCCGCGAAGCAGCCCTGCTGCGAGCATGGCTTTGCTCACCGACTTCCTAATAGAGAAAACACCCCTTCGGCGAGGTTATTTCGCTAAGGGATTGCAAATCCCTTCTCCTTAATCCCTCCCAGCCACTATCTCCCATTCAACATGGAATAAAATCAAAATGTTCGACGTTGAACGTTCCTAATTGCCTTCCTGCCTTCCACCCACCGACGATTTTCAGACAAAGAGCTGACCCTTACGCATCGTTGTTGATATCGAGCGAAACGCAGAGAGGATGGCAGAGGAGAAGCAACCCTCCGCGATTTCCTCCGCGACCTCTGCCACTCTGCGTTTCGTTGGAATTTCACCCCACTTTTCGGCATGGATTTTTTGGCAAAGAGCACGCGAATCATCTCCTCAAACAATCAGTGCCATCAGTGAAATCTGTGGTTCAACAGCTGCGAGTCTGCCTTCGTTCACCGACTTCCCGATAGAGAAATCGCCCTCTCCCGCTAACCGTACGTTTTTCATCCAGCACCTTCGGCGAGGTTATTTCGCTAAGGGATTGCAAATCCCTTCTCCTTAAGGACTTCCACTCACCGTCTTCCATCCAACATCCAACATTCAACATTCCATCACCTCCCCCGAAGCGCGCCCTCATCATGCACAAATTGTCGCTAAAAATGCACAAAATGACATAGCAAAAATTCTTTGGATTCGTTATTGTGTCATCGATGCATGAACTGTGTCATCGGCGTCGACCCTAACACAGTCTGTTCTCCCTAAACCCCGCGCTGCCATGAAACCCCGGCTCACCATGTTCGTTGTCGATCCCCATGCTCTCACGCCTCTCCGCACCCTAATGAACCTCTCTTCTTACTCGGACGGCTCTTTCTTGGGAGCGAAAATCCCCTCAGAGGAACTTCTTCCTCTGGTGTATGATGAATTGCGCCATCTCGCCGCGCGACGCATGAAGTTTTTCGGCCCAGAAGCCTCGCTCCAACCTACCGCTCTGGTGCACGAGGCATGGTTGCGCCTCGCCGAGGTCCATGATCGTTGCTGGAATGATCGCGCGCATTTTTTCCGCACCGCCGCCAAGGCCATCCGCAGTGTGCTCGTCGATCGTGCACGCAGAAAATCCGCGCTCAAACGCAATGACCGACTCGCGGAAGTGCCTCTCGATGGTCAGGAAATTGCCACCGCGCCTGTGGAAGATCGTTTGTTGATGATCGATGATGTCCTCACCCAGCTCGAGACAGAGGATCCAGCAAGCGCTCACATCGTCCATCTAAAGTTTTTTGGCGGTCTCACCAATCGCCAAATCGCGGAGCTTCTCGATTGCAATGAACGCACCATCGAACGCAAATGGTCTTTCGCTCGCATCAAGCTCTATCAAATGATCCAGCAAGATGCGTGCTAATGGCGACGCGTATTGATTCAAGCTGTCGGGTTTTATCGCGAAAATCCGTTATTACCCATAGAGCGTTTCTCTTCTCTGCACTCACGCTCTTTTCTGCTGCCATCGATGAAGTCTCTCCATCACAGTTCCCTGCTTGTTTTCCGGCGTAGCTCCTCGCTTTTCGAGAAACGAAATGACGATGCCAAGGCATCGCACCCGCACGGTTTCACTCTTATCATCACACTGATGCTCATGGGTTTGCTGGTGATCATTGGCCTCGGCTTTTTGAGTCTTTCTTCTACCACCTTACGAATCAGCTCACGCGCCCAAGCGCGCGCCGATGCTCAAGCGAATGCGCGCTTTGCCCTGATGATGGCTCTCGGTGAGTTGCAAAGTCAACTGGGTCCCGACCAACGCGTCTCGGCCCCATCTGCCATCTTGGACGAGAATCCCGCGACGGCGAACTTGGATGGCGTCGCCCTCCCTCATCTCACCGGTGTCTGGAATGCCCGTGATGCCGTCACGGACTCGCTGGAAAATTACAACAACAGCGCCCCCGACTACAGCCGCGATCAACCCCATTTCCGCCGCTGGCTCGTCTCTCAAGCTGGCCAAGAAGCACAACAACTTCGCTTCGCCCTGGATGGCTCGTTGCAAAATCCCATCTCTCTGCTCGGTTCTCAAAATCCCGCGCTTGAGGTTAAAGCAAGTCGCGTTCCCGTCAAAGGCGGCTCTTTCGCTTGGTGGGTGGGCGAAGAAAATACCAAGGCCCTGATCAATCGCCGCGATCTCCTCGCCCGCGAGTCGAATCCCGCTACCGCCGAACTCATGGCCAGCTTCGGCTCGCCGGGGGCACAGGGAATCAACGGCCTCAGCGGCTTTAACGATTTTCCTGCCAATTCCAGCGAAAGCGATAAGGGCATCTCCCGCGAGCAACTTACGCTCCTCGATCCCCAGGGCACCCGCACGCGCAATATGTTTCACGACATCACGCCCTATGCCGAAAGTGTGCTCGCCAATGTTACCAATGGTTCGCTGCGCAAGGACCTCAGCCTCTACCTCGAACGCAGGGACATCAACTGGCTACGGGACTGGAAAAATCCCAACTGGCAATCTGGCCCACTCGGCCCGAATCAACAAATCGCTCTCAGCCCACTCGATCAATTCGATGTGCTCTCATGGAAATCGCTGCATCATTACTACAACATGCATCGCCAAGTCAGTTATGTGAATAACAGACCTCGCGTCACGGCCACTGATAACAATGCCCCAGCGGCCATCGATCCCATCAGCAATCCGCAGTGGAATAATGGCGTCACGATGATCAATCCGGTGATCGTGCGCATGCAATACCTGATCTCTTACGCTGTCAGTAAGGCCGGAGAAAATGACTACAATCTTCATGTTTACAGCTACCCAGTTGTCACCCTCTGGAATCCCTATAATGTGGACATGCGTATCAATGGCTACAACATCTGGATTCATAACCTACCACTGTCCCACCGGGTCTTCCGGAACAATGCCGCCACCTCGGTGCCCGATTTCACTTGGGTGTTCGGCGGCGGCATGAGCGGCGGCGTGCTCGCCATGCGCTTCGGGCAACCCTTCGGTAGCCCCAACTCTCCCATCATTCTCCGTGCCGGCGAACAGAAGATTTTCAATCCCAAACGATTCGACATGATCGACGGCACCTGGCCCTCTGCTGACATGGCGGAAAATACCGACCCCACTACTTTTTATTCACCTGCTCATGTCGGCCACCGGAGAAACATCGGCCGCATCAATGGCGCTCAGGAAACCGACCGGCTCGCAATTGAGACCCGCATGCAGACTTGGGAAATGTTTTCCCCAGAGCTCAAAGGCTACGGCTGGCAGTCAACCTTCGAGATCCGTTCGGAACCACGCGGCAACCATCCCGGCCACGATGCGCGTATGCGGCAGCAGCTATTCACCAGTAGTTACTCTTGGCGATTTGAAAACTCCAGCCCTAGCTCGAATCAACTGTCCGCCAGCAATTTCCCCGCCAAGCCGCTGCGCGAGCTGGTCGATGCCCCGACTCCGTTTTGCTTGGTCGAGTCACGCCTGAAGCCGCTGGATGAGATGCAACTGCCAAATAAAACCTGGCTCAACAACATCCCCGGCCACACCTACGCAGGCTGCACTTCCTCTTATACCGGTGCCGATCCCAAAACCCCATTTTCGAGCCTCTTTTCCACCATCCCCTACATGGGCCCGAGCTACACTCCGGCGGGCCAGCGATTCGTGGCCGACCTCGATGTCCCCCAAGTCCCGCTCAATTCGCTCGCTCAGTTGCAAAATCTTCCGCAGGTCCCGATGGAAAGCTTACAGCACAACGGCCTCTTGCAGCAAAATCACGCCATCGGGAATTCCTTCGCTTCTCCCGGTGTGCCCTCGGATCAACTCAAAAAAAATGGCTGGTCTTTTAGCGTGAATCCCTATTTCCCCTCACAAGGTGGCGATCTCTCCGGCCAGTTGTTCGAGGGTGGACGCTGGATCCCCGCACCAAACATCGACCGCAGCTATGCAGCGAATCATTTGCTTTTTGATGAGTTCTTTTTCTCTTCGATGGCTCCTCAAACGAGCAGCTTCTATCAACGCTTTGGCTCCACACGATCGCTCACTCAGGTCGTGCGCGATTTTTTTGCTGGCACAAAACCTCTGCCCAATGCCGCTTACCGGCCCTACCTCGCGCGCAAGATGCCTAACGATGTCAGCAACTCGCTCGTCGCTCCGAATGGCAATCCTCTCGCCGATGCCCACCTCAAATCCGCCGCTCACTTGATGGTCGAGGGAGGGTTTAACATCAACTCCACCTCGGTGCCTGCCTGGACCATCCTCCTCGCTTCTTCCCACCTGAAGCGCCCGGTCATCATGGACACGGAACAAAGTGGCGTCCCCGCCGTTCAACAACAGGGCAACTTTGTTGTCAGTCGCTTCGCCATGCCCATCGGCGGTCGCGCTGGCCAACAAGGTAATGAAGACACTCGCTGGCGCGGCTACCGCGAACTCACGGTGGCGGAAATCCAACAACTCGCCGAGGCCATGGTGCGCCAAGTCAAACAGCGCGGCCCGTTCCGCTCGCTCGGCGAGTTCGTCAACCGACGCCTCGCACGCAGCAGTGATGAACGCGCTCTTTACGGTGCTCTCCAAGCCGCCCTCGAAGACCCGCAAGTCACCATCAATCAAAATTATCGCAATCGCACGATCACTGCTGCCGATATCGCGGGTACCGATTACACATTCCCACAAGCCGCCCTCGGCTCACGCTTCCAGGGCACCCCCGCGTATGTCTCGCAAGCCGATCTGCTCCAACCCATCGCGCCCCTCATCCATGCGCGCTCGGACACTTTTGTCATCCGCAGCTACGGCGAGGCTCTTTCGCCCGATGGAAAAACAATTCTCGCTAAGGCATGGTGCGAGGCTATCGTACAACGCTACCCCGCCTACGTGGATGAGCGCGACCTCCCAGAAACACCCGCGGATTCGCCTACCCTGCAACCCGTCAATCGACTCTTCGGTCGACGCTTCTCTATCAAAAGTTTCCGCTGGCTTGCTCCTGGCGAAATCTAACACTTTCCTTCTTTCTCCTCATGCTCCGCTTGTTTTTTTTCCTCACTCTGATCGTTCACAGCAGCACGCTTGGCCACGCCCAAGCCGCTGGCTCTGTCGCGAAGGTGCAGTTTTCGATCACCCGCTTTGATCCGCTCGATCGCCCAGCACCCGAGCTTGTCTTGAAGAATGGCAAGGATGAATCGGCGGTCGAAGTCCCCATGACCTACATCGCCGGGCCCTACACCGCCACGCTGCGCGATGGCATGTTCCTCGATTTTTACCAGCCCGGCGGCGAAATGCCTCTCCTCTCCACCAAGGTCCCCGCAGAATGGCAAAAAGATTTACTGCTCATTGTTGTGCCGAACGAGAAATCATACGAGATCCTCAAAGTCCACGTCCCTCTCACCTCGGTGCCGGGCGGCGCTCACTACACCGTCAATGCCACTGCCACCGATGTCGCGATCAAATTTGGCTCACAAAAAACCGTGCTCATTCGCTCGAAAAAATCCGCTGTGCTGCATGATCCCAGCGCCGGCAATGCGCTGACTGTGCCCGCTGTGATCCGCCAAAAAGATGGCGATCAATGGAAGCTCGTCACCACAGAGAACTGGCCCCACGATCGTCGCTTCCGCACGTTCTTGTTTCTCTTCCAGTCTTCCCGCGATCAACACATGGCCTTCCACGGCATCACCCAACGCGTCGATTGATCTTATGATGAACGAACCTTTGCCCATGGATGAAATGCTCGTGCGAGCTGCTCAGGAGTTTCCTGATGAGGCAGAGCGCACTTTTTTTCTCGATTGGGCCTGCCGCGAGGATCTTGCTCTCCGCCAGCGCATTGAAGCACTGCTCGACCTCCAACAAAATTCAGAGGACTTTTTTGACTTCCGACCTTTTTCTCTTCATGAAAATGAAGCCGCCCCACTTCCCGAGAACCCCAAGGGCGATGGCGAGATCGGCCTGCGCATCGGCCGCTACCGCCTCATTCGCAGACTCGGCGAGGGCGGCTGCGGCGTCGTCTATCAAGCGGAACAAGAAGTCCCCGTCAAACGTCAAGTCGCCCTCAAGCTCATCCGCATGGGCCTCGATCACCAACAACTGATCGCGCGCTTTGAAATGGAACGCCAAGCCCTTGCCATGATGGATCACCCCAGCATCGCACGAGTGCTGGATGCCGGAGCCACACCCACCGGCAGACCGTACTTTGTCATGGAATGGGTCACCGGCCTACCCGTCACGGATTTCTCCGAACGTCACCGCCTCACCATCCCCCAGCGCCTGGATCTTTTTGTCCGCATCTGCCACGCCATCCAGCACGCCCACCTGAAGGGCATCATCCACCGCGATATCAAACCATCGAATGTCCTCGCCTCGTTCCATGATGCCGTGGCCATTCCGAAGGTCATCGATTTCGGCATCGCGAAGATCGATGCCGCCCCCACGCCGCTCGCCGATGATGAACAGGACCCCGTTCTCGGCACTCCCGCCTACATGAGCCCAGAACAACGACAACGCGGCACGTTCGACGTCGATTCCCGCACGGACGTCTACAGCCTCGGCGTATTGCTCTGCGAGTTACTCGTCTCGCGCACTCCGTTCTCTTCTCCGCAAAGCCCCACCACCACGCGCCCCTCACACAGCGCGGAGCTCCCTCAGCGGCTCGCTTTGACGCCCTCGCAAATTCTCGCCGATTCCTCTCCCGAGTCCCGCCAAAAAATCGCCGCCGCGCGATCCTGCCAACCAGCTGAGCTCACGCGCGCCATCGCGGGTGATCTCGATGCCATTGTCCTGAAATGCCTCCACGCGGATCGAACGCAGCGCTATGATACGCCCAATGCCTTGGCCAATGACATCAAGCGACACCTGAATGACAGCATCATCCACGCCAGCCCCACACCGTGGCGCATCAGAACACGAAAGTTCATCCGCCGCCAGCGCTGGGCCATCGCCCTCAGCAGTGTCGCCTTCATTACCCTAGCCGCGGGCTTTAGCACGTCCACTTGGCTCTTTTTCCGCGAATCCAAAGCGCGCCAAGAGCAATCGGAACTGCGCGCCATCGCCGATAGCGCGCGCGCTCAGGAAGCCAGCTTGCGCATCCGCGCGGAAGCTCGCGAAGCCTGTGCCCAAGCATCCGTGAAACTTTTTTATGAGCAATACGAAGAGGCCGACCGCCTGATCGGTCATCTCCCGATCGACATCATCCCCCCCTCGTTAGAAGCCGCCGAGGCATTCCGCAAACTCGGTGAGTGGCATCGCATCGCCGGACGCTTGCCGCTTGCCGCCAAACGCTACACCGCCCTCGCGCACTCGATGTCGAGCGTCGATCTCTCCGATCTCCACCAAGTCTCCTCGCAAGTCCTGCCTGCTGCCACCGCCACCTGCGCGATCGATGACCAGAAAAGCTACGAGCAAATCCGCCAAATCGCCCTGAGCCGCTTCAGCGTCACCCAGGACACCATCGTCGCGGAACAAATGATCAAAGCCTGCTTACTACGCCCCGCAGATCAAGCCACCATGAACCGCGTGGAGAAACTGGTAGATTTCCTCGAAACAAGCATTGGCCCCGCTTCAGAAAAGTCAGGGTTACAACGCAGCGAAAGCGACCCTGCCCGCGTGTCTTGCGTCAAATTCCTGCTCGCCATGTCCCTTCACCGCACTGGTCAGACCGACCAGGCGCACGACCTCCTCACCACCACCGCCGCCCCGCTCATCTCGATGAGACAATCCACATCCGGCCGCTGGACAGACGATCTCGGCCGCTGGATCGATTGGACGAATGCCTACTTATTGCTGCTAGAAGCACAAAAAGAAATGGCTGTGTCATCTCCTCAAAGCACAGACTGAATGAATACCATCCTCCGTACACCAACCACCGAACATCGACCGTGGCCCGTTGCCTTGGCCCTTGGACTACGGCAGCCCAAGGGGCTTTGTATGCAAATTGTCATCGAAAATGCAAATAGTGTCGTTGATTGAAGATCACGCAAAACCTAATCGAACATTCCCTTTTTTATCTCATCATGCACCCAATTTTTTCCCAACGCGCTTTTCTTTTTGCCGCATGCGCTTTTCTCGCACCAACTGCCGAACTCAGCTCTTCGCCCACACGTGAGTTTTTTGTCGCGCCGAATGGCTCGGACAGCCATCCCGGCACGGCCGCGAAACCTTTTCGCAGCTTGGAAAAAGCACGCGATGCCGTGCGTCCGCTGCTCGCTCAGGCGCAGGGCGATGTCGTGGTAACGCTACGCGGCGGCACCTATCCCGTCCGCAAAACGATCCTCTTTGGCCCAGAGGACTCAGGACGTGGCACGCACCGCGTAATCTATCGCGCCGCCCGCGGGGAAACGCCACTCTTCACCGGCGGGGTCCCGGTCACGGGCTGGACTCCTACCAAAAATGGCATCTGGAAGGCTCCGCTCGATCGAAAAGAAAAACTCCGCGCCCTCTACATCGGCTCGGCCCGCGCGGTCATGGCGAATAGCGGGAAAAAAATCCGCGCTCAAGGCGGATGGGGCACTTTCACCATCACCGCCGGTCAAGCTCCCTGGGCCTGGCAAAGTGGTCAAGCCGCCGATGGCATCCTCTACAACGCCAGCGACCTCCCGCGCATCACGCACAATGTCTCGGATGTGGAAATCGAAAATCAAACGACCTGGAATAAAAACTTTGTCGGCGTCCGCGAGATCACCACGGAGGGTGACAAGTATGTTTTCAAACTCCAACAACCTTACGGCGCGATCGCTCAACAAATTGGTTGGGACGCAGGCCTCACGCTCAAGAGCGAGCAAATCATTCACAATGCCCTAGAACTACTCGATCAACCCGGCGAGTTCTATTTCGACCGCGCCGAAAAAACCATCTACTACATTCCTCGTAGCGGCGAGAATTTGAAAACGGCACAAGTCATCGCACCGGTCACGGAAACCCTCATCGAGCTCGCTGGTCGACCGTTGAAACATCGTGTGCGGAATCTGTCGTTCGAGGGCCTGAGCTTTGCTCACTCTGATTACAATCTCATGGAAATCGACGGCTCGTATGGCACCGCGACGTTGCAGACAGCTTGCATCAATACCGTTTTCGCGAACCCGAATTGGCACTATGATGTCTACCGCGCTTATGATGTTCTGCCCGCCGCGATCATCGGCAATGCCTTAGAACATATCACCTTCACCCGCAATACCATCGCTCATACTGGTTGCCAAGGGATCGTGATGAGCAATGACATCAATGACGTGCGCATCGTCGGCAATGTCATCCGTGATTCCGGCGGCAGTGCGATCACCATCGGCCATCCCCAGCATGTTTATGAAAATGATCCTGCCGACCACAAACACGCCGAGGGCGCGGGCATCGAGCACGAGAAGTTTCCCGCCGGCACCGAGTCCATCCCGCGCCGTGTGCTGATCGCTAACAATTTCTTGCCCGATAACTCCGCCCTCTTTCACGGCCACACGGTTATCACCGTGTTTTTCTCCGAGGATCTCACCATCGAACACAATTGGATCGAAAACTCTCCCTACACCGGCATCAACCTCGGCTGGGGATGGTGCGATTTCGATGGCTATGAAGGCACCAATCATCCCGAATGGGGACAAGCACCACGACCTTCCGTCCTCCCAGGCAAACCCACTGTGGTGGCGGGAAAAAACACCATTCGCGCCAATCGACTTGAGCGCACCATGTCCCTACTCGATGACGGCGGCGGCATTTACACTCTCGGTCGTCAGCCCGGCACGATCATTGAGCGCAATTACATCCGCCAGACCACCTTCGGCATTTACAATGATGAGGGCTCCACGAAAATCATCAATCGTGCTAATGTGGTTCAGGGCCCTTACCAGCGCGTCCATACCACCGGCGACCACGGGCGCAAGCATGATATCGACATTCTGGATTACTTCGTCACGGACAATGTTTGGTTTGTCTCTTCGCCCAATACCCGCGTGACAGGTCACACCGTTTGCCCTAATGCGATCTGGCCAGCAGAGGCACAAGCGATCATCAACGAAAGCGGATTGCAAGCCGGCTATCGCGACATCGTGCCCGCAGATTGGCGCGCGTTTGATGGCGATCGCGTAGGCATCGATCCGGCGTGGGCCGAGGGGGCGATCGACTTCGCCGTGCCCGGCACGCCCAGCGAAGCCACTCGTTTGATCTCGCAAAAAGGCTCACAAACCGGACCCGCCCATGGCCGAACTTTTCGCCAAGGGGAAGAGCTGTGCTATCGCCTCAAATTCCCAGTCGGTCAGAAATCTCACCTCGTTGCCACGTATTGGGGTGAGGAAGGGAATCGACGCAAGTTCCAAATTTTCCTCAACGACCAATGGCTCGCCACCCAAGAACTCTCCCAAGCGCATCCCGGAAAGTTCTTTGATCAACACTACCCCATCCCGAACGATATGCTCCCGAGCCAAGCTCAAGGCGACACCGTAGAAGCAGTCATCCGCTTCACCGTCACCCCCGATGGCAGCACGGTCGGCGGACTCTTCGGCCTCAAGGTCGTGCCAGCTCCGGAATGAAGCAAACCTTCCGCTCGCAGCCTTCGACCTTGGCCAAAGGCCCCTGGACTGCGGCAGCCCTGCTGCCGCTTTTCGCGAAGCAGCCCTGCTGCGAGCATGTCTTCCGCTCACCGACTTCCCAGATAAGCTTCGGCGAGGTTATTTCGCTAAGGGATTGCAAATCCCTTCTCCTTAATCCCTCCCAGCCACTATCTCCCATTCAACATGGAATAAAATCAAAATGTTCAAAGTTTGACGTTCAAAGTTTGACGTTGGACGTTCCCAATTGCCTTCCTGCCTTCCATCCATCAGTTGTCCTAAGTAGTTTTCCAGTCCTTCGTAGCTCATCGAGCGAAGAAGGATCCAACTCCCAACTCCCAACTTTCAACTTTCAAAATCCCCACACAAAGAGCCGGACAGCAGGGCTTCCGCATTCCAAGGATGGAGAAAAAACGAAAAAAGTGCTCAAAGTTTATCTTGATCCTTGGCTGCAATTTCGTCGTAAGAAAAACTCGAGATCGTCTTCAGCCATGCGGGAGTCACTGATTTTTTGAATTCGGAGGCACTACACCATTTCCAATCCGATGCCACACGCACCAAACGATGATGCACCGCATTTTGATGCACGTAATTCAATCGTGCCAAATAACTCTTCTGATGTGTCAGTCGTGTTTCTCGAAAATTCTGCCAAAGACGCTTTCGCCCCATCTGGCTTTCTCGACGATTGAGTTCTTTTGTTGTTAGACTGTGAAGTTTTTGCATCATTTTACGAAGCGAATTCGCACCGTCTGATCCCGAGGGGCAATGTCCAATCCAGTGATAATGATTGGATAAAATCGCCCATGCCTCCAAAGTCCATCCAAATTGTTTGGCAGTAGTCAATAATGCGTCTTGAAACCAATCTTTCATGACATCATCCGCCAGCAAATGACGATTTTGGTAACTGCGCGCGGTCACAAAATAAACACCTCCCAGAGACAAGCGATGAGGAGGGGCGTGTGGCCAGTGTTTCGCCCCCTTGGCACATGCTTCCTCATCAGGGAGATTTTCTTGCATGGAAATTTATGTTAGTTTTTTGGTGTGATTTGTCGATCATCGATTTGTGGAATCGGATTTTTGGTTCATGGGAGCAATAATCAGCCGTGAGCTTGGCCAAAGGCCACTTGGACTGCGGCAGCCCTGCTGCCGCTTTCCGCGAAGCAGCCCTGCTGCGAGCATATCTTCGCTCACCGACTTCCCAGATAAGGAAAACGCCACCTTCCGCTCATCGACTTCCCGATAGAGAAAACGCCACCTTCCACCCATAGAACCTCCCCACACAAAGAGCCGGACAGCAGGGCTGTCTCGGCGAAAGCGGCAGCAGGGCTGCCGCATTCCAAGGAGCCTTTCGCTCACCGACTCCCGATTAAGAAAAAAACGTGCCAAACTCATCGGGCCGCGACCGATCACTCTCCCTAAAGCAACCGTCCGAAAATTTTCCAAAAATATTTTCATTCTGTTGTCGGGATACAGAGATGAAATCCGATCTTAGTGGTTGTGGTGCACTCATGCGAGCCAATTCGGCTCGCCATCACAATTCATCAACCATACCTCCAACCATCTAATACAAAAAAATGAAAACCAAATTCATGTCCTCAAAAATCGGCGCGCTGGCACTTGCGAGCGTGGCTCTTCTTCACAGCGCATCGTTGTCGCACGCAGCGGTCCTCGTGTCGGAAAATTTCACTTATGACAACGGTGCTCTTACCGGTAAGAACGGTGGAACGGGCTTCAGCAATGCATGGCAGACTACTGGTCTCAGTGTCACAACTGGTGTCGCGACAGGAAACGCTGATGCAAGACGAGACTTTATCGGTAACCCATTTGGTACTTCCGGAATCATTTGGCTCTCCTTCGACTGGGGTTTTGCATCCCAACCCGGAGAAAACGGTTCCTATGGCGGACTTACGTTTTATAACAACGGGAGTGAAACCTTTTTGATCGGCAACACTTGGCCGACAGTAGGTCATGACAAATGGAGCATGAGCGGAGCGGGTGTATCTTCGGAAATCAATTATGGTGGCATGAAAACCGGCGTTGCCAGAATCACGCTAGGAACAGGCGCTACCAGCACCGTGGATCTTTGGGTCGGCGCGACGGGCGCTCCCGTCGATGTGAGTGGAGCAGCTTTGCTTAGGTCGACAACCGCCAATATGGCGGGGGTTAATGGAATTCGCATCGGGGGCGTCGATTTCGGCAGCAATAACGCAAATCAAAGTTTCGACAACCTGATCATTGGTACGACCATGGCCGACGTCTCTGCCATCCCCGAGCCCTCTGCCGCATTGCTCGGTGGTCTTGGAGTTCTTGCTTTGCTGCGTCGTCGTCGCGCTTGATTTCATACGCCTGCGTCACTTGTTCTTGCTCGGACTTGTGACGCGCGTTCTTTTCATCCATGAGCGCGGATCTGTCACAAAGTGTCGCCTATTATGCAGAAAGTGTCATGGTTTTTGATTTGTTTTGATGATACCTTGTGAGTGTTCGTTTGTATTGCAAACGCAACACCCCAACTACATCCAAACCCAACATCATGAAATTGAAAAAAACATTTGTGGCCACGATGGCCATTACCTCCCTGCTCAAGATCAGCACTGCTCACGCCGCCACCTTTGATTGGACGGGGAATTTCAGTGAGAATTTTACGGAAGCAGGCAACTGGTCTCAAGGTTCTTGGGAGCAGTGGAACGACTACCGATTCGGTGGCACACCGACGCGGTCATCGATGACGCTCAACACGTATTTCGGAATCAATAGCATCATTCTGGCGAGTGGCTTGACCTCAGACATCGTGATCAACAGCAGTGATACCAACCCGCTCATCATGGGAATTGGTGTGAACGGCAATCCTTCAGCGTTGATTTCGATCGCCTCAGATAGCCGTGATCTAACAATCAATGGTCAATACATCGCCGCCTCGGCGGTGACGTGGGATGTCGGAACTGGTCGCACGCTCACGCTCAATGGGGCACTCAATAACTGGTTCAATCCAGCCGCTTTGATCAAAAATGGCGCAGGCACGGCGACGCTCACGCAGATGGGTGACCGGACAGCCGTGGAATGGCAGCGGCGCTACGGGCACCATCACGGTCGGCGCAGGTGCTACTCTCAGCACTTCAGCAGGTGTGACGCAGATTAAGAACGGACTCGTGCTGAATGGCGGAACAGTAAGTTCGCGTGGGAACACTTATGGTTTCGGCAATGATACTTGGGGCAATTTAGTGCTGAGCTCAGATATCAGCGCAGGAAACTCTTCGTCATCAACGATTTCCTCAGAAATCCGTCTGGAAGGGAATCGTATGATCAGCGTCGGCAGCGGTAGTAATCTTACCATTTCTGGTGGCATTGCCATTTCGCCCTTGGGAGGTTCCCCTGGCATCACCAAGACAGGCGATGGCATCCTCACTCTATCAGGGGCGAATAGCTACAACGGCGCAACGAACATCAATGGCGGCACGTTGATTCTCCAAAATTCCTACAACAGCTCTGGATTTGTGATCAGTGCCGGCAGCACGCTCGATTTGAATGTCGCAAGCGGCAATCGCGACTTAGCGAGCACGACGTTTAGTGGCGCGGGCTCATTGATCAAGACTGGTTCTGGCAGCGTCATTTGGGGTGGTAGCAGTGCTACATTCGCTCTGGGCGCTGGCTCGATGATCGATGTGCGAGAAGGTGTTTTCGGCGGCGGCAGCAATGCCAATGAAAATTGGACGAACAACCTCTCAGGGCTCAACGTCGCATCAGGCGCTACTTTTAACGGTGTAGAAGCCAATGTAAGGGTAGATGCATTGACTGGATCAGGCACCATCACCTCTGGTTATCCCGGTGCAGGTTATCAAAATTTCACGTTTGGCGTGAATGACGGTAGTGGAAATTTCAGTGGCACCTTGGCTGACTCCGATTCAGCGTCGGCCAACTTCGTTAAGGAGGGCACAGGCACTCAGACACTCAGTGGCGTCAGCGGCGGAGGAGGCACGAACTACACCGGTGGCAACATCAACATCAATGGTGCCTCGACCTTACGCATTACCGGTGAACGCTACAATTTTGCAGGAGAAGTCATCAGTTTCAACAGCACGGGCGGTGGTACGATCGATGCGCTTGCCAGTGGCGCGGGCGGCACCGTCTTTACGGGAGATAACACGATCGCCACCAACGGCGGTGCACAAAACGTCCTTAGCGGAGTACGCGTAGGAGCACAAAATCAGGGATTGAACCTCAATGGACAAACCGTGACATTCAATGTGGCATCGGGCACCGACGAGCAGAGTGATCTGAAAGTAACGGGTACATTATGGAACAGTGGCAATGTGATCAAAACTGGCGATGGTCGTTTGGAGTTAACTGGTGAGCAACAATACGTAGGCACGACAACAGTCTCCGGTGGCTCCTTGATCATCAATGGCAACATTTCTACCAGCACCCTCACCACTGTGGAAACTGGTGCGACGATTGCAGGATCGGGAACCACCGGCGCTCTCACGGTGAATGCCGGTGCTTTCATCAATCCAGGCAATAGCCCGGGCATCCTGAACACTGGCGACTACAGCCAAGCAGGAACCCTCATCGCCGAAATCAATGGCATCACGGCTGGAACGCAGCACGACCAACTCAATGTCACCGGCTCGGTCACTCTGAGCGGCGCTTTGTCTTTGGATACGCTCAATGCGGGTATCGACTACGTTTTGAACGATGTGATTTTCCTCATCTTAAATGACGATTCGGATGCCGTTGCGGGCGCTTTCAGCAATTATTCGGAAGGCGCAACTGTAGGTAGTTTCGGTGGATTTGAATGGATCATTTCCTATCAGGCTGACTACGATAGCAATCGTTTCTTCAATGGCAATGACGTCGCCCTGCGCGCAGTCCCCGAGCCCTCCGCTGCATTGCTCGGTGGCTTGGGTGCCTTGGCTCTGCTGCGTCGTCGACGCAAGTAATTCCGAAGACAACTTTGCTCATACGTGAGCAATCCCTGAAGAGCGCGTTCCACTAGGGGTTTCTTGGGACGCGCTCTTCTCTTTGCATTTGCGCTACACGGCTACCCACATTTCTCGGGCTCCCTCGCTTGAGATCGTGGTGAAAATTCCTGCATGTTTGCTTATCCACCATTTGCAATAGTCGACATCTGCCTCACCACGAACGACGCGACGATCATTCGGCAGGATTGAGGGCTTTCAAAACGCCTGGAGATTCGCGCTAAAGACACCACCCGCACCATTATTTCGGCAAAATGATTTTCATCGCACTCGCAGCCATGATTTGTGACAGCGAGAGTTTCGATTCCCTCAAACGCTTTGCGAAAGCCTCTAAGTCTTAGCTGCGAAAGGCCTAGCTCTCTCTACTCAAATGCAATGCTAGGCTCTAAGACTCCTTGCGTTGCTGCGCCGACGTCGCCGCTGAGAAACATTTGGCTCAGAAGTGAGTCCATGCTGATGAG
>RDYF01000159.1:0-1682 GCA_004293285.1 Verrucomicrobiota bacterium | reverse complement strand
GTAAGATTCGGCTGCCTAGGGACGTTGTAAGGCATCCATCACCCATGACACTTCGATTCCTACCAGCTACGACTTTCGCCTTGCTTGCCGCGCTTTCCCGCCTGCCAGCTGAGACGGATCTGGAAAAAGATTTCCAAAATCCTCCCACCGTCACCCGCCCCTACGTCTGGTGGCACTGGATGGGATCGAATTTTTCGAAGGAAGGCATCACCAAGGATCTCGAAGCCATGAAAGCGTCGGGCATCGGCGGGGCGACGATTTTTAACATCGCCTCGGCTGTTCAGGAATCGCACAAGCCCACTCTCAACAATCCCTGGCCGGATCAAACGTATCGCAGCCCGAAGTATTGGGAGGCCCTACGCCACGCTGCCGCCGAAGCCCAGCGCCTCGGCTTGGAAATCGGCCTGCACAATACCGTCGGCTATTCCACCACCGGCGGCCCATGGATCGATGAGGAAAAGAATATGCAGCAATTGGTCACGAAGTCGGTGACCATCGATGGCGGGAAAAAAGTCTCCGTCGAGCTCCCGCGCCCCGATCCCACGAGCTACCGCGGTTGGGGCAGCAGTGGTCAACGTTTTTCGTTTTTCCGCGATGTCGCCGTGCTCGCAGCTCCGGCGGAGGGCGTGGTGGACCCGCAAAAGGTGATCGATCTGACGAAGTCTTTTCGCGATGGCAAGCTGGAATGGAATGCGCCACCGGGCAAATGGCAGATCATCCGTTTCGCCCACGCTCCTACGGGATCGAATCCTCACCCGCTGCCGGATGAACTGATCGGCAAAACACTGGAGGTCGATAAACTCAGCCTCGAACACAATCGCTACCACTGGGATCAGGTCATTGAACCCATGAAAAAACACCTCGGCCCCTACCTCGGCAAGAGTGTGAAGCATTTCCTCATCGATAGCTATGAAGCTGGCTCGCAAAACTGGACCTCAGCCTTTCGCGAGGAGTTTGAAAAACGCAAGGGCTATGATCCATTGCCTTGGCTCATCAGCACACAACAACGCGTGGTGGGCAATCCTGAGTTAACCGCTCGCTTCCAATGGGATTACCAAGACGTCATTCGCACGCTGTTTTACGAAAATGGCTGGCTCACAGGTCGCGCGAAGATGAAGGCTGTCGGCATGGATCTCCAATTTGAACCCTACGGCGGCCCATTCGATACCACCGAAGGCGCGGCTCTCGCCGATTTGCCCATGGGCGAGTTCTGGACGGGAGGAGGCGGCGGCATCAGCGGTGCGGTCGTCGCTGCCGCAAGGGCTGCCGGACGTCGTGTGGTCGGCGCAGAAGCATTCACCGGCCCTCCCACTCTGAGCAACTGGTCGGAAACGCCTTTCCTCAAGCGCTCGACCGATGGCACTTTCGCCAGTGGCGCGAACCGCATGATCCTCCACCATTGGGTGCATCAACCCTTCGATGACCGCTTTAAGCCTGGCATGGGCATGGGCTGGTGGGGCACGCATTTCAATCGCCATCAAACCTGGGCGAAGGATGGCACGGCTTTTTTCCAATACCTTGGACGTGCCCAAGCCCTGCTCCAAGCGGGCGAGTCTCCTTCCGAATTTGTGAGCGTAAGTCAGGGACAAGGAGGCGACATCATTTCATGGCGTGAGTTCCGCAAAGGTCTTAGCGTCAAAAACGGTCGCATCGTGCTGAGCTCGGGACGCAGCTATCCCTTC
>RDYF01000048.1:17568-22958 GCA_004293285.1 Verrucomicrobiota bacterium | reverse complement strand
GGCGTTCGCTGCGCCTACACTGTCATTCCGAAAACCCTGATGGGCCAGACCACCAGTGGCGAACAAGTGCCGATTCACCAACTTTGGTCGCGCCGTCACAGCACGAAGTTCAATGGTGCGAGCTATCCGGTGCAAAAAGCTGCCGCAGCACTCTTCACGCCCGAGGGCAAAGCTCAGGTCGCCGAACTCATCGCACACTACATGGGCAACGCAAAATTGCTGCGCGAAGCTTGCCAAAAGGGTTTTCGGTGGCGAAAATGCTCCCTACGTTTGGGTCGGCTGCCCCGCTGGTAAAACTTCATGGGATATGTTCGATACCATGCTGCACGACGCCCAAGTGGTCATCACACCGGGCTCGGGCTTCGGTGCCGCCGGCGAAGGCTGGTTCCGCATTTCCGCTTTCAATTCTCGCGCCAATGTCGAGGAAGTCTGCCGCCGTATCGCCACCTTGCTGGCGTAAGGCATAGCCGCTCCATTTCCGATCGCGACGTCTCATGCAGGCGTCGCGATTTTTTGTTCTCAGCCCATCGCAAAAGAAAAATTTTACCTCACACGATCCCGTGCTAAACTCACTCACCCATGGATCTCTCGGACTTCCGCAAAGAATACTCAGCCAAAGGACTGCACCGCGCAAACCTTGATGCCAATCCCATCGCGCAGTTTACCTCGTGGTTTCAACAAGCCATCGACTGCCAAATTCATGAGCCGAATGCCATGACTCTCGCCACGGTGAATGATCGTGGAATGCCCCTCCAACGCACGGTTCTGCTAAAGTATTTTGATCAACAAGGCTTTGTCTTTTTTACCAATTACGAAAGTCGCAAGGCCCAGCAAATCGCACAAAACCCGAACGTCTGCTTGCTCTTCCCTTGGATTACCATGGAACGCCAAGTCATCATCCAAGGTCGTGCGGAAAAAATCTCGACCGCCGAGTCGTTGCGCTATTTCACCTCACGCCCACGCGATTCCCAACTCGGCGCTTGGGTCTCGCAACAGAGTTCGGTCATCAGCTCGCGCCAACTGCTCATGCAGAAACTCCGCGAAATCGGTGAGAAATTCCAACACGGCGAAATCCCCCTCCCTTCCTTCTGGGGCGGCTTCCGGATCGTTCCCGAAACCATGGAGTTCTGGCAAGGCGGGCCCGCAAGGATTCATGATCGTTTCCTCTACACCAAGTCCGATGAGGAATGGCAGATCGAACGACTTAGCCCGTAAAATCCGTTATTGCGGCGTTTGCCACTCGATCGGCTTGGCCTTGGCCCACATCGATTCGAGATCGTAGTACTCGCGCATTTCCGTGTGCAAAACATGGACCATCACATCGATGTAATCCAGCACCACCCATCGACTGTCGGCATTGCCTTCGGAGAGAATGGGTT
This sequence comes from Verrucomicrobiota bacterium, assembly GCA_004293285.1. Lineage (GTDB taxonomy): Bacteria > Verrucomicrobiota > Verrucomicrobiia > Verrucomicrobiales > Akkermansiaceae > UBA956. The sequence continues at coordinate 21,579 of RDYF01000048.1, read as the reverse complement.
TCACTTCATGCCATTCCATCACGTGGCCCGCTACATCACGCATGATCGCGCGCAAGTGGGGCATCGAGGAACCCGAGCAAATCACCACAAAATCCGTAATCGTCGACTGACCACGCACATCCCATACTTGGATGTTTTCCGCCTGCATCTCATCCGCTGCCTTCGCACAGGCCACCGCTAATTCCAATCCCTTGACTTGCTCACTCATAACTTCAATTTGCCTCACTGGCACTCACACGGTCAGCCTCGGCGGACGCCCATCCTATCACAGCATTTCGAATGATGAAGAACCAAATGCAAAAAAATCACTTTTTCCTACCATTTTTTACTTGCCAGATCTCCGAAGTTTTCACTAGATTCGCCGTCCCATGCCAGGTCCATCAGGCACATCCAAAACAAGAAAAGCTGTCGCCAAACGATTCAAGATCACCGGCACAGGCAAAGTTCTACGTCGCAAACAAGGCAAGCGCCACATTCTTCAAAAGAAGAGTTCGAAGCGCAAGCGTGCTCTCGGGCGCGCTGGTCTGGTTTCCGATGCTGACATCAAAAATGTCAAAGAGAACCTGCCTTTCGGTTAATTGATTCGCAGTGACATCTGCGCCCCCACCCGCGGTTCGGGTGGACTTCACACAGCCTGCTCTCTTACCCAGAGCCATTCGTCAGGCGAGACTGTGGAAGTAATGAAAACAACAGCCTGCCGATAGAACCAATACTACCATGTCAAGAGCCACCAATTCACCGGCCAGTCGCAAGCGTCGTAAGCGCACTTTGCTGCGTGCCAAAGGTTTCCGCGGTTTCCGCTCGAAGCTTTTCCGCTACGCCAAGGACGCCGTCCGCAAAGCACAAACCTACGAATATCGCGACCGTAAGAAGCGCAAAGGTCAGTTCCGCCGTCTCTGGATCGCGCGGATCAGTGCCGCTGTGCGCAACGAAGGTCTCACCTACTCCCGCTTCATCGAAGGCCTCAAGGCTGCTGGTATCGAAGCCGACCGCAAGATCCTGTCCGATCTCGCGATTGCCGATGCCGCCGCTTTCAGCGCCATCATCGCTCAAGCGAAGAAGGCCCTCGAAGCCAAAGCCGCTGCGTAAGCATCGACTTCACCCATTCCTCAACACCGCTCAGTTCCACTGGGCGGTGTTGGCGATCAAATGAGAAAAAACCATTCTTCGTAAGGCAGACTAAGCAGCACAGTTTCTCTCGATTCAGGGAAGCCGATTTGACAGAATTTCAGAATTTCCTCAATGACCTTAGAGGGAGATGAAAGCATATTCAGGAATCCTAATCTAAGCGTGACCGCCATGGTGGACATCGGGATCATGGCTATGACAAAATTCTGAAAATTCTGAAATTCTGTCAAAACCACTCCCAATTGCCAATTCGCACGCCTACCAGGGAGGACTCCTGCCTAGCTTGATCGCCGCTTTCCACGCGCCAGAAAAAATCGCGGGATCGCTTTGACATTTGTGTCATCCTCCCGCATATTTCGCGCCTCTTACCATGGCAACTCCTAAACTTTTTATCCCAGGCCCCATCGATGTTTCCCCCGCCACTTACGCGGCGATGTCTCGCCCCATGATTGGTCATCGCGGCGCAGAATTTGAAGCACTCTATGCTTCCACTCAACCCGTGCTGCAACAACTCGCCGGCACCAAGCGCCCTGTGTTTCTTTCGACCTCTTCCGCTTGGGGCGTGATGGAGGCCGCTCTGCGCAATCTCACTCAGAAAAAAGTCCTCACTCTCTGCAATGGCGCGTTTTCGGACAAGTGGTTCGATGTCGCTAAGAAGTGCGGAAAAGCCGTCGAGAAACTCCAATACGAATGGGGCCAACCCATCGACCCCGCACAGGTGCGCAGCAAACTCGCGGAGGGCGGCTTTGATACCGTGACTTTCATTCACAATGAAACCTCCACAGGTGTGATGAGCGATCTCAAAGCCATTGCCGAAGTGGTGAAATCGTTCCCCGATGTGCTGTTGATTGTCGACACCGTCTCTTCGTTCTCCGCCGTGCCTCATGCGATGGATGAACTGGGCATCGATGTCTTGCTCGCTGGTGTGCAGAAAGCCATGGCGCTGCCGCCAGGTCTGACCATTTTCGCCATTTCCGAAGCAGCGCTGGAGCGCTCGAAGGCCAGCACGGATCGCGGTTACTACTTTGACTTTGTCGAGTTCGAGAAAAATGCCGCAGCCAATAACACGCCATCGACCCCCGCGATTTCATTGATTTTCGGCCTCCAACACATGCTGGAAACCATCGCCGCCGAAGGCCTGGAAAACCGCTTTGCCCGTCATCGCGAAAACAATCGCCGGATCCACGAATGGGGTGCCAAGCACGGCTTCCAACACTTCGCTCCCGAAGGCTTCCGCTCGGTGAGCCTCACTTGCTTCCATACCCCTGAGGGCTTCGATCAGTCGGCATTCATCAAAACGCTGAAGACGAAACACAATTTCCTCATCAATGGTGGCTATGGCAAGATCAAAGGCATCACCTTCCGCATCTCGAACATGGGCAATGAAACTCCTGAAACCATGAAGGAACTCATCGCCGCCATGGACGATGTGTTGGCTTCGATGGGATCGTAATTCTCGCAGCTTATGCACATTCACATCTCAATCGACGATCAGTGGCTCACTCTCTTCGATGGCGATGAAGTTGTTCGCGAATACCCCGTGTCGACCTCAGCCAAAGGAGTCGGTTTCACCAAAGACAGCTACCGCACTCCCACGGGGCATTTTCGCGTCTGCGAAAAAATTGGCTACGATCAGCCGCTGGGCACGATTTTTCAACATCGTGAACCCACCGGCCTGTGGTCGCCGGATGTCGCGACGGATGCCGATTTGATCACGTCGCGCATTCTCCGGCTCGATGGCTTGGAAGCGCAAAACAAAAACACGTTCGAGCGCTGCATCTACATTCACGGCACGAACCAAGAGGATCTCATCGGCACGCCTGCCAGCCACGGTTGCATTCGCATGTCGAACATCGATGTCGTGGAACTGTTCGATCTTACCCCGATCGATACCGAAATCTTCATCGATCCACCAACGCGGCAACGCGGCAAGATTGCTTTTTTCGACTGTGATTCCACGATCTCGACGATCGAAGGCATCGACGAGCTCGCACGCGCAAGAGGCGAAGAAATTTTCCAAAAGGTGGTCGAACTCACTCATGCAGGAATGAATGGCACGGTGCCCTTGCACGAAGTTTTTCCTCGTCGCATGGACATTCTGAAACCCGATCTCGCCACCTGCCAAACGGTGGCACAACAGTACATCGACACCATCGTCCCCGGCGTGCGCGAGGTTTTGCAAGCACTACGCGATGAAGACTGGACCATTGTCATTCTCAGTGGCGGTTTTGCACCGTTGATTCAGCCACTGGCGCAACACTTGGGCATTCGATTTGTCGAAGCCGTGCCCCTACATCACGATGCCGATGGTCACTACACCGGCTACGGGGCCGACTACCCCACCACCCGCAATGGTGGCAAACCGGAGATCATTCGCGAATGGAAAAAAGCCATGCTGCCTAAAACGACCCTTATGGTGGGTGATGGCATTTCCGATCTCGAAACCGCAAGTGAAGTCGATTGCTTTGTCGGCTTTGGTGGCGTGATTGCCCGCGATGCCGTGAAAAAGGGCGCTCAGCACTTCATCACCGATTACCGCGATCTCCCTGCCATCGCTAAAGCAACCGCTAAAAAGAAGTAAACGGACCTTGAGGATGAACGCCAAGGAGACTGTCCTTGGCAGTTGCCGATCGAAGCGCACTGGAATTCTTTTTTCCGAGCCTTAGCAAAACTCCTGCCTCCGTTCTGCGGTCGCTCGATGCCCATCATGCTGTGGTTTTGAAGATCATGATCAACGCAGGGCAAGCCCAGGGCGATCGAGCTAGGGAGCGAATCTCCCATGAGAGGAACGCAAGCGGCCATCGAGGCTGGTTTTGACAGAATTTCCGAATTTTTCCGAATTTCGTCATGGCAATCATCCCGAGATTCACCACTCCGATCTCG
>RDYF01000048.1:0-17538 GCA_004293285.1 Verrucomicrobiota bacterium | reverse complement strand
TCTGAAATTCTGTCAACTCGGCTTCCCTCCATCGAGACAAACGATTCTCCTTGGTCTGCCTGAAAGAGCATGGCTTTCCCTTGCTTGATCGCCGTGAGGGCAAGCCCACGAAAGCAGCCTTGCCGAATGCATGGGAGATTGCTACTCTCATCAAAGTGAAAGACCAATCCGTATCAGCCGATGTCGTACACCGAAAATTGACCGATATCATCCTTGATCTCATCGGTCGCATTCCGTCGACCGAAGAAATTCCGTTAGACGACACCGCCGCACGAGCGCGGCAAATCGCTCAGCGCGCTTCGATCAAAGCTGCAACCGCAGCAGGCACTCTTGCGCTGCCACCGGGACCATTGGGTTGGTTGACGATCCTCCCCGAACTGGTCACGGTCTGGCGCATCCAAACCCAAATGGTCGCCGACCTCGCCGGTCTCTATGGCAAATCGGCGAGTCTCTCTTCTTCGCAAATGCTCTATTGCATTTTTCGCCATGGCGCCGCAATGGCCATGCGCGACATTGTCGTTCGCGTGGGCGACCGCTATCTTTTCCGTCGCACAACCCAGCAAGCCCTCCAACAAGTCGCCCAAAAAATCGGGCTCAAACTCACGCAAAAAGGCATTGCAAGCGGTCTATCGCGATGGCTGCCCATCGTCGGCGCTCTCGGTGTCGGCGGCTATGCCTACTACGATACCGCCCAAGTCGCCAAAACAGCGATGCAGTTGTTTCAAAAGGACATCGACATCCTTCCCGATACCGAATCACCCGAACTCAACATCGATTCTGACTGATCTTCGTGGCAATTGAGTCAATCCACATTTCCTGATCCCAACAAGGAAGCAAGAAGGTGGCTCGAGCCGGGATCGAACCAGCGACACGCGGATTTTCAATCCGCTGCTCTACCAACTGAGCTATCGAGCCATGCAATACTGCACTTTTCTTTCCCCACCGCGGTGGGGGCGCGCAGTATGAACGAGATCGAAACATTGGCAATGCAAAAATGATGTTTCTGTGAAAAAAATCTTCTACGCTGATTGCCAAGCGTTTTTGTCTCGCTTACCATCAGCCATGGCCATTCTCGACCTCGGTTTTCGATCTCTTTTCCAACTTCAAGGCCCCGACGCAGTGCGTTATCTCAACGGCCAAGTCACACAAGACGTACGACTTCTCTTTCAAGACACTCCGCGCGTTCTCCCATCTTGCGTCACCGATGCCAAGGGCCGACTCCAAGCCTTCATCACTCTTTCTGCCAGAAATGAGGACACCATCTGGATCGAAGCTCCTATCGAAGTGCGCGAATCTTTGTTCGCTCGTCTCTCTCGCTATCTGATTGCTGATGATGCAGAAATCACCGATATCTCCGATGACTGGCGACTGCTTCATCTTGTCGACGAAGTTTCCGCCATCGGCGATCTTTCTCACCTCCGACTGGGTGTTCCTGGATTCGATCGCTGGATTCCTTCTGCCGACCCACTGCCCAGCGGTGACATCATGAGCCTTGCGCAAGCCGAGCAGATTCGCATCGCCCACGGCCAACCCGCGTGGGGCAGCGAACTCACCGAGGGCATGCTGCCTCCCGAAGCAGGGCTCGACGCTTCTGCCATTTCCTATCGAAAAGGCTGCTACATCGGCCAAGAAGTCATTTCCCGCATCAAGTCCGCCGGCAAGGTCAATCGTCGACTCGCCTGTTTCGAGCTCGATGCCACCCACATTCCCTCTGCAACGCCACTTCTCAACAACGAAGGTGAAGAGGTCGGGCTTCTCACCAGTGTAGCAGAGAACCAAGCGCTCGGCTATCTCCACAAAAAGGCCTTCGAGCAAAGACATTTCATCATCGCTAACGAAGCTGCCACGAAAGCTCACTTCAAAAATTGGGCATAAAACCATAGATCGAACAGTTTTCGTTGACCCTCATCTGCGCCGATTCGCGACAAGTGTGCTTCCCCAGCGGAAAATTCCCCAGTTCTGAAACTCTGTCACCCCAAGCCCGAATCAGGGGTAGATCTCGACTTCATCACTTAAATTCCGAACTCTTCAGGTAATTGATCCAGTCTTCCTCCATCGCAGTTGCGCTGTCGAACCCATAGATCTTCGCCATTTCTTCAACAGTAGGAAGCCCTTGATTCTCTCGCACCTTCAGCGTCAAGCGAGCGAATGCCGCAAGACGCTTGGGCGTGCTCTGACAGTAATGCATGAGCGAATGCATCAACACCAAGTTTTCCGCCGTCAAACCATCGGGAGACAAGCCATAAATGTCTGCCAGCTTGGGCGTGATTTTCCCGCGCTTGACCCCGGACTTCAACAAACGTGGCCATGCCGAACCATTCTCAAAACCCGACTTGGTCGAAATTTCATCGCCACCACTACCGCCAATTTCCATAAGCATGGTCTCCGTCAATCCTGCAAGCTGGATTTCTTTGTAGTATCCTTGTCCTGTCGCGAGAGCAAAGTAACCCACTCCTCGATCCGCTCGCACGGGACCGAACCAATGCTTCATCAAATCGCTCGCTAAAGCATGAGTCGGCATCGCGGGAAATGCTTTGCGCCATGAACGACCGTTCTCCGCACGAATCACTGTTGCAAGTGAATGATACTTGCCTTCATTCGCCATCTTCTGCGGCAATTCGATCACCGCCGAGGCCAACTGCGGCCAACTGCTTTTGTGCTGCTGCAGAATCAACTGCGACTCCGCATCTTGCGCTTTCTCAGCCAACAAACCGCCATACCAATCGCCTAATTCTTGATAAGCTTCGGCATCTTCGATCACAAAAATCACCCGACGCTTTTCACCCCATTCGCTGCGGAATTGAGGATAGGTGGCCGCCATTCCCAACCACAAACGCTCGGCCGTCTCGGCCACCACAGGTGCTTTGACGTCGCCCGCATAAACCACCAGAAAATGCGGTGTTTGCCACTGCTCAAACTCCCCCACAGAAGAACTCTCGCCTAACGCAAATTTGGTTGGCAGTTTTTTCCATGCCGACTCATCCACTTTGACAAATTTTTCCGTTAGGCGCATCTCCCCAGCAGCGAGAATGGTCTCAGGCGCATTGGCGGATTCGATCAAGTGGATGCGATCGACCAGCGACAAATCGGCGATGGCGAGACGCACGACTTTGTTTTCCTTACTTTGCAAGGTCACATGCGCGGGCTCCAGCTTTTGCAACCGAGCTTCGATCGTCGACCCCTGTTGTGAGGTCCATACACGGCTTTCTTGCCCGCGAAGCATCGTGATCATGACCGAAAAAACACCCAAATAACGAAGCCAAAAGGAACTTTTCACTCTCCAATCATGGTGATTTCCCCTGAATTTACCAGAGAAAACGCTCGCACCTAGGCGCAATCACGATAGATTGATGCATGATTTTCGACCTTCAGCATCAACATGCCGAACGCGCCTATACCTTGCTCGCATCTTTGGTTTGCCCACGACCCATCGCATGGGTGACGACGCTACATCCGAATGGTTCGATCAACGCCGCGCCGTTTTCGTTTTTTAATGTCATCGGCGATGAGCCTCCGATGGTGATCTTTTGCCCAGGAAATCGCGAGGACGGCAGCCCGAAAGACAGCGCGCTTCACTGCGCGGAACAGGGCGAATTTGTGGTCAATTTGGTCGATCTCTCTCTGGCGGATGCCATGGTGCAAACCTCCCAATCCTTGCCCAGCGGCGTGAGTGAACTCGAACATTTTCACATCGCCACAGAACCGAGCCAAAGCGTTGCCGTTCCCCGCATCGCCGCCACACCCGCCGCGCTGGAATGCCGCGTTCATGACATTCAAGAAATCGGTGGCAACCGTTTGGTCATCGGACTCGTGCAGCGACTGTTTGTGCGCGATGACCTGATCGATCCTGCGACCGAGCGCCTACGAACGGATCTCTATCACCCCATCGGTCGCATGGCTGTGCCCGATTGGTATTGTCATACGAACGTTCAGTTCGAAATCAAGCGACCGCGCTGAATTTAGGACGCTACGCTCGTCTTGACCTGCACCATCCGACGAATGCCACGCATTGCAAGTCCAAGGCCGGGAAACTCGCCGTAGAGCACAAATGACGCATCCCAGAAATCCTCTTGCGCCATCACTTTGCCGTCTTGCTGAAAACGAAAATGACTCACCCCTGGAATCGTGCGAGTCTTGCCACGAAACTCGTAGTGCATGTTCCAGAGCAAACAACCCGCATCTTCATCGCCATGCATTTCCCGCACTACGATGCGAATGTTTTTGAGCTGACGAAACAAATCCGCCATCACCTCTTCGATCGCTTTCACTCCTTTGACCTCATTGATCGGATCGCGGAAGGTCGCGTCGACCGCATACAACTCTCTCACCGACGCCACGTTGCTCGGCGACATTTCCGTGAAAAATGCAGCCATTTTGGCAAGTGACAATTTGCTTTCGATTTTCATACGACACGCTACCGCATAAATCGACAAACGCAAATCGCGATCATTCCTCACCCTTGAGGTCGACGAATTGTCGGCGCGACGACAGCAAGTGTCGATGCATGGCATCCGCCGCTTGATCGGCTTTGCCTTGTTCGATAGCATCGAGAATTGCCTGGTGTGTCGACACAATCACTGGAAACCAATCGCCTTCGCCCCGATTCTTGCGCGCGAAATCGATGCATTTTTTCTCTAAAGCACGGAGCACCGTCGCGTAAATGCGATTGCCTGAACCCTTGGCAATCATCAAGTGAAAGGCGATGTCGAGCCGTGAAAACTCGGTGCGATCACCCGACGAATGACGCATCAATTCCATCAATCGACGCAATTCTTTGATCACTCCTTCCCCAGCATGCATCGCCGCAAGCCGCGCACACTCGGTCTCGATCAAAATCCGGAAGTCGATCAACTCCAAAAAATCCAGATCTTCTGCCAACGCAGAATACGCTTCCATCGCATTCGCAAGAGTATCGAGGTTCGACTCCGCGATGTAAGTCCCCGATCCTTTGATGCTGTAGAGCAAACCCCGACCACGCAATTGCTGCAACGCCTCACGAATCACGGTTCGACTCACGCCAAAACGCTCACAAAGTTTTTCTTCTGATTCGAGGCGCTGCCCAACAGGCATTTTGCCACTCAAAATCTCTCCTTCAATCAATCGAATGATCGCTTCGCTACGCTGCATCTTTTCATCATAAACCAACATTATCCGCGTGACAAGTTTCGAAAAATGCTGTATGACAAGCGCGAAACCAAACTGTATTATGATTCAATCTGGCATCCTCAATCCCGCCGTTCTAAGCCTCATCGCACGTGTTCGCCACACCAATACGCTCGTCATCTCAGACTGGGCTTTCCCCTATTGGCCGCAAATTGAAACCGTGGACATCTCTCTCACGGCCGGCATTCCCACTGTTTTGGATGTGCTCGATTTGTTGAAACAGAATTTCAAAATCGGCCGCATTTGGCAGGCTGAAGAATTTGTTACTTCCAACTCCGCCGATACGGTGGAACGCTTCGCGAAGTCTTTTGGCAACATTCCTCTCACTCGCGAATCACACGTCGATTTCAAAAAACGCGTGCCGCTTGCTATCGGTTTGATCCGCACTGGCGATCCCACACCATACGGCAATATCATTCTCGAATCGGAGTAAATGAAAACCGCCGTCACGCTCTGCCGCGTCGCGGAAGCCGCAGCAGGACCCTTCGTGTTTCACGATGAATTACCTATCGGTTTTGCGAAAGCCCAATCGCATGGCTTCGATGCCGTCGAACTTTTCCTGCCATCGGCCGAGGAGGTCTCGATCGAGGAAATCCAGCAGCTTCAACAGCAACATTCGTTAGAAATTGCTGCAGTGGGCACTGGTGCAGGCATGGTGAAACACGGGCTAAGTTTGACCGATGCCGATCCTTTGGTAAGGGAGAAAGCTCTCAACTTCATCATCGAGCTAGTGCATTTCGCCGGTAAGCTTGGTGCACCTGCGATTCTCGGTTCGATGCAAGGACGCTTCTCTGCCGCCATGCCTCGCGATGCTGCGCTGGATGTTTTAGCCAATGCATTGAAGCAAATCTCTCAAGTCGCTGCTACTTACCAGCAGCGTTTTATTTACGAACCACTGAATCGATATGAAACCAACTTGTTTCATCGCATCGGAGACGCAGCCCACTTCGTTCGCGAACACCAATTGACACATGTCACTTTGCTCGCCGATTTGTTTCACATGAACATTGAGGAACGCTCCCTCGAGCAAAGCATTCGCGAGCATTTTTCTGCCATTGGTCACATTCATTTTGCCGATAGCAACCGACAAGCCATGGGCTTTGGACATACCAATGCCGCATCGATTCTTCGCTTGCTCGAGGAACTCGATTATCAAGGTTATCTCTCTGCCGAAATCCTCCCGCTGCCGACAGCCGATGCCGCCGCAGCTCAATTCATTCTCTCCACTCAACTCTAATCATATCAATATGGAAACTCGTCCCCTTGGAAAAACTGGCATTCAACTGCCTGTCCTGTCATTTGGTGCATCGTCTCTCGGTGCGGAATTTCGCAATGTCGATGTCAATGAAGCTCTGCAATCGGTCCACACCGCTCTGGAACACGGCATGAATTTCATCGACACCTCGCCGTTTTACGGTCGCGGCATGTCGGAAGTTTTGTTAGGTATCGCACTGAAGCAGCATGCGCGCGAGAGCTACCTGCTCGGCACGAAACTCGGTCGCTACTCTCTCGAACATTTCGATTTCTCCGCCAAGCGTGTCGAGGAATCCGTGCATGTCTCCCTGCATCGCTTGGGCACGGACTACCTCGATGTGCTGCTGCTGCACGATGTCGAGTTTGTTTCGCTGCCGCAAATTTGGGAAGAAACCATCCCCGCCGTGTTGAAGCTCAAAGAACGTGGATTGGTGCGTGCCGTAGGCTTTTCTTGCTATCCGATGAAGACTTTCGACACAGTGCTGGATCATGTCGAAGATGACATCGATTGCGTGCTTTCCTACAATCAATACACTCTGCAAAACACTCGCTTTGCCGATCATTTGATGCCTCGACTCAAAGCAAAAGGCTTGGGAGCGATCAATGCGGGGCCCTTTTCCGCTCGTTTGCTAACGAATGCCGAATTGCCCGCTTGGTTGAAGGAGCCAGAAAATGTCAAAGCCGCCGCACGGGCCGCTGCCAAATTGTGCGCCGATCAAGGGGTCGATATCGCGCAACTGGCTCTGCAATACTCCTGTGCCAATCCCGACATCGCCTCGACGGTAGCCGGTTCAGCGAATCCGAAAAACATTGAGCGTTGGGCGAAGTGGCTGGCGGAACCGCTGGATCATTCCTTGCTCTCCGCCGTGTTGGAGATTTTTGCGCCTGTCAAGAATCTCGGCCACCAGGAAGGCTTGCCGGAAAACAATTGAGTCAACAGCCGCATTTTCACAGAATCAAGGTGGAAATTTCTCTAATCCGTGGCATGCTCCGCGCGTGAACATTTCTCTGCCAGCGCGCGAGCTTTTCCCGATCTTGGAACATCAGATCAACGGTCGCCCCTTGATCTATCTCGATAATGCGGCCACGACGCAGAAACCTCTGCCTGTTCTGGACGCATCGCGCTCGTATTACGAGTCGATGAATGCCAATATCCATCGCGGCACGCATGCGCTCGCCCGTGCCGCGACGGAGGCTTATGAAGCCGCGAGAAAAACCGTCGCCGCACATCTCGGGGCCGCCGATGCCGAGGAACTGATTTTCACTTCGGGCTGTACTGATGGCATCAACCTCGCCGCTCAGGTGCTCAGTTCGCGACTCTCTCCAGGCGATGAAATCATCATTTCCACGCTAGAGCATCATTCGAACATCGTTCCTTGGCAAATGGCCTGCGAACGAACAGGTGCGATTCTGCGCGTGATTCCCTGCGATGAATCGGGAGTGCTGGATCTCGCGGCGTATGATCAACTGCTCAACGAGCGCACGAAAGTCGTTTCGGTCGGCTGGATCTCGAATGCCTTTGGCACGCGGCACCCCGTAAAAGAAATCGTCCGTCGCGCGAAAAGCTTTGATGCCGTCGTCGTGATCGATGCCGCTCAAGCCATCCCTCATCTTGCCATCGATGTGCATGATCTCGGTTGCGACATGCTCGCCTTCTCGGGGCACAAAGTCTACGCGCCCACTGGCATCGGCGCTCTCTGGGGCAAACGCTCGCTGCTCGAATCTCTCCCTCCTTACCGCGGCGGTGGCGAAATGATCAAAGAAGTCTCTTTTGCTGGCACGACCTACAACGACATCCCCTTCAAATACGAAGCCGGCACTCCGAACATTGAGGGTGCCATCGCACTCGCCGCCGCGATTCAATTTGTGCAAAAGGTCGGCCTCGCCGCCATTCAATCGCACGAAACTACTCTGATTCGCGCAGCAGAAAAGGAATTGCAAGCGATCGACGGCATCCACCTCTACGGCCCTAGCGATCGCATCGGCGCACTATCTTTTCGCATCGAAGGCGTCCACGCCTACGACCTCGGCACTTTTCTCGATCAAATGGGTGTCGCCGTGCGCACCGGACACCATTGCTGCCAGCCGCTGATGGCAAGGTTCGGCATCACCGGCACCATCCGTGCTTCGTTTGCTCTCTACAACACTTTGGAAGAAATCGCTCAGTTCGGCGAATCCACCCGCCGCGCAGTAAAAATGCTGCGGTGAAGAGCGAACGGTGAATGCGGTGAATGTCTTGCGATCGCCGACCATCAACAAAACGCAAAAAAGCCGATGGCAAACCACCGGCTTTTTTCGTCGATCACTGTGAATCGTGATTACTTGACGCCTTTTTTGGAAAGACGAGTTCCCTTGGTAGCACCTTGACGGGCTTTGAACTTGGGATTGCTTTTGCAGATGACATACAAGGTGCCACCGCGCTTCACCACTTGGCAATCAGCATGGCGACGTTTGGCGGAATTGAGTGAGGAAAGAACTTTCATGTGATCAGGTGGGAATTGGGACGCGCAATCTACTTAACCACGAGCATTTGTAAAGCCATTTCTTGCAAAAAAATGCAATTTCCCCTCAACCGCTGTTGTGGTGACAGTATTCTTCCTCTGAGCCTTGGTCACGCATCCATCCTACAGGCTTTTTTTCACTGACGGAAATCTTCATTGCCAAGGCCCACCACAATCTCTATCTTGATCTCAGGATCGAACAACGGCATTGTGCGCTGGATCCCGTAACCCGACCACTTTTATGAAAAAATACCATTCGTCATTCCACCGCGGATTTACCCTTGTCGAGCTTCTGATTGTCATTGCCATCATTATGGTTCTCGCCGCTCTCGGCTTTGCTGGGGTGCAAACCGCTCTGCGCAAGGCCAAAACGGTCCAATCTCTCAATATCGCCACCAACTTGGCTCAGTCGATTCAAAATTACTATGACGAATACGGCGCTCTTCCTGCGGTTGCTCCGAGCAATGTTCCCATCAGCACGACCACCGGTGAAGGTGTCAATGTGCTGCGCGTGCTTCTCGCTCAAGAAGGCAATGGAACGAATATTCTCAATACACGCATGATTCGTTTTCTCGATGTCAAAACTGCAAAGGCTCGCAAAGCGGGACTGGATTACTCCGGCGGAGCCACTCAGGCGACAGGGCTTTTTGATGCCTGGGGTGAGCCGTATTTCATTGTGTTCGATGACGACTACAATGACGAAATTCCCAACCCGCAGCCAAATGGCACGGCTGATGCCCAGATCATTCGCGGCGTGAAATCGGTGATTTACTCCAGCGGCGCGGATCGCATTCTCGGCACCCGCGATGATGTGCGGACTTGGTAATCGATGGGGCTCTCACTCTCTTTCCCCCGCAACCTCAGGGCTGCGGGGATTTTTTTTGCCGATTCTTCTCAGCGATGCATCTCATCACGAAAGATTTTTCTCTGCAAATCCGTATCTATACCGATTTGCACAAGTCAGCTTCATCTCGTTTCTTTCGTTTTCGCTGGTTCGTCACTTGGCCCGTGCTTGGGATCGCTGCTGTCTCGGCTCAGGAAAAAATCACCTACGAAGATCACATCGCCCCAATTTTCGAGCAGTCGTGCCTCAATTGCCATAATCCCGATAAAACCAAGGGCGGTCTCGATCTGTCTTCTTACCCCAACGTGATGAAAGGCGGCTCTAGCGGCAAGGTCGTCGAGCCCGAGGATCTGTCTTCGTCGCTACTGACCTCGGTGATGCGCACGACCGAACCAACCATGCCCCCCGAAGGCGATGCGATTCCCGCCGCTCAGGTCGAGCTGATCAAGCGCTGGATCGAAGGCGGTCTTTTAGAAAACAAGAGCTCACGCGGTCAAGTGGCGAAAAAAATTGCCATCCCCCTCTCTTCGAGCAGTTCTCCCCTGCAAGCTCCCACAGGTCCTCTGCCTATGCCGCAAGATCTGTTGCTGGAACCTGTGCGCACTGCCCCGCGCGGAAGCGCCATTCATGCCATCGCCGCCTCGCCTTGGGCCCCACTGCTGGCTGTGACATCTCTGGAACAGGTCATGCTGCTGCACTCGGAGTCTCTGCAACTGCTCGCCATCTTGCCTTTCCCGGAAGGCGAACCCATCTCGCTCGCTTTTACCCCCGATGCCCGGTATCTCATTGTCGGCGGCGGCATTCCGGGAAAGGTCGGCACCACCGTGACTTTCGACGTCACCACGGGCGAGCGCGTGCTCGCGATCGGGAAGGAGTTCGATGCCGTGCTCTGCGCCGATGTACGACCCAGTTTTGATACCGTAGCCACGGGTTCACCCTCGCGACGCGTCAAGCTTTGGCACACCCACGACAACACGGCGAAAATCTCGATCAAAAAGCACACAGATTGGGTGACGGCGCTCGACATCTCGCCCGATGGCATTCTTCTCGCCACGGGCGACCGCAATGGCGGCGTGTTGGTCTGGGAAGCCGAAACCGGCGGCGATTTTCATACGCTACGCGCGCACCAAGCCGCCATCACACGCGCTTTGTTTCGACCCGACTCCAATGTCCTTGCGACCAGCTCGGAAGATGGAACCATTCGCTTTTGGGAAATGAATGGCGGCGCCGAAATCAAAAAAATCGATGCCCACCCCGGCGGCGTTCGGGGCTTTGATTGGGCACGCGACGGAACTTCGGTCAGCATCGGTCGCGATCATAAGGTCCGACTCTGGAAGCCCGACTTTTCTCTCGCGAAGGAACTCGGCACGGTGCCGCACCTACCCACAGCCGTCGCTCTCGATCCCGAAGCGAAGCGCGCGTTTGTCGGTGATGTTCAGGGTAAGATTCATGTAATCCAAATCAGCGATGCCAAAATCATTGCCACACGCCGCAACCATCCCCCGAGCATCGCCACGCGCTTGGCTTCACTGGAAAAGAAAATCGCACTTCATCCGCAGGAAATCGCCGCACTTCAGGATCGACAGAAACAATCGCAACAACAAGCAGCGCAATGGCAAGCATCCGTGAACGAAGCGCAGGCTCTTGTGCCGCAAAAACAACAAGCCGCCGCGCAACAACAAGCACAACTCGATCAAACAAAACGCGACCTTGACGCAACCCGACAGCAGAAACAACTCAAAGTCACAGAGCGCGAGCAATTGATGGCCGCGCATGCCGCGATTCCTGCCACAGACGAAGCCACTCAAGGACAACAGCGCGAGGCTGTCGCCACGATCGAACGCCAAATCCAAGAACTGGATGCCAAAGAGGTCTCGCTCAACGCTCAGTACCAACAGACGCAAAGCCAGCTTTCCCAATCCCAAGCTGAACACCAACAGGCCGCACAACGACTCAAGGAATCTCAGGAAAAACTCTCTCTATCGCAAAAACAACAACAAGAGATTCAGGCGCAGCTCCATGCCATGCAACAAGGATTGATCGAACGCAAACGCTCGCTCATTCACTGGAAAGCCGCACAAATCAACACCACTCACCTCGCAATCAAACAACAAGCCCGACAGAAGGATCAGCAATTCCAAGACCTGACCTCACAGTTTCTCCGAGCAGCAAAAGAACTTTCCTCGCACTCGACAGCTTGGCAGGCAGAGCAGAAGAAACTGCACGAGCTTTCTTCCACCACAACAAGCCCTGCCGATCCCGATCTCCCTAAAAAGCGCAAAACTCTCGAAAGAAACCTCCGCAAGATCGCCCGCGCAAGACAACTCAAGGAAAAAGAATTGCTCTCTCTACGCCAACAAATCGACCAACAAAGCGCCGATCGCGTCGCTGCTCAAGCCCAACAGCGAACGCTCTACGAGAATTATCTTCGACAACGCTCACAATCCGTCGAATAGTCTCAGCGTGTCGCGAGCTCACGAAATCCGCCTCAGCCCCGGCAAGGAACTGCATCTCACCGATGCCGACCTCTGGCTCGACGCTCGCTACCCCAAGCCTCACGCCTTTGTGTCTCATGCCCACGCCGATCACGTCGCGCGACACCAGCACATCCTCTGTAGCCCAGTCACTGCTCATCTGCTGCAAGCTCGCTACGGCATCGCCCGGGAACGCTTGCAAATGGTCGAATTCCATCAACCCATCGCTTGGAAGCAATTTCTCCTCACCCTGCTCCCCGCCGGCCACATCGCCGGATCGAGCATGCTTCACGTCATCGATCTCAACCACGATACCAGCCTTCTCTATACCGGCGATTACAAACTTCGAACCTCGCGCAGCACCGAAACCGCCACATGGCAAAAGGCCGATACCCTCGTCATGGAAAGCACCTTCGGACTACCGCGATACGTCCTACCATCGAGCGAACAAATCGAAGAACAGATCCTCCATTTTCTCGATCAAGCCCTCGCCGATCACGCCACACCCATCTTATTGGGATATTCGTTAGGCAAAGCGCAAGAAATCGCCGCCATCCTCGATGCCCATCAAAGACCCTACGTCAACAGCGCGGCTGTCGCAAAAATGACGGAAGCCTGCCGCGAGGCGGGTGTATCCCTGAGCAAGCCCGAGCTCGCAGACCAAGAAATCCCCCAAGGACACGCCTTGATTGCCGAGCCACAATTTCTCCGCAGCAAAAAAATCAGTCACATGGCTCAGCCCCGCACCGCCATCATGACCGGCTGGGCCTTGGATCCATCGGCCCGATTTCGTTATGGCACTGACGGAGCCATTCCCCTTTCCGACCACGCCGATTACCCCGATCTGCTGCGCACCGCCGCACTGGTCGAACCGAAAAAAATCATTACCATCCACGGCTACACCCGCGAACTCGCCAGCAGCCTCCGATCCCAAAAATACCAAGCCTGGAGCCACTACGGCAACGACCAGCTAGAACTCTGGTAACCCCGTGGCGGAGGCGTCTCGCCTCCCAGCCCCCATCTCCCAACATCCCTCCTTCGTGTCTTCGTGCCTTCGTGTGAGACAATCTCCCATGTTGACTCAGGCGCGCCGCCCGCGCCTTCGGCCCTTCGGGCCACCTCGCTTTGCGCTCGTGTCCAAAACGGCTACAAGCCTTCGCCGTTTTTCCATCTCCCATCTCCCAAAATCACCCTTCCTCCCTGTTCCTCATGAAATCCGCAATCTGTGCAAAGAAATCATCCAGCCATTGACGCGATTCTCCCTGCACGCCCACTTCATCCATCGCGGCCCCCATGAGTTCGAGCCAGCGATCGCGCTCGGCGATCCCGATTTGAAAGGGCATGTGTCTCATGCGCAGACGCGGATGTCCGCGTTTCAGAAGATATGTCGGATCTTGCGCGATGCGAAACCACAAGAACTCGCGCAAGCGTTCTTCGCTGCCTTCCCAATCGTCGTCAGGATACATCGGCCCCATCAAATCATCCGTGCGCACGCGCTGATAAAATGCTGCTACCATGGCAGCGAGGCCATCTTTGCCGAGTTCGGCCACTACTGTTGATTCGTCTGCCATAAAGATGTTTCGAAAAAAAATGGGCCATTCCGCAGAATGACCCATAGTTGCAATTGCCTCAACTTACGCGGGCGACAAGATGCGGATCGAGCGCACAAAGCGCATCAACTCGCGAGTCTCGTGCTGCCAAGCGAGCAAGTTCTGCTTAGAAACTTCCACACGCTGCGACACGGCTTTTTCCAATTCGGCGTAGTTCTTGGCCAAGTTTTCGCAAAGCTCATGCAAGGCGAGGTGCGCACGATCTTTCATGCTTGGATGCACCGCATTGAGAGCGGCCAGCTTCTCCTCTGCGCGCAAACGAGCTTCGCCCATCTCCGCCAGCAAGATTTTCGAGTCGGGCACACGACGCAGATTGGACGCCAAACCGAGCTTGGAAAGAGTCCAAATGGTCCATTTGGTCGGATCCCACTGCCATGGCTTCACGCCGTTGCGGTAGTCGTGTTGGAATTCATGGTGATAGTTGTGGTAGCCTTCACCGAAGGTCGCAAAAGCCATCACCACGCTGTCGCGAGCGGAATGCTTGGTCGAGTAAGGACGACGACCAATCGTGTGGCAAAGCGAATTGATGAAGAACGTCGAATGTTGCACGACGACAACACGCAGAACACCAGCGATCAAGAAACCGCCGAGCGCTCCCTGCCACATGGGTAGGTTCGTGAAGAAGTGATGATGCAGGGCACCAAGAATGGCGGGACCAACAATGCCCACCAAGAAGGCAATCTTTTGCACATGGCGATGCTGCCACATGACCAACTTTTCCTTCAGCAAGTCATTCACATTGGTATGAGGATGCTCCGGACGAAGCTTGAACATCAGCCAGCCCATGTGAGCCCAGAAAAAGCCTTTGGAAATGTCATAGGGATCTTCATCGTGATCCACATGCTTGTGGTGCGTGCGATGGTCTGCGCTCCAGTCGAGGCACGAATTCTCAAACGCACAAGCGCCGAAAATCAAAGTAAACAACTTCACAGGCCACTTGGCTTTGAAGGAAAGGTGAGAGAAAAGACGATGGTAGCCCAGCGTAATGCTCATCGCCGTTGCAGGAACCATGAAAGCAAACATCGCCCATTGGAACCAAGTTTGCTCGAACTGAATCACATACCATGGAACCAGCGTGATGGCGAGAAGGAACGTCCCAATCAGGAAAATGCTAGTAACCCAATTGACCCTCTCGAAGGGAATACGAAATGTTGACATAAATTGTGTGTAACTGAGGTGAGTGCTCCATATCGGAGACGACGCCAAGTTAGCATGTCCAGCCCTACAAAGCAAACTTTCTTTCTCCGCAACAATTTGCACAAAACTCGCGAATTTTGTTCTTGGGTGACACCAAGCAACCATTCATTCCCTAGTCCGTTTTGCGAAAAAGCTTTTCGAGGTCCGGCAGATCGGCGGCACTTTGCGCGGGCTGTGAGGCGATAATGCTGTCGCGGTGAAAAAGAAAAACGCCCGGCATTTGCAAGCCGTCTCCCGCAATGGAACCCACACCGCATCCACGGATCAGAGCAACAATCCCGCGGAGCCAGACACGAGGACCAAAAAGCTCCCAGAAACCTGCTTTGCCTAGTCCAAAACTCCGATACAACTCACAATACGGATCGGCAATCCGTGCGATGCCGCTCCGATCGCCCAGATAGGCCAACTCTTTGCCGGATTGCAGCATGTGAACCAGAACAAGACGCGCTTGGCGCTGAGAAGCCTGAGCTTCGAGCAGTTCTAGTCCACGCAAAAGCTGACGGGTGAAGGTGCAACCAAAATGGCGCAGGAAGACCAAGACAATTTCCTGTTGTTGCGAGGCCACGGAGAGAGATTCACCGCTGGAAAGTTCATAGCTCGAAGCCGCCTCGGCGATCGAAAGTGGCTCTTGGTAGCGCGGCGGACGACCCAAATGCGCCTGAACCGTCGCCCACAGAATCATCAGAAAAGGAATCAACCAAACCAGGTCGTCCAACACGAGCAAGATGGCCAAGCGTGGAGGGATGATGTCTTGCCACCAGGTAATCACGGCAACCAAAATGACTGCCACCGTTTTGATCGTACATAAGAGCACCAAGCGCCAATGCCGAATCGGATCGCGTGCCGCAAAGAGGCAACTCATGGCAAAGACCAGATACAACAACCCGATCATGCGCACTAAAGGATGATGCCCTGTCGCATGCAAGCCCGTACAGGCAAAGGCCTGATCGGGCCAACAAATGGAAACGAGGGAAAAGGCCATGCAGTAAATGCTTGCAGCCCAGAGAACCGAAGTCATCCACCGCGGCACTTGGCAGCGTCCTTGTTTGCATTCCATCATAGCGCGCGCAACGTAGCGCGGAGTCTTCTTCCCGCAACCGAAAATCGCAGGTTTCCCCTTCGTGGCATTTGCCTAGCGTTGAAAATGAACCGTAATCCATCCAACTGGCCAATCGATCGAATGCTCGTTTCTCGCTCTCTTGACAGTCATGTTTGCTGTCACATCAGCGACATCGGAGCCACCATGGAGAAGGACTTTCCTCAAAAATAACTCCGCAGAATCAAGGAGGACTGCGTCGCAGTGGGACCAGAATCTCCTGGAGTAACGAGCAGTGTCGTACCCGCAGGCCAGACTTTTCCCGCATCATCCGCGAACTCTCCTTCCACTAAATGCAGGAAGGAAAAACGTTGATCACTCACCGCTCCGAGATTTTCGCCTACACCGAGACTGTGACGCTCGACCACAAAATGCTCGCACGAAGCAATCACCACTCCTTGCGCGGAATCCATGGTCGGTTCGATATCGGCGAAGTCGATGCTTGCCAGTGATTGCTCCACATGCAAGTCACGCGGCTTGCCATCGAGCCCCACACGATTCCAGTCGAACACACGATACGTCGTATCAGAATTTTGCTGAATCTCATAGATCAGCAAACCACCGCCAATCGCATGAAGTCGACCCGAAGGGATAAAAATGTGATCACCAGCTTGGACTGGGATTTCGTGCACCACTTCCGCAACGCGTCCGGACTCGATGGCCTCAGCAAAAATTTCGCGCGAGACTCTTTGTTTGAGACCCACTACCAAGCGAGCGCCTGGCTCGGCGGCGGCGATGTACCACATTTCTGTTTTCGGTTCTCCACCGAGCGATTCTGCCAAATGAGCAGGCGGGTGCACCTGAATCGAAAGGTCCTCGCGAGCATCGAGAATTTTCACCAACAAGGGAAAACGTTCGCGGTCTTCGAGTCCCGAACCGAATACGTCTTCGCGATGATCGTTCCACAGTTCATGCAAAGACAAACCCGACCAAGGACCATCCGCAACAAGCGATTGCGCTTCTGGTCGATCGACCACCTCCCAAGACTCGCCAAAAGGCTTAATTGGATCCGGCAATGGCCGATGAAATCGAGTCTCCAACAAACGTCCTCCCCAAACACGTTCCATTGCGAGGGGGGTAAAATGCAACTGTGCCATAACCAAAACCTACATCACCAGCCCCTGCCTGTCAGTACAAAACAAGAGCAAAAAGATCCGTCTTGTCATCCCGTTTCAAAAAATGGCAACTCTAACAGAATAGATACCAGTGACCATTCACCCTTCCCAAAAAAACGGGGCGCCCCCGAAGGAGCGTCCCGCATTTGCATTACCTACCAACAAAAAAGTTAGTTCACACGTCGACGACGCATCAACAAGAGTGCACTCAATCCACCGAGCAACGAAACCGAAGTTTCAGGAACGGCGGTGTAGTTCAACATCACATCCTGTCCCGACAAACT
>RDYF01000158.1 GCA_004293285.1 Verrucomicrobiota bacterium | reverse complement strand
GGCGGCGGTCAAGAGCGCGGCTTGCGCAGTGGCACCGAGCCCGTGGCCTTGATTGTTGGCATGGGAGTGGCGGCACAGCGGGCTCGACTGTCACTTGAGGAAAAGAACCTTCGCATCGCTGAAGTGCGCGATCTTTTTGAAACTCTCGTCTCGCAAGGTCTCAACGGCGTCACCATCAACGGCGACAAGAAATCGCGCGTCGCCAACACCAGTCACTTATCCTTCGATGGCTGTGAGGCCGCGGGCCTGTTGATTTTGCTCGATGAAAAAGGCCTCAGTTGCTCAGCGGGCTCCGCATGCATGTCGGGCAAGCAACAACCCTCACATGTCCAGAAAGCGATGGGCTTCAGTGATTTCAAAGCAAAAAGCAGCTTGCGCATCAGCTTTCATCACGGTCACCGCGTCGACGACGCTCAAAAAGCCGCGCAACTCGTCATTGCTGCCGTGCAAAAACTCCGCAGTGTCCAAGGTCCCGGCGTGGGACCGGTGGTGATCTACACGTGAGTTCGATGCTCCTGCCATCGTCTCAAGTAAATTCAGATTGCCCAAGGGCGGCATTTTTGTCAGACTCCTACGGTAATGAAATTGAATGAACAGGCCGTTCTGCGGTTTATGAGTGAAAAGGGCTATCAGCCGATGGATGCTTCGCAACTGGCTCGGAGCATGGAAATTCACTCGAACGATCGCGCGGCTCTGCGGAACATTTTGCGCAAGCTCGCCGCGGCGGAAAAAATTCGCGAGGGCAAAAAATCGCGCTGGGAATTGGTGAAGGCCAGCGAGAAGTCGATGGCGAAGTCGACCCCGCGCGAGCTCGTCGGCACGATCCGATTTGCGCCCAAGGGATTCGCTTGGGTCTATGCCGATGTCGCGGCACCAGAAAACGCGGCATGGGATTTCAGCCAATTCGATCGCTTCCGCGCCGAGGCTCGCGATTGCGGTACGGCGCTCGATGGCGACCGCGTGCTGGTGCAGGTGCTGGCGACATCGAAATTTTCCCGTTTTGGCAAAAAGTTGACCGAGCGGGAAATGGAAGAATTGGCCCCAAAGGTCAAAGTGGCACAGGTGATTTCGCGCCGCAGCGGCAAGGTGATTGGGACATTTCGCCGCAAAGGGAAATTCAGTTGGGTCGATGTCGATGACGTGGCGCTCAAAGGTTCCATCGACCTCACCGTCGACACCACAGCCCAACCGGGGCAGACCGTCGTTTTGGAGCTCGACCGCTGGGATCAGGCACATCAAGCGCCGAAAGGTCGCGTGGTGGAAGTACTCGGCTGGCCCGGCGATCCTGGGGTCGACATCCTCGCCGTGATTCATCGCAATGGCTTGCGCACCAGTTTTTCTGATGCGGTCATGGCGGAAGCTCATGCCACTGCCGAAACGATTGCGCCAGATGAGTTGAAACGTCGCGAAGATTGGCGAGATCGTTTGGTGATGACCATCGACCCCGCCGATGCGAAGGATCACGATGATGCCATCTGGGTCGAGCGTCATGAACGCGGTTGGACACTGGCCGTGCACATTGCCGATGTCTCGCACTACGTCAAACCCGGCACAAACATGGATGCAGAAGCGCAAAAACGCGGCAACTCGACCTATCTCGTTGATCGCGTTTTGCCCATGCTGCCGCCCGAACTGAGCAATGGCATTTGTTCGCTCAAACCGAACGTCGACCGCCTCACGAAATGTGCGTTATTGGAGATCGATCACTCGGGACAAATCCGCAAAGCCGAGTTTTTTGACGCAGTGATTCACAGTCGTGCCAAGCTCGCTTACGAAGAAGCGCAGGCGATGCTCGATGGCGAGGATCTGGGCGACCCCGCTGTCGTGGCGATGGTGCGAGAAGCGTGGAAAATGGCATCGCGCATGCGCGAACTGCGTTTTCGTCTGGGCTCGCTCGACCTCGAGTTTCCGGAGTTTCGGGTCATTCTCGATGAAAAAGGCAAGGCCTGCGAGGTGCGGGAGGTCATTCATACCAGCAGCCATCAACTCATCGAAGAATGCATGCTCGCCGCCAATGACGCGGTGGCGCTTGCGCTGAAACGTCGGCAAAAGCCCTCGGTGTATCGGGTGCATGAAGATCCTGATTTTGATAAGTTGAATGGCTTTGCTGAAGTCGCACGAAGCTTTGGTTATCAAGTGGGCGATCTGAGCAATCGTGTGCATGTGCAGCAGTTGCTTGATTCCGCCAAGGGGAATCCCGATGAGCATGTGATCAAGCTCGGTCTGCTCAAGAGCCTGAAGCGCGCGCAATACGACGTCGAACCGCTCGGTCACTACGGTTTGGCGAAAACCGACTACTGCCATTTCACCAGTCCGATTCGACGCTACGCGGACTTGATCATTCATCGTTCTCTGCAATCGCTGCTGCGCAATCCGCCGAAAAATCCTGACCGCACTCCCACGCAGCGCGAGCTGATGGAGATTTCTCAACACATTTCCGCCACCGAGCGAACATCTGCAGGTGCCGAGAGCGAAACCAAGCAGCTCAAGCTGATGGAGTGGCTCGCTCAAGCAGGGGAAATGAAAGACGCGCCGACCTTCGAAGGCATGATCACCGAAGTTCGAGCGATGGGCTTGTTTGTCGAAGCCATCGCGATCGGCATGAAAGGCGTGGTCAAACGCGAAGACCTGCCGCCAGGCGATTGGTTTTTCGATGCCGCGCGCTTGCGATTCAGCAGTCGCAGTGGTCACGAATATCGTGCTGGCCAAGCTGTGCCTTTGCGGGTCGGCAAGGTCGATTTCGAGCGAAAATTCGTCGACTTCACCATCGCCGGCGAAACGCGAGAACCAGCGCGCAAGGGGGCCAAAAAGACGGCGAGCCCTTCGCGAAATGGCGAATCACGCAAGTCCGTGACAAAGAAGCAAGCGCGCCCTGCACAGACACCCGTGAAAGGCAAGTCACCGCGTGCTGAGGAAAAATCCCAAACGCGAGATGGTGAAAGTCGGGGTCGGCAACGCAGGCGCCAATCGCGTTAGTCACACGGGCGCGATGGCCAACCGCTGCAGGGCCGTGGCATCGTGCTCGGTGCTTTCTCCGACGCTGCATTCGAAAGCATGAAATTTTCCGCCCAAATGAGCGGGGTGGACGAGGGTTTGGAAGTTGTTTTGCCAAGAATCTTGCCAAAGGCCCTGGCTTAAGAGCGATGGCACCAATTTTGTCAGAAAAAATTCCTGCGGGGCAAAAGTCGTGACTTTCATCCCGAGCGCATCGACGCAGTGAAAGATCGCTGTGAAATCCACATGTGCGGTGATGTCGCGCGATCCTGGTTCAGCGAGAGCATCTTCGCTGGCCCGATGCTGCCGATAGAGTTGCAGTGTCCCGCGAGTGCGATCGATCGCGTAATACTCGGGAGCGGCAAAACCATAGTCGAAAAACAACAGACGACCCCGACTGATAACATCGCGCAACGAGCGAAAGAACGCTTGCGGAGCGGGTCGAACTTCGGTGCGATAGCCCATCGGTATTGAGGGCTCAGATAACTCATCGGGCAGGGTGAGATCGGTGGGCTGCAACACTTCTTGTAAGGGCGCGTCTGGCGCGGTCGACTCGATCCACACTTCCTGCCAACCTGCGTCTGTTTTTTCGATTAAGTGACAAGGAAAAGCATCGAGCACCTCGTTGGCGATGACAAAGGTCGGTCGCGCGTCCAAGCCATCGAGCGACTGTCTCGCCACAGCGTGATCGCCAAAAGGCGTCAGGGCCTGCTTTTGAAAACCATTCGGAACGGGCAGGGGGTCGAGCGCGACGTAGCACAAGTCGGCATAGGCTTGTGGGTAGTGGTTGCGCAGATGAGTCAACACATCGATTGCCAGCGCCGCTTGATTCGCGCCTGGTTCAATGATGCGCCATGAACCTGTGATGTTGGACTGTTTCCACCATTGGGCAATGGATTCCGCCAAAAGAATGCCGAAGAGCGGACCACTGCTTACGCTGGTGAAAAAATCGCCTGCGCGACCTACCTGTTGCGGTTCTTGCGCATAGTAGCCGTGCTCGGGATGATAAAGACACAGTGCCATGTAGTCGAAAAACCGCATGGGCGCCTGATCATGAATGATTTTGCGCAAGGCAATGGTCGGTTTATCATCAGGGCAAGACATGGCAGCTGGTGGACACAGTTGGAGTAGCAAGCGACGGAAACCCCGATTCTACAAGCGAAAAGGCTTTTGGGTGGGCATTTTTCTGCTCATGTTGCTCGCAGCGGTCGGTGGCATCATCGGCTGGGAAATGTTTTTGCAGCGAAGCAAACCCTATCGTGAACGTGCGATGTCTTATGATCTTGAGCGGATCAACGACCTCGAAGTTCCTAGCATCATTCTCGATCGCAATGATCAGGAAATCGGTCGCATTTTTGTCGAAAACCGCAGTTTGATCGACCACGAGGACATTCCTCCCTCGTTCATTCAGGCGCTGAAGGCCGGAGAGGACAGCCGATTTGACAGCCATCGCGGCATCGACTACATCGGGGTCATCCGCGCAGGCTTGAAGATGATCAGCAAGCGCGGCGAAGTCACTCAAGGTGCTAGCACCATCACGCAGCAGTTGGCCCGCGATGCGTATGGTCTCAAGGCGGAGGCTCGCCAGCGCAAGGAGTCCGGCTTTCAGAGAAAATTCGTCGAGATGTTTCTCGCGCAACGCATCGAGGAGCGCTACAGCAAAAAGGAGATCCTCGGTTTTTTCGTCAATCGATCGTTTCTCGGTAGTGGTTACTACGGACTGCGTTCCGCTGCACTAGGATATTTTGGCAAAGAGCCGAAAGACCTC
>RDYF01000235.1 GCA_004293285.1 Verrucomicrobiota bacterium | reverse complement strand
CGACAGTCTCACCAACTCGTCTGTCAGCGCGAAGGTCGGTGTGATGATTCGCGAATCACTCGCTGCGAACGCCCGCTGTGCCGCCGTCTATGTCACTCCTAGTTCGGGCGTGCAATTCATTTGGCGCACCAGCGCAGGCAGAATGGTCAACATCGCAACGGTGTCAGGCCGCACGGCTCCGCAATGGGTCCGGATTCAGAGAGTTGGTAGCTCCTTCCGAGCCTTCTACTCCACCAACGGTAGTACCTGGACGCAATTTGGCGGCAGCAAAACGATTTCGATGTCGACCAATGCCTTCATGGGACAAGCGGTCACTAGCGGCACCAATGCCTCGCTCTGCACAGGAGTGTTTTCAGGAGTGATTGCGACACCTTAGTCCATCATCCTACCCGGAATCGTGATGAAAGTAGAGCGTTTTTCAGATGTTGAGGACGCTCTACATTTTCTAGAGCGACTCCATTTCTCGCTGCTCTGTTCATTCCGTATCGGATGATCCCGCTATCAGACCCCGAAAACGGGACATCAGACAAAGGCAAAAAAAACGCCGTGGAGATGCCACGGCGTTTTTTATCATGAAATGATCTTGCTCAGTATTAGGCCAGAGCGAGCAATTTGGCTTTCATTTGAAGAAGAGCAAGAAAGGAATCGAGCGCACGCCATACTTGACCGCAAGATCACGCGCTTCGTCGACATTGACTTTGCCTACTTTGGCTTGGCCTTCGACGTCTTGAGCGAGTTGATCGATGATGGGACCGATCGCTTTGCAAGGACCGCACCATTCGGCCCAGAAATCGACGAGAACAGGAACGGAGGATTCGAGCACCTCGGTGCTGAAGTTGGAGTCATTGAATGCGTGTGCCATGCGCAGACTCTCGCAATGAAAAGCCGAAGCGTCAAGGGGCGAGAGTAGAAAAATTTTCCCGGCGCTCACGGGGTCGGCTCGACCACGAAAAACCACGCTTCGCGCTGCCCACGCGCGTAATTTTCCGCCTTCGGCTTGCAGTTGCGATAACACCAATGCCCCTGCGCCACAGCCAACCAGCAATTGCTGATCCTGCACCCGCACTTGCCCAGGTGCCAAATCTGCGGTGTCGACCACTTGCACGGGCGGGAAAATCTTCAGCCGTCCGCCATTTCCATGATGACTGTAGGTTCCCGGCCAAGGATCATAAGCGCGGATGCATCGGCGGGCAGGGTCCAATCGAGCCGACCATCCTCGCGCAACAATTTTCCGACGTAGCACGATAAGGCCTCGTCCTGCGGCAAACGCGGTGCATCGCCAGATGCGAGCAAATCGATGGCCTCCGCGAGCGCCTGCGGTGCGAGCTCCGCCAGCGCATCGTGCAAACTGCCGCCCGTTTCCCGACCATCGAGAAGAAGCCTCTTTTGACAAATCACATCACCGGCATCGAGCTGTTTGACCATGTGCATCACGGTGATGCCCGTTTCGGCATCGCCGGCATCGATGGCGGCTTGAATGCACGAAGCCCCGCGATACTTTGGCAAGAGCGAGGCGTGAAGGTTGATGCAGCCCACC
>RDYF01000157.1 GCA_004293285.1 Verrucomicrobiota bacterium | reverse complement strand
TAGGGCATCGGTGTGATCTTGGAAATCGGTTGCTTTGCCTTTCTTTGCCACGAATGACCAGATGCGCGGGTTTTGGTAATCGGCAAAAATGTAGCGGCCTTGCAGGGACTTGATCGGGCCTCGATAGACAAAACCTCCGGTCACGGAAAATCCTTCGGTCGGTCCAGAGCCGTGGCGATAGACGTAAATCGGATCGACACAGGGCGATGGCTTTTCCCCGCCCACTCCGCCAGCGGGAGTGGCGACCTCCCCTTCGCGCAGTCGCCAACCAAAGTTGGCACCCGCAGCATCGCGGAAGGGAATGACGTTGATTTCTTCCCAGTGATTTTGGCCGACATCGGCAATCCAGAAATCGCCCGTGGCACGATCGAAGGAACAACGCCAGGGATTGCGCAGGCCGCAGGACCAAATTTCCGGCTTGGCCTTTTTGCTTTTGGCAAAGGGATTGTCTTGAGGAATCGCGTATCCTTTCGCTGGGGAGACATCGAGACGAAGAATTTTCCCGAGCAATGATTCCATGTCCTGCGCACGCTGTTTGGGATCATTCGCTGCCCCGCCATCGCCATTGCCGATGTAAAGCATGCCATCGGGGCCAAAGTCGAGCCAGCCGCCGTTGTGGTTTTGGAAATCTTGTTTGTAGCGCAAAATGACTTCCTCTTGCGCGGCATCGACCTTGCCATTTTTCAGCACAAAACGGGAGATGCAGGTGAAGTGTTCTTTGTCGGTGTAGTTGATGTAAAAACGCCCGCTGCGTTGAAAATCCGGCGCAAAGGCGAGTCCGAGCATGCCTTCTTCATTGCCTTCTCGGCTGACGCGATCGTGGATGTCGAGCATCAGCTTCTTGTCGCCGCTATCGAGTTTGATGGCGGTGACGGCACCGTGTTGCTCCATCACCCAGAGCTGCTTGGTGGAAACTTTGGGCGCTCCGACCCACACCGGGCGCTGGAAGCCCTCGGCGATTTTTTTCACGCCAATGTCCGCGTGGCTCGAACTGAGGATGGCAAGAAAGGAGAAAAATGTCGTCAATGATTGTCGCATGCTTCCCGTTCTTATCACAGGAAAATGCTCCGTCAAGCATCATGCCGCGTGTCAGCGCGGGAATATCGACTGGATTTTTCGCGCGTTATGCGTCAGCGTTGCCTCAGGACATGAAATACGATTTCGACACCGTGATTCCGCGACGTGGCCAGGGCAACATCAAGTATGATCGTCGCCCCGAACTGGATCCTTTTTGGGTGGCCGACATGGATTTCGCCTCGGCCCCGGAAATTCAAGAGGCGCTCATCGCTCGGGTGAAACATCCGATCTATGGCTATGCACAGGCTCATCAGGGGCTGATCGATGCCACATTGCAGTATCTGCAAGACCGACATCAGGTCGTGGTCTCCGCCGATCACATCGTCTGGCTTGGCGGCCTCGTGCCCGCGCTATCGCTCGCGGTGAAAGCGTTTTGCCAACCAGGCGAGGCGGTGATGACCTGCACGCCCTCGTATCCGCCATTTCTCAATGTCCATCACGATGCCCGCGCTGTGGAGCTGATCAGCATTCCTCACGTGCAGCAGCAAGGTCGATGGACCTTCGACTTTGAAGCGATGGAAAAATTCATCACGCCACAGACCAAGTTGTTTCTGCTGAGCAATCCGCAAAATCCCTTAGGTCGAGTTTTTTCCTACGATGAGCTCCTGCAACTCGCCCAGTTCTGCCAACGCCACGATCTGGTGCTGGTCTCGGACGAAATTCACTGCGATCTGATTTTCGACGAAACCCAAACGCCGCACATTTGTGGGCATCGACTTCCCGCCGAGTATCACGATCGCATCATCACCCTGCTCTCGCCGTCGAAAACCTACAACATCGCCGGCATCGGGATTGCCTATGCGGTGATCACCCACGATTCCCTCAAGCGCCGTTTCACCGCGGCACGGGGTCACACGCAATCGGAAATCAACACCTTCGGCTACTACGCCGCCGAGGCGGCTTATCGGTCGGGCGAGCCATGGCGTCAGCAGCTCTTGGCGTATCTCGCGGAAAATCAGCGCGTGATGCATGCGTATCTTTCGGCCCATGCGCCACAAATCGTGCTGAACTGGAACGAAGGCACCTATCTGAGCTGGATGGATTGCCGCGCTCTGGGTTGGGAGAATCCGGCAACGCATTGGGAAAAAGCATCGGGGCTTTTCCTCTCCGATGGGGCGTTTTTCGGCGTACCGCAGCATGTCCGTTTCAACTTCGGCTGTCCGCGTGCGCGCATGATGGAGGGGTTAGAAAAGTTGGTAAAAGGAATCGCTTGATTGATCGTCCATACGTGGCGGCGCTTTCCAAGCGCCAGGCCCATGAACGATTTTTTTGGCATGGCGGATGCAATCCGCCGCCACGGTACGTCGTGCGTCGCAAGATCAACAAATGAAAATGCGTTTGCCCAGCCCGCTAGCTTCAGTGCTGCTATGAAATTCCTTACGTTACTCTCCGCTCTGATGTGTTCTTCAGTGGCGACGGCTCAATTGGTGTATGAAGGCGGCGAAGGCCCCGGCAAGGGCAAGCACATTGTCTTTTTGGCATCGGATCACGAATACCGCAGCGAAGAAGCCTGCCCGGCCCTCGCACGGATTTTATCAAAGCATCATGGTTTCCGCTGCACGGTCGTGTTCGGCATTGATGGCAAAGGTCATATCCAAGCAGGCTCATCGAACCTTCCTGGGATCGAAGCCCTGAAAGATGCCGATTTGTTTTTTGTCTTCGCACGTTTCCTTCATCCATCCGTGGAGCAGATGCAGCCCATCATCGATTACCTCGAACGCGGTGGTCCGGTCTTAGGCCTGCGCACTTCCTCGCACGCATTCCAAATCAAGGGCAATAGTCCGATTGCGAAATACAGCTACGACTCCAAGGTCGCAGGCTACGAAAAAGGCTTCGGCCACCAAGTGCTCGGCAATACCTGGATCGGTCACTACGGCGAAAATCACAAGCAAGCCACACGCATTCAATTGGTGGAGTCGCAGAAAAGTCATCCGATTTTGCGCGGAGTGAAAGATGGTGCCTATGTCTATGCAGGTGCCTACGAAGCGATTGCGGGCCCTGATTTCACCGTCATCGCCAACAGCCAGCCCATGGTGTCGATGGATCCGAAGGCGGATCTCGATGCCACACGTCCACCGATGCCCTGCACTTGGACGCGCGAATACACCTCACCTTCCGGCAAAAAAGGTCGCGTTTTCCACAGCACCCAAGGAGCCTCGCAGGACATGCTCGATGACAACTATCGTCGCATGGTTCTCAACGGCGTGTTCTGGACACTGAGCATGGAAAAAGACATCAAGCCGGATCTGAACATCGACTTCGTAGGCCCCTACCAGCCAACGAATTTCTCGTTCAATGGCGAAGCGAAAAACGTCAAGCCCTCCGATTTGCAGGATCTCGCCAGCCCGATTATGCCGAAGAAGTAATTCGTCGCCTTCTTTCGATCGCGCTCGTTTCTGCGGAAGCGAGCGCTTTTTTTCTGCCTGGTGGCGATTCAGACGATGCAATCCTACCACGGAAGAATCACTCCCCAGCTGTATCTCCGTGCATTCCTCCCCATCCGGCAATCCGTCCCCTAAAAAATTCTGAAAATCTTGTCCATCCTGTCAAAAATTCGCCGTCAGACTCACCAATTGTCTGTCACTCTATCGGCATTCTCACGCCACCCGTTGAACCACAGATTTCACAGATGGCTTCTCGATCAAGAGAAGAATGGTGCAACACGGGATGCTTACCATAACGAAATTCTGAAAATTCTGAAATTCTGTCAAAACCAGTCTCGATCACCAGTTTGCCATCCTATCACGGAAGACTCACTCCCCAGCTTGATCTGCGTACCTTCATCCAGCATGCTTCTGACTTGCCAATCGGTCGTTCTGCTCTAACCTGCCCGCGTGAACGACGATTCCTGCTCTTGCTTTGCTCCTCGCATTGATAAAAAACAAATCGAAGACGGCCTCGAATTTGCGCCAAAATTCGATGAAAACGGACTGCTCGCAGCGGTCGCCATCGATGCCCACACTCGCGAGCCGCTGATGCTCGCCTGGATGAATCGCGAGTCGCTCCGCCTCACACTCGAAAAAGGTGAGGCCGTGTATTGGTCGCGCTCGCGCCAAGAAATTTGGCACAAAGGCGCCACCTCGGGACAAATCCAGAAAATCATCGAAATGCGCACCGACTGCGACCAAGATGCCGTCATCCTCTACGTCGAACAAGCGGGCGGCGGCGCGTGCCACACGGGTCGCAATTCCTGCTTTTACCGCACCATCCACCCTGGAAGCCCTGCGGCACTGGAGTTTTTGCAGCAAAATCCATGATTTTTACAAAAAATCGCCAAAAATTGAAATTCACAGTTGCCATCGCAGCGAAAAACCTCTAGCTTGCGCGCCCCTCGCGCCGCTCTTTGGTTGAGCCGCTACCCAAGAACATTCACATTCATCTCCTACTTACGACCATGAACATCATCGCTAAAATCGAAAACGAGCAGCTGAAATCGGACATCGCCGACTTCACAAAGAGCGCGTTCAGATCTTCGCCGGTCTGGTCATCGGTCGCAAAGGCCACGGCATCAATTCTTCGTTCACCGTTCGCAAAATTTCCTACGGCGAAGGTGTAGAGCGCGTTTTCCCCGTTCACACACCCCGTATCGCTAAGATCGAGGTGACGAACCGCGGCAAAGTGCGTCGTGCGAAACTCAACTACCTGCGCTCCCGCGTGGGCAAGCGTGCGACCTTGGTGAAGTCCGCCGACGCGTAATCGCTTACCTGATCTTTTTTCGAAAGAGGCACGGTTTGTTCCGTGCCTTTTTTGTTGCCCGCGTGCCATGCCCTCAATCTTACTTGCTCTCAGCCCATCCGCCTTCTAGTCTGCGCCCGTGCGAGTTCCTTTGATCTTATCGTTGCCCCTTTCTTTGCTCACCATTGGCACCATTTGGTGGCTCGGCACCAAAAGCTACGATTTCCTCACTCCGCCCGCGGAGACGACGCTGGCGGAAATCCGCACGCAGTTCAATGAGGAGCTCAAAGCCACGGGATCCATCGCGCCAGAAGAACCACGCAAGGCAATCAAGGTCAAACCCACCCGACTCGCGGTGCCGGATCCCGATGTCGAAGTTCCTGTCGCCGCGACCCCTGACCCGAATGCCCTGGATCTGGGCGATGTGAAAGTTTCGCCCGCTTTGGATGCTCTCATGCCGCTCGCAGCACGCGGCAGCGATGTCTTGATCGAGGCCGCGACGCAATTGGAATTGCGTGGCGAAACACAATACGCCCTGCTCGCATGGGAACGTGTGCTCGATGCGTCGACGCCCTTGCCTGAGCAGCTCGAATTCGCCCGCAAAGCGATGCTCCGTCTGCGCCCGCAACTTCCGCAGTGGAATGTCGATCCACTCACAACGCATCAAGTGACATGGCATGTGCAATGCGATCGCGATCACGCCGCCACGCTAGAACCGATTTTGAAGGAAATTCTCTTACTGCTGAACGACTCGTCTGCTGGACTGATGGAATGCCAGCTCGCCCTCAAAGCCGGAGCACCGCCTCGGGCCGATGCCCCGCGTCAACCCATCGCCCTCTGGTTCAGCGGCACGAAAGCAGGCACTGGCAGCACCAAAACCGCATCGCTCCCCCTGACCACGAACGTCGCCGAGGAACAGAAGAATCTCCTTCTCAAGCATCTCTACCAACTCATCCGCGACTCGCTCACGAATCAGCCTGGTCTGCAACCATTGCTTGAACTTCCCAGCCAAGAAGACCCTGCGCTGTGGCTGCAAAGCACCATCACCCGCCGCGCTTGGGAACGGTGGATTTCTCAAATTTGTGAAAAAAAATCGTAATTTGTGCCAAGAATTCCCCTTCAGCTTCGTTATCACATGAAAATGAAACTCTCTCTTCTTTGGTTGCTCAGCCTCTCCGCTCTTGTTTGGGCGGAATCCCCGCCCATCATCGAGCCCGTTCCTCCTACCGAGCCCAAACCTGCTGCGACCAAACCCGCACCAAGCATCACCAAACGCGCCGATGGGCTGATGCAATACGGCGACATCGTTTTCGATCCCAAATCCCGCGAAGTCCGCGTCCCCTGTCGCATCAACATGACGGAAGGACTGCTCGAGTTTGCCGTGGTGCAGGAAAAGGGCAAAGTCCACGAAGCCCTGCTCATTACGTCATGCAATGCGTCCGACATCCAAGTCGTCATGAAATTGCTCCGCTACGTCGCCTCGGAAGAATTGTATGCCATCGAAAAAGAACGTGGCATCCTCAGCGGCGAGTATCCACAGGTGCCCGAAGCAACAAAAAAAGCCGCACGCGTGCAACTTCAAGTTCAGTGGGAGGCCGAAGGCAAAACCCAGAAAGCTCCGCTGTCCGACTGGATCATGCATGAGAAAACCTCCAAAGCGATGGGCAGCATTCCTTGGATATATGGTGGTTCGATGATCTACGAAGGCTCTTTCCTCGCCGATCAAACCGGCGATATCGCGTCGATTTTCGTCAGTCGCGGCTCGCTCTTTCTCTACGCCGGCGATGACAAGTTCAGCGACGACGTGTGGATTCCTTTCACCAAGCGCATGCCTGCTCTCGGCACGAACGTATTTCTCCTGATTCAACCTCAGCCCCAAAACCAATCACCAGCGAAACCATGAAATCACTGATCGCCTTACTCACCACTGCTAGCCTCGCTCTTGGCAATACATCTCCGTATCTGTCGCTCCAAGAGGAAATGAAACAAGCCATTGCTCGCGGTAATGCTTGGCTCGCCAAACAACAAAAGCCCGAAGGCTTTTGGGATGACCCACAGCTTCCCGCTTTCACCGCATTGGCGCTGACGGCCGCAGTGCGCGACCCCAATCTCAAGCCCGGCGAGCGCCCCGCTCATCTGAAAACGGGATTTTCGTGGCTCCTTCAACAACAAAAGGAAGACGGTGGCATTTACCAACGCGGCCTATCGGTCTACAACACCGCCACTGCTGTCACCGCTCTGTCTTCTGCTGGCGATGAATCGTTCGAAGCCGCCATCGTGCGCGCCCGCAAGCACTTGATCAACAATCAGTGGGACACCGGCGTCAAGGGTAAGGCCGATGGACCAAATGATGGCGGCATCGGCTATGGCTCGAAAAACGACCGCTCGGACATGTCCAACACCTACCTCGCTATCGAAGCACTAGCGCTCTCGAAAAAGGTCATTGAAGACGGCAAGCACGGCGATCAACCCGACCTCGACTGGGATGCCGCAGTGTCCTTCCTATCGCGATGCCAAAACCTCAAGGAAAGCAATTCCAGCGAATGGGCCACCGAGGACCCGAAGGACAAGGGTGGCTTCATTTATGGACCAAATGAAAGCAAGGTCGACGCCAAGCCCGATGCCAATGGCCGCGTGCCGCTGCGCTCGTATGGTTCCATGTCCTATGCCGGCTTGCTGTCGATGATCTATGCGCAAGTTTCTGCCAATGACCCACGCGTGGTCGCGGTAAAAGAATGGCTCGGGAAAAATTACACGCTGGAAGAAAACCCCGGCGTGGGTGCTCAGGGGCTCTATTACTACTACAACACCATGTCGAAGGCGCTTGCTGCCGCAGGAATCGACAAGTTGAAAACGGCCGATGGCAAGGAAGTCGACTGGCGCAAGGATCTTTGCGAACGCTTGCTGCGCTCGCAGCGCGAAGACGGTTCGTGGTTCAATGACAACGGCCGCTGGATGGAATCGAATGCCGTTCTCACCACCGCCTACACCGTGATGGCGTTGGAGCAAATCTACTACTCCATCCCCCAACGCTAGTTTTTTTCAGGCCCCGCGCTCGCTTCCTCAGCGGGTGCGGGGTTTTCTTTTGGCATTTCCGCCGCAGGCTTGCGCACTAGTGCTTGAATCGCCTCGGTGACATCCGTCGTCAAACCCGGCTTGGCATACAACAATACTGGCAGGCCCACATGGGACTTGCCGCTGACATCGTAAACCACATCGAACCCCTGCTCGCGCGCGTAGTCGCTGACCAGTGCGGTCAATCGATTGAGCACCGCTCGATAGGTTTTGGCCATTTCTCGATTGATTTCTTGCTGCTGTTCTTTCTGAAACTCTTCGAACTCGAGCTTCAGCGCTTGCAACTGCGATTCCGCCAAATTGCGTCGCTTGCGATACTCCCGCAGGTTTTGCGACTCCGGCGCTTTGTCGTCTTTCACCGCAAGCTTTTGATAGGCCACAATCAAGCGCTTGGCCTCGTCGTTCATGCCGATGATCTCGGCTTTTTTTTCCGCCACCGCTTTGGCGCGAACATCGTCTTTCAACGCCAGGGTTTGCTTTTCCACTTGCGCCTTGCACTGCACCACTTCGGGGCATTGCTGAAACACCTCCGCAAGTCGCACGGTGGCCACTCGTAAGCTGCTGCTGCAATCCACCGATTCATCTGCCAATTGCTAGCAGACACCCCCGACCATGTCACGCTCGGATGCGAAGTCTGATGACGAAATTCGTCGGGCTATCGACTGGTCATTCGCACGATTCCATGCCATCGTGCGTCGACGAATTTTATGAGCAAAGATCGACACGTATTCATCATCGGCGGCGGAGTGATTGGCCTTTGTTCCGCCTACTACGCCTTGCAACAAGGACATCGCGTGACGATCTGGGAACGCGAACCGGAAAAAGGCGACAATTGCTCGCTGGGCAATGCCGGCATGGTGGTGCCGAGCCATTTCATTCCCCTCGCCGCCCCCGGTATGATTGCGAAGGGTCTGCGCTGGATGTTCAATCCGCAAAGTCCGTTTTATGTGAAACCTCGCCTCAGCCCGGCGCTGATGCGATGGGGTTGGCTGTTTTACCGACATGCCAACTCGGCTCATGTCGATGCCTGTAAGCAGCTTTTGCTCGATCTCAATCTCCGCAGCCGCGAACTCTTTGCCGAGATCGCCAAAGAATCCGATTTCGACTTCCAACAACGTGGCTTGCTGATGCTGTGTCGCACGCAAAAAGGCCTAGACGAGGAGGCAGAAGTGGCAGAAATGGCCCATTCGCTCGGTTCGCGCGCCGAAGTGCTGGATGCCGCGGCCACGGCAAAAATGGATCCCGATATCACCATGAACGTCGCTGGTTCGGTGTGGTTTCCGGATGACTGCCACTTGAATCCGAATGCCTTCACCGCCGTGATGCGCGAACGCGTGCGCGCGGCAGGGGGCGAAATTCTTTTCGGCCAATCGCTGGACCGCATCGAGCACTCCCAAGGAAAAGTCCACGCGATCCACAGCAAGGGCCAACGTTTTGCCGTCGATCAATTGCTCATCGCCGGCGGTTCGTGGTCGGCGGAAATCCTTCGTGAATTGGGCACCTCGCTCCCGCTGCAGGCAGGCAAGGGCTACTCACTCACGCTCACGCAACCGAAACAACTGCCGAAACTTTGCTCGATTTTTGCAGAAGCGAAGGTCGCGATCACTCCCATGAATGGCAGCCTGCGCTTCGCTGGCACGATGGAGGTGGGCGATCTCTCCCTGAAAATCAACCCGCAACGAGTCAAGGGCATTGTCCGCTCGGTGCAACCGTATTTCCCGGCTTTTTCCGAAGAAGACTTTGCCGAAATCACCCCATGGGCAGGACTGCGCCCGGTGTCGCCCGATGGCATGCCTTACCTCGGGCGCGCACCACGTCACGAAAATGTGCTGATCGCCACAGGACACGCGATGATGGGCCTGAGCCTTGCGCCGATTACCGGAAAAATCGTGGCCGATCTTTTGACGGAGAATCAGCCGGGGTTTGCCATGGAGCGACTCGCGGTCGATCGTTTCTAAAAAACGGGCTTTTTTCTGCTGTGGCAAAAATTTCCCCTGAATTTCGTTCTTCCCTTGCATCCTCGGTTCTGAATGCCTAGGCTCCTCGCACTTTTGAAGGAATTTCCTTCGGCGCGACTGGGACGACGACGGGAGAGATTTGTTTCAACACCTCGATGACGGGCTATCAAGAGGTCATCACGGATCCATCGTATCGTGGTCAAATCGTTGCCATGACGTATCCGGAAATCGGCAATTACGGCATTAACGAACTTGATGGTGAGTCGGCCTCGCCCCACGTGCGCGGTTTTGTCATTGGTCAACTTTGCCCGCAACCATCGAACTGGCGCGCGACCAAATCTCTCGCCGATTATTTCCAAGAACACGGAGTGCTCGGCCGCGGGGCCATGCGCTCGTGCCTGACGACGGAAATGTCGGCAGAAGAAGCCGTCGCTCACGCCCAAGCATCGGCGCCGATGGAAGGCAGTGATTTTGTCAAAGAGGTCTCGACACCGGAGTCGTTCCTGTGGACTGCCGAGTCGCGCGAATGGACCATCCCGAATGCCTGCACCGGCCAGGAAACGAACTACCTCGAGCTACCGCCGGTGCGTCATCGCATTGTCGCTTTTGATTTTGGCATCAAGTACAACATCCTCCGTCGCCTGCGCCAAGCGGGCTTTGAAGTCGAGTTGCTGAACGCCCGCACCAGTGCAGCCGAAGTGCTGTGCTCTGGGCTACATCCACGAGGAAATGCGCCAACTCATCGGCAAGAAACCGATTTTTGGCATTTGCCTTGGCAATCAAATCCTCGGCCACGCTTTTGGTGGGAAAACATTTAAGCTGAAGTTTGGTCATCGCGGTGGCAATCAGCCGGTGAAAGACCTTCGCAGCGGTCGCATTTCGATCACATCCCAGAATCACGGCTTTGCTGTCGATCCCGATTCACTGCCTTCGAATGTTGAGGTCACGCACATCAACTTGAACGACGACACCGTCGAGGGCATCCGCCACAAGGAGCATCCGGTCTTCAGCGTTCAGTATCACCCCGAAGCCGCACCAGGACCGAATGATGCTTCGTATTTCTTCGAAGAGTTCGCGGCGATGATTGATTCGGTGAAGTAACATTTTTTGATTTATCCAACTATTTTGATGAATACCATTATTACGGGTTTGCAGTGGGGCGATGAAGGCAAGGGCAAGATCGTCGATTATCTCACCGAAGATGCCGATGTCGTAGTGCGCTCTCAAGGCGGCAATAATGCCGGTCACACGGTCATCGCTCACGGCAAGAAATACATTCTCCACCTGCTTCCTTCGGGCATTCTCTGGGATGGCAAACTCAATGTCATCGGCAATGGCGTGGTGCTCGATCCCGTCGGCCTGGTTGCCGAAATCGAAAAGGTCGAAGCCCAAGGCGTGAAAGTCACGACGGACAAGTTGTTCATTTCCGACCGCTGCCACATTGTGCTGCCTTTCCACAAGGAGCTCGATGTCGCCCGCGAAGCAGCTCTTGGCGACCGCAAGATTGGCACGACGAAACGTGGCATCGGTCCAGCCTATGCGGACAAAATCAATCGCTGTGGCTTCCGCGCCGCCGATCTCCTGCGTCCGGATTATTTCCGCGAACAGGTGAAGCATCGCGTGGCCGATGCGAACCAAGTGCTCGCACAGTTTGACCTGCCTCAATTCGATGCCGTTTCAATGGCTGAGGAAGTGCTCACAGCTTTTGCCCGACTCGCCCCTCACGTCACGAATGTCATTCCCCTGCTCCACAAGGCATGGAAGGACGGCAAAACGATCTTGTTTGAAGGCGCGCAGGGCAGCTTGCTCGATGTCGATTTCGGCACTTTCCCCTTCGTTACTTCGTCGAACACCACCGCAGGCGGCTCGTGCACGGGCTCGGGCCTGCCCCCGACATCGATCCAACGCGTGATCGGCGTTTGCAAGGCCTACACCACACGCGTCGGCTCGGGACCTTTCCCCACGGGCGATGAAGGACTTTCGCAGTATCTGCACGACCTCGGTCGCGAGTTCGGTGCCACCACCGGACGACCACGCGGCTGCGGTTGGCTCGATACCGTATTGCTGCGCTTTGCCTGCATGATCAATGGCGTCACGGGCTTGGCAATCACCAACCTCGATGGACTCGATGAATACGCGACGCTGAAAATTTGCACCGCCTATGATGTCGATGGAAAAATCGTCGATCTGCCTCCCGCCGATCGCGATGCATGGGACCGCGCGGTGCCGATTTACGAAGAACTCCCCGGCTGGCAAGTCGATACCACCGCCTGCCGCAGCTACGGCTTCGCCGAGCTCTGCGGTGCCCCCGTCGCCTTCGTCGGCGTCGGCCCCGACCGCGCCCAGACGATTGTCGTCTGAGCCCCTCACTCCTCCTCCGGCAAGTATCTTTGAGACTTCTTGACTTCCCTCGTCATGTTGACTAATTTGTTTTCATGAAAGTGACCATTCATGAAGCAAAAACTCATCTATCAAAGCTGATAGCTGCCGTCGAGCGGGGTGAAGAGGTCGTGATCGCTAGGCGTGACAAAGCAGTGGTGCGCATCGTCAAGGAACAGCCTGCTGCTCCTAGAAATGTCCTCGGCTGCCTGCTGATGCCCGGTCAAGCACCCCCAAATCTTGAGGGATTTTTCGACAAAGACTTGGAAGATGACATTGCGCAGGATTTCTATCCTGAGCTGAGCAAGCATGAGTGGAACACGATCGGCAAGCAATCACCATGAAAGCCCGTTACCTCCTCGACACCATGGCCTTGCTCTGGATGGGACTTAGGCCTGACTTATTGAGTCCAAGGGCTAAAAACGCCATCGAATCCGACTGCACTTTGCACTACTCTATCGTCAGCTTGTGGGAAATTGGCATCAAAATGTCACGAAGTGGATATCAATCTTTCACTCTACCTCATGCAT
Organism: Verrucomicrobiota bacterium; assembly: GCA_004293285.1. Taxonomy (GTDB): domain Bacteria; phylum Verrucomicrobiota; class Verrucomicrobiia; order Verrucomicrobiales; family Akkermansiaceae; genus UBA956. Next base: position 4,886 of record RDYF01000157.1, on the reverse strand, counting down.
GGGATCAATTTTTCTCCGCACGTTTGGAGGCATCGGGCGTCCGATGTCTCCCCATTGTTCCCTTGCACTGTCGCCTTGTGCAAGAGATGCCCATGCATCACAAAGACCCCTTTGATCGAATGATTATCGCACAAGCGTTAGATCACAAGCTTGCCGTTGTGACTTCAGACGATGCGTTTCTGAAATATGGCATCGAAAAGATCTGGTGAATCCCCGCGACAAAACCTAGTGAGAGCGATTGTGATTCAGCAACAATCCGCCTGATTCCATCGCCCATCGGTACAGCGAGTGATCGTCTGAGCCACTCACTCCTCCTCCGGCAAGCGTAGGGTTTGACGGAGATGGTGCACGACAAACTCCGCTTGGTCATCGTTGAGCCCGCCACGCATCAGAGTTTTTTCGCGGTTGCTACGATCGGTGTAGCGAATGCCATAAGAACCCTGTGATTGATTTTGCTGCTGATATTTCACACGCACGGCCATGATGTCCTCACGCTTGACCATTTTGCGAAATCCCCATGGCAAAGGGTAGCTTACCACCGACACATGATCCGGCGCGATGGTGATGTCGGTTTTGTTGAGAAACATCGCAATCACATAATACGTGAGTCTTTCCCGCCCAATGCCATGGTATACCAGAAAAACAAAAACGAATCCCAAACGATACAAAAGATCAGCAACGGAATCACCGTGTAGCTCAACCACTTACGCCGGATGATCATCGCTGGCCCCTCGTGCAGGACATCAATTTTTTCAGGAATCGGAGGATTTTTCATGAGTTACTCAAGAGCGTAACTACCCCATCAAAAATCTCCAGCTTTGACAAGGACAGATCAATAGCCGTCAGGACAATGCCATCAAGTAAGGGCGAGAATCTTCCCTGATAGCAAGGCCAGTTGGCCATCGAGACTGGTTTTGAAAGAATTTTTCCGAATTTCGCCATGGCGAACTTCCTGAGATCCACCATCCCGATCCCGCTTTGTTCAGGATTCCTGAATGTTCATTCATCTCCTTCTCGGGTCATTCAGAAAATTCGGAAATTCTGTCCACTAGGATTTCTGGTTCGAGAAAAACTGTTCCCCTCTGCATGGCTTTCCCTGGCTTGATCGCCGTGCGCTGACAGCTCTACTTCGATTCTTGACAAACAATCTCTGTTACACGAAAATCGTGCTACATGAAAAACGTGACCATTACCCTAGAGGAGGATGTTCTCCGGTGGGCGAAGATTCGTGCAGCAAGCGAAGACACGAGTGTCTCGCGCATGCTGGGAGAGGAACTCCGTCGCAAAATGCTGAGCGAACAAAGCTATGAAATTGCGAGAGAGCGCTTCAAAGCCCGTGCCATCAAAGCACTGAAGTCGTCTAATGCTTCCTACCCTTCGCGAGATAGCCTCTATGAGCGTTAATTGCTTTGTGGATACGAACATCCTGCTTTACTCAAGGGATGCATCAGAGCCTGCGAAGCAAGCCATTGCCGCCGCGCTGTTAGATGAACTATGGGGCAATCGTAGTGGCAGACTATCCATCCAGGTGCTGAATGAATTTTTCGTCAATGCCACGCGGAAACTCGACCCAGGCCTCTCGCCCGAGGAAGCGTGGGATGATGTGGAGGCACTGAGCGCGTGGCGGCCCATCAGCCTCGATATGGCAATCATTACCCGAGCTTATGCCGTGAATCGTCGTTATGGACTCTCGTGGTGGGATTCGATGATTGTGTCAGCGGCGGAAGCAAGCGGCTGCGCTCGCATCTATAGCGAGGACTTATCAGATACCACGAGTTACTTCGGAATCACAGTAATCAACCCATTCAAAACAACTTAGGGGGCAGCAACGTGGCGGAGGCGTCTGCCTCCCTGCCTTGGATTTGAATTTGGCATGGAGGCGAGACGCCTCCGCCACGGTTACATCTCCAAGAAGTTCTGCAGCAACTGCTTGCCTTCTTGGGTGAGGATGGACTCGGGGTGGAACTGGACGCCGTGGACGGGGTATTCTTTGTGCGCGAGCCCCATGATTTCGCCTTCTTCGGTCCAGGCGGTGATGTCGAGGCAATCGGGCAGAGTCTCGCGTTTGACGATGAGACTGTGGTAACGCGTGGCTTCGAAGGGATTCGACAAACCACGGAACACGCTCGTGCTCTTGTGATGAATGGGTGAGGTTTTGCCGTGCATCAATCGCTCGGCGCGGACGACGTCGCCACCATACACTTGGCCAATGCTTTGATGCCCGAGGCACACGCCAAGGATGGGAGTGGTCGAACCAAGTGCCTCGATGACAGCACAGGAAACACCCGCTTCGTTGGGCGTGCAGGGACCTGGCGACACGCAAATGCGCGTAGGCTTGAGCGCTTTGATCTGAGCGAGGTCCATCGCATCATTGCGAATGATTTTCATTTCCGCGCCCAACTCGCCGAAATACTGGACGAGGTTGTAGGTAAAGGAATCGTAGTTGTCGATGATCAGCAACATGGCCGTTAGGATTCTGAGGATAAGGTGTTCGCCAAAGCAATGGCTTTGAGCATGCCCTGCGCTTTGTTGCAGGTTTCTTGGTATTCGTAAGTGGGATCGGAATCGGCTACCACACCCGCCCCGGCTTGCACATAAGCTTTGCCGTTTTTCACCAAACAGGTGCGTAGGGTGATGCAGGAATCGTGAGAGCCATCGAAGCCGAAATAGCCCACTGCACCCGCATACGCGCAGCGCTTGGTCGGCTCCAGCTCGTTGATGATCTGCATCGCACGAATCTTCGGCGCGCCACTGACGGTGCCGGCGGGAAAGGTCGCACGCAGCACATCGTAGGCACTGTGCGAAGGATCGAGCGAGCCAGTGACATTCGAAACAATGTGCATCACGTGCGAGTAGCGCTCGATGATCATGAAGTCATCGACTTTCACCGAACCATGCTTAGCAATGCGACCGACGTCATTGCGGGCCAAATCGATGAGCATCAAATGCTCGGCGCGTTCCTTCGGATCATTGAGAAGATCGGCGGCCAGGGCATCGTCTTCCTCCACCGTCTTGCCTCTCCAACGCGTACCCGCGATCGGTCGGATGTCAATGCGACCGGCGATCGAGCGCACGTGGACTTCGGGCGAACTGCCCACCAAAGCAAAGTCGCCAAGCTCTAACAAAAACATGTAAGGCGAGGGATTCACATGGCGCAGCGCGCGGTAGAGATCGACGGGAGTGCCGGAGAAAGGCGTTTCAAAACGCTGACTCGGGACAAACTGAAAGACATCCCCTGCGGCGATGTATTCTTTTCCTTTACGAACATTTTCCTCAAACTGCTCTTGCGTCGTATTGCTTTGCGCCGAGAGCGGAGCTGGGCTGGTGAGGCCATTCAGAGCGGGCACATGAAGTGGGCGCTTGAGCATTTCCACCATCGCTTCCACGCGACCGCGAGCTTGATGATAGGCTTCTTCTGTCGACTGCGCATCATCCGTAAAAGCATTCGCGATGACCAGCAAACGGCGAAGTCGGTGATCGAACACCAACAAGGTATCGGCCAGCAAAAACAGGGCATCAGGGATCTGCAAATCATCCTGCGGAGCCGCACCGATGCTAGGCTCGAACTGACGCACCGCATCGTAGGCAAGGTAGCCGAGCAAGCCCCCGCAAAACGGCGGCACGGCACCGTGACGGACAGGGCGATAGCATTTCATCTGCCGTTCCAGTTCGGCCAAAACGTCATCGGGCGCCACAATCGTCTGCTTCTTTCCGCCGCGTTCGACGGTGATTTCCTTGCCCTGAGCAGAAAAAATCTGGCGCGGCTTGCTGCCGACAATCGACCAACGACCGCCTTTTTCCGTGCTTTCGGCGCTTTCCAACAAAAACGCATGAGCGCCATCGCGGATCTTGAGATAAGCGGAAAGCGGCGTTTCAAAGTCAGCGGCCAGCTGAGTGTAGACAGGAATCACATTTCCCGACTTCGACAAAGCGAGAAAAGCATCAAGAGAAGGTTCGACCGGAAGAGAATGCACAACGCGCCCAAACTAGCCGCGCAACCCGTGCGGGTAAAGGAGAATTCCTCATTAACCATGCGAATCCACCGATCCACTTTGGGGGCCGACTTGACTCCGCAAGGTCCCATGTGACAAGATTCGCGCACGCAATCCACCACGGCATTCGCCCAGCAAAAACTTCTCGGTGCCGGGAGCCACTGCTTGGTCCATCCAGTAACAAGGCTTGCACTCCTCCACCCCTTCAAACTCAATCCCATCCAACACAAAACGCCGACCCACCCAATCGCGTAAGCGCACGCCGCGCACCACAACATTGCGCCGAAACACCCCGGTGCTAAGGTCAGTAAGACCAAAGTTTTCTCGTACTTGTCGGACAATATCCGCCTCGAAAAATGTGACTTGCCCCTTGAAATTCGGCTTGTAGCCAAAATACCGATCCCCCCGCAAGCCCATCCCCGGCACGCATTCGACGCTCTCCACCGCAAGAACTCCATGATCCTCGCGCTCTTGGCCATGTCTTCCGCGAAAATCATGTCCAGGTGAAATCCAAATTTGTTCAATCGATGCCTTCCACACTGGCGCAGCATGGTCGACCTCGCCTGTCAGCGCATGTTTTTCGTCTGGCCCGACCCATTCGATGGCTCCATCCACATAGGTCTCTTTTTTCCAAATCGGCAGCTCATACTTTAGCCGTTCGAGTATAGCCATCGCCGCCGCAAATGCCTCACCGCGATGCTCAGCAGCAACGGCCAAAATCACAGCACTTTCTCCGATCGCTAGCAACCCTGTCCGATGCATCGCCGCTGCCCCTAAAACCCCATGGCGCTCGCACTCTTCTAACAAAATTTTCTGACCTACTCGAATCGCCAACTGCGGATACGCTTGGTACTCGAGTTGCGTGACGTAGTGACCTTCATTGTGATCGCGCAC